>NZ_JBQQBS010000036.1:0-103149 GCF_052245395.1 Streptomyces sp. 4N124
CGTCCTTTCGGACGCCCGCCCCTTTCTCATTCGCAGGTGAGGGTGCGGGACTCGGGGAGGGCCCTGGTGATCCAGGCACGTTCCCGGGCCATGTCCTTCCTGCCGACGGCCCACATGTCGGGCGAGGCCGCGTTCCGCGGGAGGCCGATCAGGGCGTGGTCGCCCTTGTTGAGAATGTCCTCGTCCATCACGAAGACGACCTCGTCCTCACCCTTGGCGGGCTTGTAGGAGCGGGTGACGTCCAGGGTGACGCGCTCCTGTGCGGTGCCGGGGACCGGCGCCACGGCGGTGACCGTGCCCTCGACGACGAGGCGGGCGCAGGCGAGATAGCGGGCGCGGCTCTTCGACTGGCTCTCCGCCTTTCCCGAGCTGTCAGAGGCGCTGTCTTCTGCCACCGCGCCACTGCCGCTGTCGTCCATCCCCGACCCGGACTGCACGACAAGCCACCCCGCCCCCACGAACAGCGCGGCACCGCACGCCACCGCGAGCCCGCCCAGCGCGACCCTCAGCGTCCGGCGCCGCCGCAGCCGTACGGCTGGAGCGGGTTTCTCGGCCCTCTTCTTCGCCGGCTCGGCGGCCAGCGCGTCCCCGATGGCCCCCAACTGCTCGCGCAGCAGCGCCAGATCGGCGAGTGCCGACTCGTGCTCGGTCATGAAGGCGGCGTCCGCGCGGGCCTCGTCCGTCAGCGGCTCGTCGGTGAGCGCGGCCATCAGCGCGTCGGCGCCGTTGTGTTCGGCGGTCATGTCACACCACCTCGTCCTCGTGCAGGCGGGCGCGCAGTGCCCGTACCGCCGTGTGCAGCCTGCTCTTGACCGTGCCTTCCGGGATGCCGAGTTCGTCGGCTATCGAGCGGACGGGCAGATCGGCGTAGAAACGCAGGACGAGGACCTGGCGCTGGGAGTCGGGCAGCTCGTCCAGGCCCTGGGCGACGGCGAGGGAGAGCACGCTGGTGTCCTCGCCGGAGGGGTGCTCCAGCTGGCGCAGGGAGGCCAGGCGCTCGCCGAGCCGTTCCTGGCGCCGCTTGGCGCGGTGCCAGTCCATGGCGAGGTTGGAGGCGACCACGGCCGCCCATGCGGAGACGTCGCGCGGGGCCTCGTACCCCTTCGCCGCCCGCTCAAGGAGCCGCAGGCGGACCTGCTGCACCCCGTCCGGCAGGTCCGTCTGCGGCACGCCGCCCAGCGCGAGCACCGCCCGCACCCGGCGTTCCTGAGCCGCGTCCAGGGGATCGTCGTTCCCCTGGTCACGGCGGGCCTTTCTGCGCAGCACAAGCCACCCCCCTCACCGCGTTTCCTCTACGACGCCGCAGCGCGCGGAAACGTTCGGCGGATGCTCGGGAAATCTGGCCGAGGTGTACGTCACACTGCCCGGTGTCCCATTCCTCGGGCATGGAGCGCAAAGAATTGGACAGGCGGACCGGGGTCGGCCGCATGATGGAAAAGCCGCAGACACGTACGTACACGTAGAGGGAGTCGCCGTGAGGGTCGGAATCGTCGGAGCCACCGGGATGGTCGGCACGGTCATGCGCAGGATCCTCACGGAGCGCGCCTTCCCGGTCACCGAGCTGCGTCTGTTCGCCTCGGCCCGTTCCGCGGGGACGACCCTGGACGGCGTGACGGTGGAGGACGCGGCGACCGCCGACTACAGCGGCCTGGACATCGTGCTGTTCTCCGCGGGCGGCGCGACCTCCAGGGCGCTGGCCGAGAAGGTCGCCTCCCAGGGCGCGGTCGTGATCGACAACTCGTCGGCCTGGCGCAAGGACCCGGACGTACCCCTGGTGGTGTCCGAGGTGAACCCGCACGCGATCGCCGACCGCCCCAAGGGCATCATCGCCAACCCGAACTGCACGACGATGGCCGCGATGCCGGTCCTGAAGCCGCTGCACGCGGAGGCGGGCCTCGAAGCGCTGGTCGTCGCCACCTACCAGGCCGTGTCCGGCTCCGGTCTCGCGGGCGTGGCCGAGCTGCACGGGCAGGCGCAGAAGGTGGTCGCCGACGCCGACCAGCTCACCCACGACGGCAGCGCGGTCGACTTCCCGGAGCCCGGTGTCTACAAGCGCCCCATCGCCTTCAACGTGCTGCCCTTCGCCGGCAACCTCGTCGACGACGGTCTGAACGAGACCGACGAGGAGCAGAAGCTGCGCAACGAGTCCCGCAAGATCCTGGAGATCCCGGACCTCAAGGTCTCCGGCACCTGCGTGCGCGTCCCGGTCTTCTCCGGCCACTCCCTCCAGGTCAACGCCCGTTTCGCCCGCCCGATCAGCGCCGAACGCGCGACCGAGCTGCTGGCCGGCGCCCCCGGCGTGGTGCTCTCCGACATCCCGACCCCCCTCCAAGCCGCCGGCCAGGACCCGTCGTACGTCGGCCGCATCCGCACCGACGAGACCGTCGACAACGGCCTCGCCCTCTTCGTCTCCAGCGACAACCTCCGCAAGGGCGCGGCCCTGAACGCGGTACAGATCGCGGAGCTGGTGGCGGCGGAGCTGAGCGCGTAGCGCTGTGGACCTGCGCGAAAGGGCGCCCGCCGGTGAACCGGGGGCTCCCTTTCCGTGGTCAGAGCGCCAACTGCTGCCGCAGTGCCCTGTCGATGTCCTTCATCACCTGCGGCGGCACTGTGCCGATCCGGTGCCCGAACCGGGACAGGTCGAGGGCCCGGATCTGCTCACACTGTGCCTTGGAGTCGCGCTTCAGTCCGCAGTCCCCTGCGTGGAGTAGCACCTGGAAGGTCCGCACGTGCTCCGTGTTGGACGTCACGGGCACTACCGCCAGTACGCCACGACCCGCGCGGTCCGCCATACGGTTCGCCGCGTCGTTCGTCACCAGAACAGCCGGGCGTTTCTTGTTGGCCTCATGACCCACCACCGGCTCCAGGTCGACCAGGTAGATGTCACCACGCCTCATCGGAAAGTCCATCCCCCGCCGTCCGGTCCCACAGTGCAGCGTCCTCGCTCGCATACCACTCGTCCCAGGCTGCGAGGTACTCCTCCTCCAGGACTGACTCTCGCAACAGCTGGATGGCTGCGTGTATCACGGCGGACCGGGAATCCGCGGCTCTTTCAACCGCGTACTGATCGACGAAGCTGACATCCTCCTGCGGCAGGCTCACACTGATCTTCATACCCCCAAGATACCAGGGTATGACTACCTTGCCTACTTTTCGCACTACCCTGCGAGGGCTAACCCCTGCGTACCTCATAGAGGAAGCACCCGTACTCCACGGCCCGCACATGCACGAGCGCCACGGCCGGGTCGTCGAACGCCTTCCGGAAGGCCTCGTCGTCGACCGCGTCAACCAGCTCGCCGCCCAGGATGCGGCCCTCGGCCGAGTAGCGCCGGACGGTGCGGTGGGCGTTCGCGAAGGGGTGGCCGTCCGGGTCGGGGCCGGGGCACTCCTCGGCGTGGATGAAGACCGGGCCCTGCTCGTCGTACGCGCCGGGGTCCGCTCCCGTCTCCGCCGCCCAGCGGCGCAGCGGGGCGTACGAGACGAGGGCGATCAGCTCCCCGGGGGCGCTGCGGCGCAGACAGCAGCGGAGTGGGGCACCGCCCCCCTCGTCGGTCACGGGAACCATCTCGCGCCCCGCGTCGTCAGCAGAGCGCAGCTCTTTCAGGATCACGGGGGTGATGGGTCGTGCGGTGTACGTCGTCGTCATACGAACAGCGTCCTGCGCGTCCGGCCCGCTCACCGGCGGGAACCGGACATCGCGTTTCTCGCAGGTCCCGTGGAAGGATGACCGAACCGCCGAAGCCACCCATATCGAGGAGATGACCGCGTGCCTGGCACCAACCTGACTCGCGAAGAGGCGCAGCAGCGAGCCAAGCTGCTCACCGTTGACTCGTACGAGATCGATCTCGACCTCTCCGGCGCGCAAGAGGGCGGTACCTACCGGTCCGTGACCACGGTGCGCTTCGACGTCGCCGAAACCGGCGCGGAGTCCTTCATCGACCTGGTCGCCCCGGCCGTCCACGAGATCACGCTCAACGGGGATCCGCTGGATGCCGACGAGCTGTTCAAGGACTCCCGGATCGCCCTGCCGGGGCTGCTGGAAGGCCGCAACATCCTCCGTGTCGTCGCCGACTGCGCGTACACCAACACCGGAGAGGGCCTGCACCGCTTCGTCGACCCGGTCGACAACCAGGCCTATCTCTACACCCAGTTCGAGGTGCCGGACGCCCGCCGGGTCTTCGCCTCCTTCGAGCAGCCGGACCTGAAGGCCACCTTCCAGTTCACCGTGAAGGCGCCGACCGGCTGGACTGTCGTCTCCAACTCGCCGACGCCGGAGCCCAAGGACGACACCTGGGTCTTCGAGCCGACGCCGCGGATCTCGACGTACATCACGGCACTCATCGTCGGGCCGTACCACTCCGTGCACAGCGTGTACGAGAAGAACGGGCAGTCCGTCCCGCTCGGCATCTACTGCCGCCCCTCGCTCGCCGAGTTCCTCGACTCGGACGCGATCTTCGAGGTGACCCGGCAGGGCTTCGACTGGTTCCAGGAGAAGTTCGACTACGCGTACCCGTTCAAGAAGTACGACCAGCTGTTCGTGCCGGAGTTCAACGCGGGCGCGATGGAGAACGCGGGCGCGGTGACGATCCGCGACCAGTACGTGTTCCGGTCGAAGGTGACCGACGCCGCGTACGAGGTGCGGGCGGAGACGATCCTGCACGAGCTGGCCCACATGTGGTTCGGCGACCTGGTCACCATGGAGTGGTGGAACGACCTGTGGCTGAACGAGTCGTTCGCCACGTACACCTCCATCGCCTGCCAGGCGTACTCCCCCGAGTCGCGCTGGCCGCACTCCTGGACCACCTTCGCCAACTCCATGAAGACGTGGGCGTACCGCCAGGACCAGCTGCCCTCGACGCACCCGATCATGGCCGAGATCCGCGACCTCGACGACGTGCTCGTCAACTTCGACGGCATCACGTACGCGAAGGGCGCGAGCGTCCTCAAGCAGCTCGTCGCGTACGTCGGCATGGACGAGTTCTTCCGGGGCGTGCAGGCGTACTTCAAGGCGCACGCGTACGGCAACACGCGCCTCTCCGACCTGCTCGGCGCGCTGGAGGAGACCTCCGGGCGGGACCTGAAGACCTGGTCGAAGCTGTGGCTGGAGACGGCCGGCATCAACATCCTGCGCCCGGAGATCGAGACGGACGACAGCGGCGTCATCACCTCCTTCGCCATCCGCCAGGAGGCCCCGGCGCTCCCGGCGGGCGCCAAGGGCGAGCCGACGCTGCGGCCGCACCGCATCGCGGTCGGCCTGTACGCCCTCGATGAGGACAGCGGCAAGCTGATCCGTGACGAGCGCGTCGAGCTGGACGTCGACGGCGAGCTGACGGCCGTGCCGCAGCTGGTGGGCAAGCGCCGTCCGGACGTGATCCTGCTCAACGACGACGACCTGTCGTACGCGAAGGTCCGGCTGGACGAGCAGTCGCTGGCCTTCGTCACGGAGCACCTCGGCGACTTCGAGGCGTCGCTGCCGCGCGCCCTGTGCTGGGCGTCGGCGTGGGACATGACGCGGGACGCGGAACTCGCCACCCGCGACTACCTCTCCCTCGTGCTGTCCGGCATCGGCAAGGAGTCCGACATCGGTGTCGTGCAGTCGCTGCAGCGCCAGGTGAAGCTGGCGATCGACCTGTACGCCGACCCGGCCGCCCGCGAGGCCCTGCTCACCCGCTGGACCGACGCCACGCTGGCCCATCTGCGGTCGGCGGAGCCGGGCGGCGACCACCAGCTGGCGTGGGCGCGGGCGTTCGCGGCGACGGCTCGTACGCCGGAGCAGCTGGACCTGCTGGAGGCGCTGCTGGACGGTTCGCAGACGATCGAGGGCCTGGCCGTCGACACCGAGCTGCGCTGGGCGTTCGTCCAGCGGCTCGCCGCCGTCGGCCGGTTCGACGAGGCGGAGATCGCCGGCGAGTACGAGCGGGACAAGACGGCGGCGGGCGAGCGGCACGCGGCCACCGCCCGCGCGTCCCGGCCCACCCCGGAGGCGAAGGCGGAGGCCTGGGCGTCGGTCATCGGCTCCGACAAGCTGCCCAACGCCGTCCAGGAAGCCGTCATCTCGGGCTTCGTCCAGACCGACCAGCGCGAGCTGCTGGCGTCGTACGCCGACACGTTCTTCGAGGTCGTCAAGGACATCTGGGAGTCCCGCTCCCACGAGATCGCCCAGCAGATCGCCGTCGGCCTCTACCCGACCCTCCAGGTCTCCCCGGAGACCCTGGCCAAGACCGACACCTGGCTGACCTCCGCCGAGCCGAACGCGTCCCTGCGCCGACTGATCTCGGAGTCACGCGCGGGCGTGGAACGCGCCCTGAAGGCCCAGGCGGCGGACGCCGTGCAGTAGTCCGTCGTACGACACTTCTCGGTACGTCGACGAGGGCGCCCGGCATGATGCCGGGCGCCCTCCGTCAGTAGTCGACGCGGTCGGACTTGGCCAGCCAGGCGTCGAACGGCGCCGTACGGTTCGGCAGGTCCAGCTGCTCGACCGAGGTCGGCCACATCGACTTGGGCTTCTTCTCGAACAGGTCGTAGAACTTGCGGTCGTCGAAGCCGGCCACCGCGGCGTCGTGCCGGTCGGCGGCATGGACGATCCGGTCGACGCGCGCCCACAGCGCGGAGGACAGGCACATCGGACATGGCTCGCACGACGTGATCAGGACGCAGCCGTCGAGCGAGAAGGTGTCCAGCGCCTTGCAGGCGGCGCGCATCGCGCTCACCTCGGCGTGCGCCGTCGGGTCCAGGGTCGAGGTGACCTGGTTGTTGCCGATCGCGACGACCTCGCCGTCCTTGGCGACCAGCGCGCCGAAGGGGCCGCCGCCGTTGGCGACGCTGTTGGTGGCCAGGCTGATCGCCTGTTCCATCCAGCCGCGCTCGGACTCGTGGACGCTCGTTTCCTGGGTGTGCGTGGTCATGGTCGTTCCTCTTTTCGGAGACGGTTCGTCAGGGCTGTGCGCCGCAGATGTGCTTCGGGGCGACCGGCGTGTGGGTGAGGTTCAACCCCGTCGCATTGCGGATGGCGTTGACGACCGCGGGGGTGGCGGAGATGGTGGGCGGTTCGCCGACACCCCGCACGCCGTACGGCGCGTTCGGGTCGGCCCTCTCGATCACATCCACCGCCATCGGGGGTGTGTCCAGGATGGTCGGGATCAGATAGTCGGTGAACGACGGGTTGCGGATCTTGCCGTCCTTGACCTGGATCTCCTCCATCACGGCGAGGCCGAGCCCCTGCGCGGAACCGCCCTGGATCTGTCCGACGACGGCGTCCGGGTTGATCGCCCTGCCGACGTCCTGCGCACAGTCCAGCTGTACGACCTTGACCAGACCCAGCTCGGTGTCCACGTCCACCACCGCCCGGTGCGCGGCGTAGGCGTGCTGGACGTGCACCCGCCGGCTCTGTCCCGTCTCCGGGTCCATCGCGTAGGTCTGGAGGTGGTGGTACTCCCTGGTCTCCTCGATCACGTCGTCGCCGAGCACCTCGACCAGATCGGCGACGAAACCGGTGGCGTGGGACACGACCTTGCCGCCGGAGATCGACAGATCGGCGGGGTTCTGGCCGAAGCGCTGGGCGACCCGGTCGAAGAGGGCCGCGCGGACGGCTTCGCACGCGTTCCGGACGGCACCGCCGGTGATGTAGGTCTGCCGGGAGGCCGAACTCGAGCCCGCGTCACCGACGTTGGTGTCGGTCGGGTGGATGTTCACCCGCTCCACGCCGAGTTCGCTGCGGGCGATCTGCTGCTGCACGGTGACCAGGCCCTGCCCGACCTCGGCCGCCGCGGTGTGCACCATCGCCACCGGTTCACCGCCGATGGCCTGCAGCCGCACCCGCGCCGTGGAGTAGTCGTCGACGCCTTCCGCGTAGGAGACGTTCTTGATGATCACGCTGTAGCCGACGCCCCGGACCACGCCTTCGCCGTGCGTGGTGTTGGACAGCCCGCCCGGCAGGCTGCGGACGTCCGCCGGTCCGGTCGGGTGCTGAGGCGGCAGCGGAAGCCGCTTGAGCCGTTCCAGCAGTTCGGCGACCGGCGCGGGGGAATCCAGCACCTGCCCGGTGTGCAGGGTCGAGCCCTCTTCGACGGCGTTGAGCTGCCGCAGCCGTACCGGGTCCATGTCCAGCGCCTTGGCGAGCTTGTCCATCTGGGACTCGTAGGCGTACGCCGGCTGCACCGCGCCGAGGCCGCGCATCGCACCGCAGGGCGGGTTGTTCGTGTAGAGGCCCCAGCCCTCGATCCGGACGTTCGGCACCACGTACGGCCCGGTGCCCAGCGAGGTGGCGTTGCTGACCACGACCGGCGTCTTGGAGGCGTACGCGCCGCCGTCGAAGTACATCCGCGCCTTGATGTAGACGAGCTTGCCGTCCTTGGTCGCGCCGTGCTCGTAGTACATCTTGGCCGGGTGCCGGTGCACATGGCCGTAGAAGGACTCCTGCCGGTTGTAGACCATCTTCACCGGCTTGCCGGTGTGCAGCGCCAGCAGACAGCAGTGGATCTGCATGGACAGGTCCTCGCGGCCACCGAAGGCACCGCCGACACCGGACATGGTGAAGCGCACCTTCTCGACCGGGAGCCCGAGCGCCCGCGCCGTCTGCTTCTGGTCCACGTGCAGCCACTGGGTCGCGATGAAGAGGTCGACCCCGCCGTCCTCGTCCGGTATGGCCAGACCGGACTCCGGCCCGAGGAACGCCTGGTCCTGCATACCCAGGGTGTACACGTCGGAGACCACGACGTCGGCCTCTGCCTCCGGATCGCCCTTGATGATCGGCTGGTAGCGCACCACGTTGCCGTCGGGGTGCAGCTTGGGCAGCGTGTCGTCGTGTGCGGCCCGCTCCGGGTCGGTGATCGGTTCGAGTACGTCGTAGTCGACGACGATCTTCGCCAGTGCGCGGCGTGCCGTCTCCGGGTGGTCGGCGGCTACGAGGGCGATGGGCTCGCCCTCGTAGCGCACGATGTCCTCGGCGAGCACCGGTGTGTCGGAGACCTTCAGGCCGTAGATGTTCTCGCCGGGTATGTCCTTGTGGGTGAGCACCGCGTACACGCCGGGGTGCTTGAGCGCGGGCGAGATGTCGATCGAGTTGATCCGCGCATAGGGGTGTGGGCTGCGCAGCGTGGCGCCCCAGAGCATGTCCTCCGCCCACAGGTCCGAGGAGTAGGCGTACTCCCCGCTCACCTTGAGCGTTCCGTCCGGTCGGAGCGGGCTGTCGCCGATCCCGCCGGTGATGGCCTCTTTGAGGTCCTGCGGGGTGCGGGCGGGGGAAGTCTGGCCGGCCATCAGGAAGCATCCGCCTTTGTCACGGGATTCTCTTTCGTTCGGAAAGTCAGTGATCCACGTCGATCTCAACCACCTGTTGAGGAGTAGACAGCCAACCGAACGGAGGCAGCCAGGAGTGGAAGGCATGAAAGCGACCGCAGGCAGGGAGCGGCTTTTCGTAGCTTTCTACGAGCGCCGGTCAGGCCCGCGGCCTTGGGAAACTCCCAGAACTCCGGCCCCGCGATCAGCCGGCCGCAGCACTCCGCAGGGCATCGAGCACCCGGCCGACCGCCGGTGCGTCCTCCGCGCCCTTCCGCACCGCCGCCACCACATGCCGCACCGGCCGATCGCCCGCCAGCTCCCGCATCACCACGCCCTCGCGCCGCGCCCCCACCATCCGCGGCACCAGAGCCACGCCCATCCCCGCCTCCACCATCGCCAGGATCGCGGTCCACCCGGCCGCCGAATGCCCCTGATACGGACTGAACCCGGCCGCCTCACACGCCCCCCGCGTGATGTCGGACCAGGGCCCGCTGCCTCCGAAGATCCACGGCTCGGCGGCGAGTTCGGCCAGCCGCAGCCCCTCGGCGGAGGCGAGCGGATGGTCGTGCGGGAGGGCGAGGTCCAGCGGATCGGCGAGCAACGGCACCCGGGTGAAGCGCGGATCCACCTCGCTCGGCGCCTGGGCCGCCAAGGACAGCGCCAGATCCACGTCCCCGGCGGCCAGCAGCTCGTACGCCTGCTCCGCCTCGGCCTCCCGCACCCGCACGCCGACCCCGGGATGTGTGGCCCGCAGCGCCTTCACGGCCGGTACGACCAGGGCGGGCACCGCGGTCGAGAAGGCACCGACCCGCACCTCGCCGACCTCGCCGTGCGCGTAGGCCGCCAACTCGGCGTCCGCACGCTCCAGTTGCTCGAACACCACCTCGGCATGGCGCAGCACCAGCCGTGCCGCGTCCGTGAGCCGCACCCGCCGCCCCTGCGCCTCCAGCAGCGGAACCCCGAGCTGCTTGGCCAGATTAGTCATCTGCTGGGAGACGGCCGACGGGGTCATCCGCAGCGCCTCGGCGGTCGCCGTGACGGTGCCCTGTTCCCGCAGCGTCCGCAGGATCTGCAGCTTCCGGATGTCCCACTCGGCCATGGCGGCAACCTATCCGGCGCCGATCCGCGAACCGGCGCCCAGCACGACCCCGCCCAGGATCAGCGCCATGCACAGCAGCTGCGCCGGGCCGGTCGTCTCGCCGAGCAGCGCCCAGGACAGCAGGGCCACACAGACCGGCTGGAGGTAGTAGACGACGCCGGCGCGGGTCGGGCCGACGAGCGCGATCGCCGTGTTCCAGGCGAAGAAGGCGAGGGCGGAGGAGGCGATACCGACGTAGAGCAGCGGCAGCACGGTTCCGGTCGTCGGTGTGAAGCCGCCCTGTACGGCGAGGCTCACGGTCTGGGCGGGCAGCAGCAGGGCGGTCCCGATGAGGAACGTGGTGAACAGGAAGGCGGTGCCGCCGAGTTCGGCCGGCCTGCGCCGCAGCAGTGCGCTGTACCCGCCGAAGCAGCAGGCCGCGGCGACCATCCAGAGGTCGCCCGCCGCGAAGCCGGCTCCGCCGCCCACGAGCAGCAGCACGCCCGTGCAGGCGATGAGCAGCCCGGCCACCCGGCGGGCGCCGAGCCGTACGCCGCTCGCCCGCTCGTACACCGCCATCAGCACCGGCGCCGCGGCCATGATCATGCCCATGTTGGCGGCGGGCGTGGACAGTCCGGCCTGGTTGACAAGCGTGTTGTAGACGGTGACGCCGAGGAGGGAGGCGAGGAGCACATAACCGAAGTGGCGCCGGATCAGCTGCCGTTGCCGCCAGGCCTGCCGGGCGCCGAACGGTGCGACGGCCACCAGTGCCACCACCCAGCGCCAGAAGGCGTGCTGGATTGGCGGCACGCTGTCGCCCAAGGCACGAGACGTGACGAAGCTGCCGGACCAGACGAGGGTGGCCAGGGCGGCGAGGGCGATCCCCAGGATGGGGGCCGCCCTCGATGTCGTAGGGGAAGAAGTGGTGATCCGGTCGGCTACGACGGCCACGGAGGTCCTTTCGCTGGTCGGTGATCGCGGTGGATCCACCGTCGCAGCGCGGGAACTGTCACGTCCATCGAATCTTTTCGAGCATTCCTTTCAGCAGAACTGAATGATCGCTAGGGCTTTCCCTATGAATCGATCACGCTCTTGTCGCGACGCTCCCCAGGCGCTTCACTTGGCCCACCTCCCACAGGAGAACACCCACTCCCACCTGCCGAAGGGGTAGTTCTTTTGTCAGCCATACGCGTTACCGCCACCGCCGTCACCGCGGCGGCCTGTGCGGCCGTGCTCGCCACCGCGCCGCCGGCCTCGGCCATCAACTCCTACAACGCGACGCCCGCCCCCGAGCGCACCGAGGTCGGCGCGCTCGTCGCCACATGGGACAACGACGGCAACCCCGCGACGCCGGACCGGGTCGACTGGGTCTGCTCCGGCACCATGATCGACGCCGACACCTTCCTGACGGCCGCGCACTGCACCACCGACTGGCCGGACAACGTGAAGTTCTATGTGTCGCTGGACCAGGACGTGCAGTCCGGCCTGGACACCGCCGCGAAGAAGTACCCGGGCGACCCGGCCGCCCAGGCGACCGCCGTCGCGGTCCAGGGCACGGCCCACAGCCACCCCGACTTCCCCGGGCCGGCCTCCGACACCCACGACATCTCGGTGATCGAGCTCTCCGCCGCGAAGATGAAGTCCCGCTGGTCCTTCACTCCCGCGGTCCTACCGACCGCCGGTCAACTCGGCGCGCTCGGCCCGCGGGGCCTCAACTCCACCGACTGGTTCGTCGCCGGATACGGCACTCAGGAAGCCGTCAACGGCCCCGGCGGCCAGACCCACCCCGGCGGCGGCGTCCGTATGAAAGCACCCGTCACCTTCGACGCGCTCAACAACTCCTGGGTGCGCCTGGCGATGACCGCCCCGCAGGGCAACGGCGGTGCCTGTTACGGCGACTCCGGCGGCCCCAACTTCGCGGTGATCGGCGGGAAGAACGTCCTGGCCGCCACCACCATCACCGGCGACACCCCGTGCTACGCGACCAATGTGACGTACCGCCTGGACACTCCGGGCGCCCGCGCGTTCCTGTCGCCGTTCGTCACGCTTCCCTAGGGCTGCCGACGGAGGGGCCGAGAAGAGTGATCCGCTCTCCTCGGCCCCTCCGCCCATTCGCCCTCACCCCAGGTGCGCGGCGAGCGCGGCCTCGATCGCGGCCGGTTCGGCGGAGTCCGCCGCCCAGGCCACGTATCCGTCGGGGCGCACGAGCAGGGTCGTACGGCGGTCTCCCGCCCAGTGCTCGACAGCCAGCCGGTCCTCGCGGGCGCCCCTCTCGCCGTACCCCTCGGGTGTGATCAGCACGAAGCGGCCGCCGCGCAGGGCCTCGTAGAGCCGGCCGCTCTTGAGGGCGACGTCGGGGACCCGGGTGCCGGTGAGGCGGTGGGAGCCGCGGGGGGCGGGGTACTTGTAGCCGAGGCCGGAGATCTGGGCCAGGGCCTTGCGCTGGGCGGGGCGGGCCACGTTGACGAAGGCCGAGACGAGCGTGCGCACGGCACGCAGTACGGGGCTCTGCGCGCGGGCCAGCCGGACCAGCCCGCCGCTGCTGCGCAGGACCGCCTTGCCGACGGGGTGGCGTTCGGCCTGGTAGGTGTCGAGGAGGCCCGCGGGCGCCCAGCCCTGGACGGCCGCGACGAGCTTCCAGCCGAGGTTGGCCGCGTCCTGAAGGCCGGTGTTCATGCCCTGCCCGCCGGCCGGTGAGTGGATGTGCGCGGCGTCCCCGGCGAGGAAGACCCGGCCGACGCGGTACTCGGGGGCCTGGCGCTCGTCGCTGTGGAAACGGGACAGCCAGCGCGCGTCATGCATGCCGTAGTCGGTGCCCAGGGCGCGGCGGGTGACCTCCTTGATCTCGTCGAGGTCGAGCGGGGCGTCGTCGGCCGCCTCGTTGCGGCGGTTCCAGCCCATGACGCGGTACCAGCCGTCGCCGAAGGACGCGATCATCGCGAAGGCGTCGCCCGCGCCGTTGACGGTGAGTACGCCCTCGGGCCGCTGCGCGAGCCTGACGTCCGCCAGGAGCAGGGACTTGATGACGGAGACGCCGGGGAAGGGCAGGCCGATCGCCTGGCGTACGGCGCTGTGGTGGCCGTCCGCGCCGACGACGTAGGCCGCGCGGTGCGTGACGACTTCGCCGTCGGAGCCTCGTACGTCGAGGTCGACGCCGTCTTCGTCCTGCCGCAGCCCGACGACCTCGTTCTCGTACACGAACTCCACCCCGGCCTCGCGCGCCCGCCGCTCCAGCAGCCGCTCGACCTCGTACTGCGGGGTGATCAGCAGGAACGGGAAGCGGGACGGCAGCGTGCTCAGGTCGAGTGAAAGGCGGCGGAAGAGGCGCAGGCCGGTGATGGTGTCGCCGGTGGCGAGCAGTGGGTCGGCGAGGCCGCGGGCGTCGAGCTGCTCCAGGGTGCGGGCGTGCACGCCGAAGGCGCGGGAGAGGTTGCTGATCTTGTGGGGGCGCTTTTCGAGGAGGGTGACGGGGACGCCGGCGGTGGCGAGGTCACCGGCGAGGAGCAGGCCGGTGGGGCCGGAGCCGACGACGATGACGGAGGGGGTGGTGCCGTTTCCGGTGCCCGTGCCGATGCTTGTGCCGGTGCCGTTCATGGTGGCCTCCCTGAATGCCAACGTTCGTTTGCCAACAGCTGTTGACCAACGCTCGTTGGCAAACATAGAGCCACCACCCTGGACGTGTCAACACGTGTTGGCCTACGCTTGTTGGCATGACCGACAGCAAGCCCCCCGCACCCTCCCGCCGCTCCGACGCCACCCGCACCGCGATCCTCGCCGCCGCCCGCGAGCGCTTCGCGACCGACGGATACGAGCGGGCCACCATCCGCGCCATCGCCAAGGACGCGAACATCGATCCGTCGATGGTGATGCGCTACTTCGGCAACAAAGAAGGCCTGTTCGCGGCGGCGGTCTCCGTCGATCTGCGGCTGCCGGAGTTCGCCGCGCTGCCCCGGCAGATCGTCGGCGAGACCCTCGTGACGCACTTCCTCACCATGTGGGAGGAGAACGAGGAACTCACCGCCCTGCTGCGGGTGGGCGCCACCAATCAGGCCGGCGCCGAGCGGATGCAGGGCATCTTCCGGGACCAGGTCCTGCCGGTCGCCCGGTACGCCTGTCCCGACCCCGAGCAGATCCCGGCGCGGGCCGGGCTGGTGGCGACACAGATGCTCGGGCTGGCGCTGACCCGCTACGTCCTGAAGTTCCCGCCGACTGTGGCGCTCAGCCGCGAGGAGATCGTGGCGTGGCTGGGACCGACGGTGCAGCGGTATCTGACGGCACCGAGCCCGTGACACCCCAGCCCGTGACACCCCGGGCCCCGGAAACGCGCCGACGGAACGCGAAAAGGCGCCGACCTCGCCCACGTACGGCTGCTGCGCGTACGTACGGCGGGGTCGGCGCCCCTCGGTTCAGGTGTCGGCCTCGGCTCGGACGCCCCTCGAATCAGGCGCCGGCCTCGGAGACTCAGACCTTCGCTTCCGCCTCGGTCCCGGTCTTCCGCTTGGCCACGGCCTTGGACTTCGGCTGACGGTCCGTGGACCGGTCGAGGACCATCACCAGGCCGGCGATGACCACGAAGAGGGCGAGCGGGGCCAGGACGAACAGGCCCAGCGTCTCGATGACGCTCAGGCCCGTGCCGGGGTCGTCGCCGTCGTCGCGGGTGAGCGCGAGCGCGGGGGACGACATGAGCAGCATCATCAGCGTCGTACCGGCAGCCAGGGCGCCGGCGCGCAGGGCGTTCTTCTTGTCCACGGGGCCAAAGTATCCAACGCCGGGTGGAGACGCGCGTCCGGGGTGCCGTAAGAGGCGGACCACGCACCACCGCACCGCGCACCACCCACGCTCACGCCTGCCGCCCACCGGACGCCCGTACCACCTCCACCAGCGCATGCAGCCGCGCCGACCCGGCCAGCTCCTCCAGCGTCATCGGCCTGCCCTCGGCGTCGGCCACCGGAAGCCGCCAGTTCGGGTACTGGTCCCACGTACCCGGCAGATTCTGCGGACGGCGGTCGCCGACCCCGTCCGGCAGCCAGATGCCGATCATGCGGGCCGGGGTGCGGAGCAGATAGCGGTGGACGGCCTGGACCTCGGCCTCCTCGGCGGACGTGCCGAGGCCTCCACTGGTCCCCTGCAGCAGACCCAGCCGGGCGAGCAGCGTCAGCCACTCCCCCGTGTCGGCGGCGGCCTCCGCCCGCTCCTCGTCGACGGGGCGCGTCAACAGACCGAGGCGGTCGCGGAGTTCGACGTGGTCGCCGGTGAGGCGGGCGGCGGTCGGGGGCAGGTCGTGGGTGGTGGCGGTGGCGAGGCAGTCGGCGCGCCACCGGTCGGGGGGCAGGGGGCGGCCGTCGCCCTCCCAGTCCCGTTCGAACCACAGGACCGATGTGCCGAGCACCCCGCGCTCACGCAGCGTCTCGCGGACCCCGGGCTCCACGGTGCCCAGGTCCTCGCCGATCACCACGGCCCCGGCGCGGGACGCCTCCAGGACCAGGATCGCCAGCATGGCCTCGGCGTCGTAACGGACGTAGGTGCCCTCCGTCGGCGGCAGCCCTTCCGGCACCCACCAGAGCCGGAACAGGCCCATGACGTGGTCGATGCGCAGGGCGCCGGCGTAGCGGAACAGGGCCTTCAGCAGCATCCGGAAGGGGGCGTAGCCCGACTCGGCCAGCCGGTCCGGCCGCCAGGGCGGCAGCCCCCAGTCCTGGCCGCGGGCGTTGAAGGCGTCCGGCGGTGCGCCGGCCGACATCCCGGCCGCGAAGTACCGCTGCTGCGCCCAGGCGTCCGCGCCCTCCGGGTGCACCCCGACCGCCAGATCGTGCACGATCCCGACCGGCATGCCCGCCTCACGCGCGGCACGCTGCGCGGCGGTGAGCTGGGCGTCGGTGAGCCAGGCGAGACGGCAGTGGAAGTCGACGCGGTCCATCAACTCGCGCCGGGCGCGGGCGGTTTCCGCCGAGCGGGGGTCACGCAGGCCCGTAGGCCAGCCGCGCCAGTCCGGGCCGTGCACCTCGGCCAGCGCGTACCAGGTGGCGTGGTCCTCCAGTGCCGCGCCCTGCTCGGCGAGGAAGTCGACGTACGCGGCCCGGCGGCCCGGCCCGAGCGGCACCTCCCGCACCAGCTCCAGCGCCTCCCGCTTCAGCCCCCACACCGCGTCCCGGTCGATCAACTCCCCTTTCTCCAGCACCGATTCCCGAAGCCGCGCCGCCCGCTCCAGCAGCCCCCGCACCCGCTCCCGCCCGTCGGCGTACGCGAACTCGGGGATGTCCTCGACCCGCAGATGCACCGGGTCGGGGAAGCGACGCGAGGAGGGCCGGTAGGGGGATGGATCGGTGGGCGTGCCGGGCACGGCCGCATGCAGCGGGTTGACCTGCACGAATCCGGCGCCGAGCGCCCGCCCGGCCCAGGCCGCCAGCTCGGCGAGATCTCCGAGGTCACCCATGCCCCAGGAGCGCCGGGAGAGCAGGGAGTAGAGCTGGACGAGGAGGCCGTACGAGCGTCCGGGAGGCGTGGGCAGCCGGGGCGGGGCGACGACCAGGTGGACGCGGGCGGTGCGGCCGTCGGGGGCGGTCGCGGTCAACCGGTGGACTCCCGGCGGGAGTTGCTCGGCGGCGGCGCGGGTCTCGCCCTGCTCGGTCTCGATCCGCAGCCGGGTGCCCGCCGGGAGGGCGGCGAGCGCGGCGGGCGCACTGCCGCTCCAGCACACCACCGTCGGCGGCAGCAGCCGTTCGCTCAGCTCCCGTTCCCGGGCGGCGAGCGCGGCGCGGACGGAACCGGGGGTGCTCGCGTCGACTCCGAGCGCGGCCAGCGCCCGGGTGAGCGCGGCGGTCGACGCGGTGACGGTGCGGTCGGGCGACGGGCTGTAGGACGTGGCGACGCCGTGCAGCTCGGCGAGCCGGGAGAGGTCCTCGTCGGGGGCCGCGGCCGACCGGGGTGCTGTCATCTACGGCTCCGCGCGGGAAGGGTCCGAAGTGTCCGGATGGACATCTACCACTCCGGGCGGAAGGTGTCCGAGTAGGCGTCGAGCTCGCCGGCCGGCGTGTCCGGGTAGGCGTCGGACTCGCTGGTCAGCGGGGCGGCGTCGGCGAGCGGCGGCTCGCTGGTGAGGGGTTCCGCGTCCGGCAGCGGGGGTTCGCTGGTCAGCGGGGCCTCGGCGCAGGCGCCCTCCGCGCTGAAGACGCACAGATGCAGATCGGGTGCGGCGGACGGCTCCGCCTCCTGTTTGGAGAGGGCCGAGAGCAGAAGGTGTGCCGATGCGGCCACGGGGGCCTCCTTGTCGAGTACGGCGGGTAAGGCTTCGTACGGGTTACCGCAGCCCTACCCAGCGGACGCGAGACCAGACGTCCACGGCCCGACGACGTGCGCCTCGTCACACACCGCCCGTGCGAGCGCAGAACTTGTACCCGCGAATTCGTAGATCACTATTCACTCAGTACATGTAGCGAGTGCATACTGATCCCCATGAGCACCCGCCACATCCTCCTGGGGCTGCTCGCGACGGGACCGAGCCACGGCTACGACCTCAAGCGACGCCACGACGAACGCTTCCCACAGGCCCGTCCGCTCGCCTACGGGCAGGTCTATACGACCCTCCAGCGCCTGGTCCGCGACGGCCTCGCCGAGATCGACGGCACCGACTCGGACGGCGGCCCGGAGCGCACGACGTACCGCTCGACGGACGACGGTGCGCGTGAACTCGCCGAGTGGGCGGGCGAGATCACCCCGCCCGCACCCTTCGTGACGAACGAGATCTTCGCCAAGGTCGTCGTCGCGATCCTGTCCGGCGGCGACCCGGAGGCCTATCTGCGCGCCCAACGCGCCGCGCACATGGAGCGGATGCGTGAGCTCACGGCGGTCAAGACCGCACCGGGCGCCGATCTCGCGACCGTTCTCTCCGCCGACTACGCCCTCAACCACCTTGACGCCGACCTCCGTTGGATGACCACGACGGCGGCCCGGCTCACCACCCTGACCGCGGAGGTCGACACAGCATGAGCAACCCAGTGCCGCTCCTGACGGCCCATGACCTGGCGAAGGCGCACGGCAGCACGCCGGCGCTGCGCGGCGCCTCGGTCGCGTTGCACGCCGGCGAGATCCTCGCCGTGACCGGCGCCAGCGGCAGCGGGAAGTCGACGCTGCTGCACTGTCTGGCGGGGCTGGTCCGCCCTGACGAGGGCGTGGTGACGTACGACGGACAGCGGCTGGACACGCTCTCCGAGAAGCGGCTGAGCGAGCTGCGCCGTACCGACTTCGGCGTGGTCTTCCAGTTCGGGCAGCTCATCCCGGAGCTGACCGCGCTCGACAATGTCGCCCTGCCGCTGATGCTGGCCGGAACCGCCCGGGGGGACGCCCAGGAGCGGGCCGGCGAGTGGCTGGAGCGGTTCGGGGTGCGCGGGCAGGAGGGACTTCGGCCCGGCGAGATGAGCGGTGGGCAGGCACAGCGGGCGGCGCTGGCCCGGGCCCTGGTCACCGGCCCGAAGGTCGTCTTCGCGGACGAGCCGACCGGCGCACTGGACTCCCTGGCGAGCGAGCAGGTGATGACCGCCCTGACCCACACGGCCCGCGACTCGGGCACGGCCGTCCTGCTGATCACCCACGACGCACAGACAGCGGCATACGCGGACCGCGAGGTACGCCTGAGCGACGGAACCGTGAGCCCGCTGGAGGTGACGGCATGACGGCCGACCTGGGGACCACCCCGACACACGCGGACCCGCCGGGTGCGGCTGAGCGTCGGGGCTGTGACGCCACTGCAGGCGACCGCATGACGGCCCACCTGCGGACCATCCGCCGGGTACGCCCGAGCGGCGTGACTGTGACCGCGCTGGAGGTGACCGCGTGAACGCCGATCTGCGGCTGGCCTGGCTGCTGACCCGGGGCTCGAATCGGCGGGAGTGGTGGCGGGCGGGGCTGACGGTGGTGGGGGCGGGGCTGGCCACCGGGTTCGGGCTGGCGGCCGTGGCGATCGCGTCGATCGAGGGGCAGTACTCCGTGTCGTTCGGCAACGGGCTGCTGAATCAGCCCGGCGAGCGGACGGGCGTGGTCTTCGCGCTGGTGCTCCTGCTGATCCCCGTGCTCGGGTTCCTCGGGCAGTGCGCCCGGGTCGGTGCCGTGCACCGCGACCGGCGGCTGGCCGCGCTGCGGCTCGCGGGGGCCGCGCCGGGGCAGGTGCGGCGGATCGCCGCGCTGGAGGCCGGGCTGGCTTGTCTCGTGGGGTCGGTGATCGCCGTACTCGCCGCCGTGGTGGTCGTACTCCGGGAGTGGGAGGAGCCGCCGGGCATCGCCTGGGCCGGGTTCGTGCTGGTCGCCGTCGCAGTGCCGGTGCTGGGTGCGCTGGTGAGCGCG
Source organism: Streptomyces sp. 4N124 (assembly GCF_052245395.1). Lineage (NCBI taxonomy): Bacteria > Bacillati > Actinomycetota > Actinomycetes > Kitasatosporales > Streptomycetaceae > Streptomyces > Streptomyces sp. 4N124. Next base: position 19,694 of record NZ_JBQQBS010000036.1, read on the forward strand.
CTGGCGCTGCGCCGGGTGATCACCTCGCCGCTGGGGTGGGTGCGGCGGGTGCGGACAGCGCGACGGCCGGGGCCCGTGCTCGCCGTGGTGGTGCCGACGTTCGCCGTCCTGGTGCTGCTGACCGCCCTCACGCCGTACCGGGACAATCCGCTCATCGGGTTCGCGATGATTCCGCTGACGGTTGTCGCCGCGGTGGTGCTGGTCGGGGTGGTCTCGGTGTGGCTCTCGGGGTTCACGGCCCGGCTGACCGGCCGGCACCTCGCCGCCCGCACCGAAAGCCCGGCCGTGCTGATCGCGGCGGAGCGGCTGAGCGACGACCCGTGGGCGGCGGCCCGTACGCATGCGGCCGTGCTGCTGGTGACGGTCGTGGGCACGGGCTTCGTGGGTGTCCGGCAAGGGCTGCTCGCCCAGCTGCACAGCATGAAGTACCCGGCCGAGGACATGTCCTTCTACGAGACGGGCCTCAACCTCACGGCCGCCGCGATCCTCGTCGCCCTCGCGATCACGCTGTGCGCGCTCGCCGTCGGCACCGCCGAGTCACTGGCCACCCGGCGCCGGGGCCTGGCCGCACAGACCGCCGCCGGGGTGCCGCGGACGGTGCTCGGCCGGGCACTGCTCCTGGAGACGGCGCTGCCGCTCGCGCCCGCGCTGCTCCTGGCGGGGTTCGGCGGACTGGCGATCGGTGTCGGATACGCCGGGATCGTCGGTGACGTGCTCGCCCCGTCCTCCGTCGCGGCCCTGCTGGTCCCGCTCGCGGTGTATGCGACCTGCCTGCTGGCGGCGGCCACCTCACTGCCCCTGCTGCGCCGCTCGGCACACCCCGGGGAGCTGCGCTACACGTGACGCTTCCGGTCCCGGGGGCACGGGGGACCCTCGGGACCGGCGGAAGGCGTGCCGCATGCCCGGCCGTGCGAGAAGCGGGCCGGGGCAATGCGAAAGCCCGGATCGTCAGGCGGAAATAGCGCCGTCGATCCGGGCCAGGGCGTCGTCCGCGCCGAACGGCTGCAAGTACGGCAGCCAGCGCGGATCCCTATGGCCGGTCCCGATGATGCGCCAGGCCAGGCCGGAGGGCGGAGCGGGTTTGTGGCGCAGCCGCCAGCCGATCTCGAAGAGATGCCGGTCGGCCTTCACATGGTTGCAGCGACGGCAGGACGCCACCACGTTGTCCCAGACGTGCTTGCCCCCGCGACTTCGCGGGACGACGTGGTCGACGCTGGTTGCGACGCCACCGCAGTACATGCACCGGCCCCCGTCGCGCGCGAAGAGCGCCCGCCGGGTAAGAGGAACGGGCCCCCGATAGGGAACCCGGACGAATCGCTTGAGCCGGACCACGCTTGGTGCGGGGACTGTGACAGTTGCGCTGTGCATAAAGGCGCCGGACTCCTCGAGGCATACGGCCTTGTTCTCGAGGACGAGGACGAGCGCGCGGCGGAGCGGTACGACGCCGAGCGGCTCGTACGACGCGTTCAGGACCAGGACATGCGGCACGGATGCCTCCTTGTGCGTCGGCGGCGCGTGGCTCGCGCCGGGACGATCTGTAGTCAGTCTCCCCTCATGCCTGGTGGAAGCGCCACCATGTCCCGGTAACGGGCTGGGAGTGTTTTCGACCACATCTTGAATCATCCCCAGGATCACGGGCGGTTCATCCCACCAGTTCATCCCCGGCGGAGCGCCTCTCCTCCCTCGAACACCGCAACGATCCACACACAATGCCCCGATAGTGTGGTGTGCCTGCCCGTCCGGTGACCTTCTTGTGATCTTTACTGCCTGCCGGCGGGCGGACCGCTGCACCTGGAGGTACCTGCCGTGTCCCTGTCCGCCGTCCTCTTGGCCGCCGGTTCGTCGCCGTCGCCGTCTCCCTCACAGACGACGCCCCCGGCGGTCCCTTCGCTCCAGGACGCCCAGGAGAGCGCGACCAACGCCGCCGGCTGGGTCGAGCAGAACTGGTCCACCTGGCTCGCGATCGGCCTCAGAGTCCTGCTGATCCTGGTGATCGCGGCGGTGCTGAGAGTGGCGGTGCGCCGGGCGATCACCAAGCTGATCGAGCGCATGAACCGCACGGCCCAGGCGGTCGACGGCACGGCGCTGGGCGGTCTGCTGGTCAATGTGGAGCGCCGCCGCCAGCGCTCGCAGGCGATCGGCTCGGTGCTCCGCTCGGTGGCCAGCTTCCTGATCATGGGCACCGCGGCCCTGATGGTCCTCTCCACCTTCGAGATCAATCTCGCCCCGCTGCTGGCCTCCGCCGGTGTCGCGGGCGTCGCGATCGGTTTCGGCGCCCGCAACCTCGTCACGGACTTCCTCTCCGGCGTCTTCATGATCCTCGAGGACCAGTACGGCGTCGGCGACACCGTCGACGCGGGCGTCGCCTCCGGCGAGGTCATCGAGGTCGGCCTGCGCGTCACCAAGCTGCGCGGCGACAACGGCGAGATCTGGTACGTCCGCAACGGCGAGGTCAAGCGCATCGGCAACCTGTCCCAGGGCTGGGCCACGGCCGGCATCGACGTCACGGTCCGGCCGTCGGAGGACCTGGACCGGGTCAAGGCCGTCCTCACCCAGGTCGGCGAGGAGATGAGCAAGGAAGACCCCTGGAACGAGATGCTCTGGGGCCCGGTCGAGATCCTGGGCCTGGACAGCGTCCTGCTGGACTCCATGGTCGTCCGCGTCTCCGCCAAGACCATGCCCGGCAAGGCCCTCGGCGTCGAACGCGAACTCCGCTGGCGCATCAAGCGCGCCTTCGACGCCGAGGGCATCCGCATCGTCGGCGGCCTCCCGCTCCAGCCGGACGGCGAGTCGCCCGCCGACCCGACCGCGGGCATGTCGGCCCCGTCGGTCTTCTCGAACACGTCGTCACCGCAGGCCTCGGCGGCCTCACCGCTCACTCCGCCGAGCACGACGAAGTAGTCGTCGCGGGACTACTCCGGTGCCGCGGCCGACTGGGTCTGGGGGTTGGACACCAGTTCCCACAGGTGGCCGTCGGTGTCGGTGAAGTAGCCCATGTAGGACCCGTCATAGGTGCCCGCGCTCTTGGGGACCGACCCGCCCGCCGCCGCGGCTCGGGCGAGGATGTCGTCGACCTCCGCCTTGCTGCCGATGGCACAGGAGATGACGCACGCGCCCGCCACGGCGGTGTCGGGAGTGGCAACGCCGGCACGGTCGGTGTACGTCGCGTACTCCTCGCGCTCGATCAGGAAGAGCGACAGGTTCGGCAGCTCGAAGAGGACGGCGCCTTCGTCGACGGCTGCCGCGGACAGCCCCAGTCCGTCCCGGTAGAAGCGCAGGGCCGCGTCGAGGTCGGCGACCGGAAGCGAGAGGACTACGGTTTTCGGCTTCATGGTTTCTCCTGACTTGGCCGGGTTCGCCAGGGACTAGTCGTCGCTGGAGCTGGAGCCCGATTTCCCGCTCCCGCTGCTTGCGCGCCCCACAAAGCGCACAACCGAGGCCATCCCCAGCGTCACGGCGGCCACCCCACGCACCCAGCGCGGGCCGCCCCGCTGCGCCCAGACGACGCAGACACAGCCGCCGAGGACGAGCACAAGGACGACGGACAAGACGAGTACGGCCATGCGCCGCCCCTCCTTCTGTTGCGGTCGCGTTCTGTTGTGATCACGCCATCCTGGCAGGAGCGGTTGCACCGATCTCTCTTGACGCCCCCTTCGCGCCGGGCTTACCTTCCTGAGCACCGCGATAGGAAACTTTCCTAACAGTGATCGGACGGGGCTCCGTCGAGCGCCCTCGATGGACTTCCCTCCCCCGTCACTGAAAAGCTGGGCGGCTGAAAGGCAGGTGTCGACTCACATGGCAGGAACCGCCGGTACGCCGGGCACCCCGCGCGTCCTGCGCGCCATGAACGACCGTGCCGCGCTGGACCTCCTGCTGGCCCACGGCCCCCTGTCCCGCACGAAGATCGGCAAGCTCACCGGTCTCTCCAAGCCGACCGCCTCCCAGCTCCTGGCCCGCCTGGAGGCCGCCGGGCTCGTCCTCGTCACCGGCACCAGCGAGGGCCGCCCGGGCCCCAACGCCCAGCTGTACGCGGTCAACCCGACCGCCGCGTACGCCGCGGGACTCGACGTCACCCCCGAACGCATCCACGCCGCCGTCGCCGACATCACCGGCCGCACGGTCGGCGAGTACGAGCTTCCGACCCCGGGCAGGCGGCCCAAGGGACCCGTCGTCCAGCAGGTCACCGACGCCCTCGACGGCGCCGTCAAGGCGGCCGGGCTCGCCCGCGCCGACCTCCACCGGCTCGTCATCGGCACCCCCGGCGCCTTCGACCCCGGCACCGGCCGACTCCGCTACGCCTCCCACCTCCCGGGCTGGCACTCCCCCACGCTCCTCGACGAACTCGCCGCAGCGCTACCGATGCCGGTCGAGTACGAGAACGACGTCAACCTCGTCGCCGTCGCCGAGCAGCGACTGGGGGCGGCCCGGGGGCACGAGGACTTCGTGCTGCTGTGGAACGAAGGGGGCCTGGGTGCCGCCCTCGTCCTCGGCGGGCGGCTGCACCGCGGCTGGACCGGCGGTGCGGGAGAGGTAGGTTTCCTGCCGGTCCCCGGCGCACCGCTCGTCCGGCAGGTAACCAAAGCCAACAGTGGCGGCTACCAGGAGCTGGCCGGTTCACAGGCGATCCCGCACCTCGCGCGCGAGATCGGCATCTCCGACATCCCCTCGGGTCCGTACGCCGAAGTCGCCGCCGCTCTCGTCGCGCGGGCCGCCGCGGAGGACACCGTCCTGCACCGGCTGCTCCTCGAGACCTACGCGACCCGGCTCGCCACGGGTCTCGCCTCCCTCGTCTCCGTCCTCGACCCCGAACTCGTCGTCCTCAGCGGCGCCGCACTCGCCTCCGGCGGCGAGGTGCTGCGCGCCCTCGTCCAGGCCGAGCTGGAGGAGCTGGCCGCGGCCCGGCCCCGGCTCGTCGTGGGCGACGTCCATGAACACCCCGTGCTGCGCGGCGCGTTGGAGAGCGCGCTGGCAGCCACCCGCGACGAGGTCTTCGACACCTCCCGCTGACCCCGTAGTCACACACCTTCCTTCCTCGCCCCGTCCCGTCCTGTCCCGTCCCAGGGAGTACTTGCCATGCCCGGAATATCCCGGAAAGCCGCGATCGCGCTCGCCGCCTCCGCCTCCATCGCCCTCCTCACCACCGCCTGTACCGGCCAGTCGAGCTCCGGCGCCGAGGACGACGCCTCCAAGGAGACGACCCTCAACCTCTGGCACGCCTGGAGCGCGCCCGCCGAGGTGAAGGCCGTCAAGTCGCTGATCGCCGGCTTCGAGAAGGCGCACCCCAACATCCACGTCAACGTCGTCGGCAATATGACCGACGACAAGATCAACCAGGCCCTGCGGGCCGGCGGCGACAAGGCCCCCGACGTGATCTCGTCCTTCACCACGAACAACGTCGGCAAGTTCTGCTCGTCCGGCGCCCTGGTCGACCTCAACCCGTTCTTCGAGAAGTCGAAGATCGACCCGGAGAAGACCTTCCCGAAGGCGATGAACGAGTACACGCAGTTCGAGGGCAACCGGTGCACCGTGCCGCTGCTGGGCGACGCGTACGGGCTCTACTACAACAAGACGGCCTTCGAAAAGGCGGGCATCAAGAGCCCGCCCAAGACCTGGTCAGAATTCGAGACGGTCGCCAAGAAACTGACGACCGCTCAAGGCAACACGTACAAGCAGCTCGGCTTCATGCCGAACTATCACGGCTGGGAGTCGACGACCGAGCACTACCTCGGCCAGTTCTCCCCGACATACTTCGACTCGGACGGCAAGTCCAACCTCGCCAAGGACCCCGCCTTCGAGGCCGGTTTCACCGTCCAGAAGAAGCTCGTCGACGCGCTCGGCGGCTACAAGAAGCTGGAGACCTATCGCGCCACGCTCGGTGATGAATGGGGACCCAAGCACCCCTTCCACACCGGTCAGGTCGCCATGCAGCTCGACGGCGAATGGCGGCTGGGCATGGCCCTGGACGCGAAGACGGACTTCGAGATCGGCGTCGCCCCGCTGCCCGTACCCGACGACCAGGCCGATGAGTACGGCAAGGGCTACATCACCGGGACGATCGCCGGAATCGCCGCCACCAGCGAGAAGCAGAACGCGGCCTGGGAGCTGGTGAAGTACATGACCACGGACACGGACGCGGTGGTCGGCTTCTCCAACGCGATCCACAATGTGCCGTCCACCCTGGAAGCCCTGAAGTCGCCCAAGCTGAAGTACGACCCGCGCTTCAAGACGTTCCTGGAGATCGCCGCGAACCCGAATTCCACGACGTCTCCCGCGTCCGTCAACGGCGGTGTGTATCTGGCCACGATCCAGGAGTTCGGATACGCCTACGAGAGCGGCAAGGAGACCGATCTCAAGGCGGGCCTCGCCAAGACGGCGAAGCAGATCGACACGGACATCGCGCAGGCGCAGTAATGGCCACGATCACCCTCGCGTCGAAGCGCCGCCGAGCGGCGCTTCGAAACGCCGCCTTCATGTCGCCCTGGCTGATCGGCTTCACGGTCTTCTTCGCGTATCCGCTGATCTCGACGGTCTATTTCTCGTTCATGCACTACGACGGCTTCAAACCGGCGACGTGGAGCGGAACGCAGAACTGGACCTACGTCTTCGAGCACTACACCTTCTTCTGGCCCGCCCTGCGCAACACCCTGTGGCTGGTCGTGATCATGGTGAGCCTGCGGGTCGTGTTCGGGCTCGGCGTGGGCCTGCTGATCACCAAGATCAAGACGGGTACGGGCGTCTTCCGCACGCTCTTCTATCTGCCGTACCTCGCTCCGCCCGTCGCCGCGACCATGGCCTTCGCGTTCCTGCTCAACCCCGGTACGGGCCCGGTCAATTCGATCCTGGAGAAGGTGGGCCTGCCGGCCCCGGGCTGGTTCAACGACCCCACCTGGTCCAAGCCCGCCCTCACCCTGCTCGCCCTCTGGGGCATCGGCGACCTCATGGTCATCTTCATGGCGGCGCTGCTCGACGTGCCCCGGGAGCAGTACGAGGCGGCCGAGCTGGACGGGGCGTCGGCATGGCAGCGGTTCCGCTATGTAACCCTTCCCAACATCTCGCCGATCGTGATGTTCGCGGTGGTCACGGGCGTGATCCAGACCATGCAGTACTACACACAGCCATTGGTCGCCGGGAAGGTCGCGTCGGGCGTCATCCAGGGCGCGGGCACCCAGTTCGAGCCCGGCTACCCGGAGAAGTCCACCCTCACGCTCCCCCAGCTCGTCTACAACCTCGGCTTCCAGCGCTTCGACTACGGCTCCGCCTGTGTCGTCGCCCTCGTCCTCTTCGCCCTGTCGATGGTGTTCACCGCGTTCCTGATGCGGCGCCGGGGCGGTCTCATCCAGGCAGGTGACTGATGACGCAAGTACTGGACAAGCCGGTGGAGTTGGGGGCCCCGGTCTCCCCCGCCGAGCGCACGGCCCGTCGCAAGGCGTTCCTGGAGTGGATCGCGGTCCACGCGCTGGGCGTCGCCGCCGCCCTGTTCTTCGTACTCCCCTTCGTGTTCGTCTTCCTGACCTCGCTGATGAGCGACAGCCAGGCCCTCAGCCGCGACCTGATCCCGAACACCTGGGAGTGGGGCAACTACCAGAAGGTCTTCGACACACCGGGTTTCCTGACCTGGTGGCGGAACACGCTGCTCTACGCCGGACTGGGAACAATCCTTACCGTCGTGTCGTCGATCCCGGTGGCGTACGCGCTGGCCAAGTTCCGCTTCCGGGGCCGCAATCTGTCCCTGATGCTGGTGATCTCGATGATGATGCTGCCACCGCAGGTGGTCATCATCCCGATGTACCTCTTCTGGGCGAAGCAGTTGGACCTGTCCGGCACACTCTGGCCGCTGATCATCCCGATGGCCTTCGGGGACGCGTTCTCGATCTTCCTGCTCCGCCAGTTCCTGATGACCGTCCCCAACGAGTACCTGGACGCGGCGAAGGTCGACGGCTGCGGAGAGCTGCGCACCCTGCTGAAGGTCGTCGTTCCGATGGCGAAGCCCGGCATCGCCGCCGTGGCGCTGTTCCAGTTCTTCTACGCCTGGAACGACTACTTCGGCCCGCAGATCTACGCCTCGGAGAACCAGAGCGCCTGGACGCTGAGCTACGGCCTGGAGTCCTTCAAGGGCATGCACCACACCGACTGGAACCTCACCATGGCCGCGACCGTTCTGGTCATGGCCCCCGTGATCCTCGTGTTCTTCTTCGCGCAGAAGGCGTTCGTCGAGGGCGTCACCCTAACCGGAGTTAAGGGTTGATTCTTGTATGAAACTCACCGTGGTCGGCGGCGGCTCGACCTACACACCCGAACTCATCGACGGTTTCGCACGGTTGAGGGACACCCTGCCGATCGAGGAACTCGTGCTCGTCGACCCGGCGGCCGAACGCCTGGAGCTGGTGGGCGGGCTGGCCCGGCGTATCTTCGCCAAGCAGGGCCACGACGGCAGGATCGTCACGACCTCCGACCTGGACGCGGGAGTCGACGGCGCCGACGCCGTCCTCCTCCAGCTCCGCGTCGGCGGTCAGGCGGCCCGCGAGCAGGACGAGACCTGGCCCCTGGAGTGCGGCTGCGTCGGCCAGGAGACGACGGGCGCGGGCGGCCTCGCCAAGGCGCTGCGCACGGTGCCGGTCGTCCTCGACATCGCGGAACGGGTCCGCCGTACGAACCCGAACGCCTGGATCATCGACTTCACCAACCCGGTCGGCATCGTCACCCGCGCCCTGCTCCAGGCGGGCCACAAGGCGATCGGCCTGTGCAACGTGGCGATCGGTTTCCAGCGGAAGTTCGCTGGAATGCTGGGCGTCGCCCCCGCGGACGTCCACCTGGACCACGTGGGTCTCAACCACCTCACCTGGGAGACGGGCGTACGGCTGGGCGGCCCCGAGGGCGAGAACGTGCTGCCCAAGCTCCTCGCGGAGTACGGCGACCCGATCGCCGCCGACCTGCATCTGCCCCGCCCGCTCCTGGACCGCCTGGGCGTCGTCCCGTCGTACTACCTGCGCTACTACTACGCGCACGACGAGGTCGTACGAGAACTGCGCACCAAGCCGTCCAGGGCCGCCGAAGTGGCCGAAATGGAACGGCAACTGCTGACAATGTACGGCGACCCGGCCCTGGACGAGAAACCGGAACTGCTCGCCAAACGGGGCGGTGCCTACTACTCGGAGGCCGCGGTGGATCTGGCGGCGGGGCTACTGGGCGGCGGGGGCAGCCCGTATCAGGTGGTGAACGCCTACAACCGCGGCACGGTGCCCTTCCTGCCGGACGACGCGGTGATCGAGGTGCAGGCGGCGGTGGGGCCCCAGGGCCCGTCGCCGCTGCCCGTGCCGGCTGTGGACCCGCTGTACGCGGGGCTGATGGCGCAGGTGACGGCGTACGAGGACCTGGCGCTGGAGGCGGCTGTGCACGGCGGCCGGGAGCGAGTCTTCCGGGCGCTGCTGTGCCACCCCCTGATCGGGCAGTACGCGTACGCGGAAGCCCTCACCGACCGACTGATCGCACACAACCGGGAGCATCTCGCGTGGGCATGACCGCATCCGTCCTCGCCGTCGACGCGGGCAACAGCAAGACCGACGTGGCGGTGGTGGCGGCGGACGGGCAGGTCCTGGCCACGGCGCGCGGCGGTGGATTCCGGCCACCCGCGGTCGGCGTGGAGGCGGCGGTGGACGTGGTCGCCGAGGCCGTGCAGCGGGCCTACGCCGACGCCGGGGTCACCTCCGCCGACCATGTCTCGGCATGTCTGGCCAACGCCGACTTCCCCGTGGAGGAGGAGCAGTTGGCTGCCGCGCTGCACGCGCGCGCGTGGGGCACGACCGTCGAGGTCCGCAACGACACGTTCGCGATCCTGCGGGCCGGGGTCACCGAACCGCGCGGGGTCGCCGTCGTCTGCGGGGCCGGCATCAACTGCGTCGGCATGCACCCCGACGGCAACACCGCCCGCTTCCCCGCGATCGGCCGTATCTCCGGTGACTGGGGCGGCGGTTGGGGCCTGGCGGAGGAGGCGCTGTGGTTCGCGGCCCGCGCGGAGGACGGCAGGGGCGAACCGACGGCACTGGCCCACGCCCTGCCCGCGCACTTCGGCCTCGACTCCATGTACGCCCTCATCGAGGCCCTGCACCTGGAACACATCGAGCCGCTGCGCCGCCACGAACTGACGCCGGTGCTCTTCGCCACCGCGGCGGACGGTGACCCGTTGGCCCGGGCGATCGTGGACCGGCTGGCCGACGAGGTGGTGACGATGGCGACGGTGGCCCTGACCCGCCTGGGACTGCTGGAGGAGGAGACGCCGGTGGTGCTGGGGGGCGGGGTGCTGGCCGCGGGGCACGCGCAACTGGACGACCGGATCAGGGACTTGCTGGCGGAGCGGGCTCCGAAGGCGGTGGCGCGGGTGGTGCGGGCCCGGCCGGTGCTGGGGGCGGTGTTGCTGGGGCTTGACCGGGTGGGGGCGGGGGCCGGGGTGCAGGAACGGGTGCGCACTCAGTATGTGACATAGCACTGCTGCGTATGTGACATAGCACTGCCGCCACAACGGGACATGACACCCCGAGCTCCCACCCGCCCCCGATGGAACCGAACCGATTCCCCCGGCGTATTCATGGGCAGGGGAGGGTGCGGAACGCCACGTCATGCCCGAAACTCGGGCTACACCGCTGCGATCCGATCAAGATCCAGTGAAGGCCGGTGCGGAATGTCAGTCCCGGCAGCGATACTTGCGGCGAAGGATGACCATGGGGGAGGTCAGCAGTGACACACTCGCCGAAAAGCAGCACGGCGCCACCAGCGGGCGCCGTGCCCACGATGCCATCACTACCGCCGCAACCGGACGGCCCCGGCGCACCCGGCCCATCCCTTCCCCCCGCAGCACAGGGATCGGCCGCCCCGGACCCCACCGAGCCGCCCCGCCGCACCGCGTTCGCCGAGGGCGTCGACCGCCTCCGCGAGGCGGCCACCACCGAACCCGGCCGCCTGCGCATCATCGGCGCGGTCCTCGCCCTGCTGGTCGTCGCCTTCGGCGCCGTGACGGCCTGGCAGACGACCGAGCGGGCGGGCGCGGCCGACGCCGTACTGCACAGCAGCCAGCCGCTCAGCTCGGACGCGGCCGACATCTACCGCTCGCTCGCCGACGCCAACACGGCGGCCTCCAGCGGCTTCCTGGCCGGCGGCCAGGAGACGGCAGCGACGCGTGACCGGTACGAGAAGGACATCCGCACCGCCGCGGCCAAGCTCGTCAACGCCGCCGCGAACTCGGAGCCCGACTCCCCGTCGGCGGCGACCATCGCCCGGCTCAACCGGCTGCTGCCGGAGTACAAGGGCCTGGTCGAGCGCGCCCGGACGTACAACCGGCAGGGCTTCCCGGTCGGCGGCGCGTATCTGCGGTACGCGAACGAGAAGATGCAGACCCAGATGCTCCCCGCGGCCGAGGATCTCTACACGAAGGAGAAGCAGCGGCTGCGCGACGACTACGACGACGCGACGCCGTATCCCTGGGCCGCGATCGCTCTCGGCGTCCTCGCGCTCTCCGGGCTGGCCTGGGCCCAGCACCGCAACTACCGGCGCACCAACCGCGTGCTCAACCACGGCCTGGTCGCCGCGACCGCGACCGCCACGGTGGTGCTGCTCTGGCTGGTCGTCGGCCACAGCGTCGCCCGCGCGGGCCTCAACGACTCGTACGACCACGGCGTCCGCTCGCTGAACGTGCTGAACGACGCCCGGATCGCTTCTCTGAAGGCACGCGGCAACGAGAACCTGACGCTGGTCGCCCGCGGTGCCGAGACGGTCGAGGTGGGCGGCAAGGTGGTCGACGCGTACGACAACGACTTCCGCACGGACATGGGCATCCTCGCCAAGGGCCTGACCGCGGCCGAGAATCTCGCCGACGACGACTCCGGCGAGCAGCCGGTCACGGCGGCCGTGGGCAACATGGAGGAGTGGCACAAGCGCCACACCTCCGCCCGCGCGGAGGACGACAACGGCAACTACCAGCAGGCACTGGACAAGGTGATCGGCGCCAAGGGTGCGACGGGCGAGTGCTTCGACAGCGTCGACGCGAACCTCGCCAAGGCACTCGCCCACGAGCAGACCGAGTTCAAGCAGGCTGCCGGTGACGGCCTCGACGCGATGACCGGTCTGTCGGTGGGCGCCGCCGTCCTCGCGGTACTCGGTGCCGCTGGCGCGGTACTGGGCATCGGGCGCAGGCTGTCGGAGTACCGATGAAAGGGGGCGTGACGATGCATGCACGGAGGTTCTCCCTTCGCCGCCTCCGAGCCGGCCTGAAGGGCTGGGGCGGTGTCGGTGCGATGGCGGTCGTGTGCGCCCTGGCGTTGGCCTTCGCGCTGCTGCTGCCGAAGACCCAGTCCACCGGCGAGGGCACGGACGGCCAGGAGGTCGCCCACGGCAGCCAGGCGCGGGCCGAGGAGTGCACCGCCCCGGAGAAGCAGACCCTGTCCCCGTCCGGCGCCGACGGCTCCACCATCGACGCGATCAAGGCTCGCGAGGGCGAGAAGCGGAAGCTGATCGTCGGCGTCGACCAGAACAGCTACCGCTGGGGCTACCGCAACCCCAACAGCGCCGGTACGGCCGAGCTGGAGGGCTTCGACATCGACCTGGTCCACCGGATCGCCCAGGACATCCTCGGCGACCCGGACGCGGTCCAGTTCAAGGCCATCCCCACCAACCAGCGCATCCCGGCCATCCAGGACGGCCGCGTCGACATGATCGTCCGCACGATGACGATCAATTGCAGCCGCCTCGAGGACGTCGCGTTCTCCGCGCCGTACTTCAAGACCGGCCAGCAGCTCCTGGCCCCCAAGTCCTCGACCATCACCGGCTACGACGACTCGCTGGCCGACAAGAAGATCTGCACGGCCGAGGGTTCCACCGCGTACACCAAGCTGGACGAGGACAAGAAGGCGAACGAACTGGTCTCCTCCGCCGACATATCCACCACCGTCCCCAACCAGCTCGACTGCCTGGTGCGGCTCCAACTCGGCGAGGCCGACGCCGTGGTGACCGACGGCGCGCTCGCCGCCAGCCAGGCCGCGCAGGATCCGACGGTCGAGCTGAAAGGCGCTCCCTTCACCACCGAGTACTACGGCGTGGCGATGAAGCAGGACGCCGACGATCTGGTACGCCGGGTCAACCAGATCCTCGTGGACTACCGGGAGGACACCGCGAACGGCTGGCAGGCGTCGTACGACAAGTGGTTGTCGGCCACACTGGGTGAGGACTCGGCGGAGTCGGAACCGCCCGCACCGCAGTATCTGCGCAAGAGCTGAACCACCGTCAACGTCCGCTCCACGTCAACCACATAGGAACACAGAGCAGCGAGAGGTGATCGATGGGCGTCACGGGACCCCCCGGGCCGGTGATGGACCGGGACGAGGTGGACCGTGCGCTGGCGCGGCTCGGCGCGGAGCACGAGGCGATCGAGACGTCGCTCCTCGCCCTGCAGGACCACGCGGGCCGCAGACTCCTCGAAGGTGCGCAGTTGACCGGCGTCACCAAGGAGCGCTGGACGGCGGCCGAGGCGTCGATCACCCTGCTGTGGGCGTACTTCGACGCGTACACGGACGCGTTGCGCGCCGCCCGCGAGATCCGCGCCCGGCGTCGCTGGTCCAGCCGTGAGGACCTGGCGGAGCTGACCGAGCTGCTGCGCGGCGAGGCCGTCACGGTCGCGGGCTCCACCGGAGCCATGGCCAACGCGCCGACCCTGCACGGCGGCTCGGGCAAGCTCAGTGAGCAGTTCACGCTGGTCACGCTCGTCGACCGGATGAACGAGCTGTACGCGACGTCGCTGGACATGGTCGTCGCCGCCGACGCGGTCTGGTCGGCGCTGCCCGCCCGGATCGATTTACTGGCCGCGGAGCTCCAGCGCACCCGCAAGCTCGCGCACTCCGTCGGCGTACGCCCCGGCGAGCACCCGGCCGGCGACGACCTGGAGCGCATCACCCGCACGCTGACGCACCTGCGCGAGCAGGTCGTCTCCGACCCGCTGGCCTTCTGGACGCCCACCCCCGGGAGTTCGGCCCCCGGCGGTGGCCGCCCGGACACCACGGTCTACGACCGTGAGGCGCGCGCCCTGGAGGACGTACGCCGTGAGATCGACGCTGTACTGACCGTCCGTCAGGATTCCGAGCAGCGTCTGGTCAAGCTGCGTGACGTGCTCTCCCGCGCGGACCGTACGCTCGCCGAGGCCCGCACCGCGCGCGGCGAGGTCCTGGCGAAGATCGCGGCCACGGAGGTGCCGGTCGTCAGCGGCCCGCCGACCGTGCTGCAGGAGCAGCTGGCGACGGCCGCCGAGTACCGCAGACACGCCCAGTGGCACCGGCTGTCCCCGCTTCTGGAGTCCCTGGAGCAGAAGGCGGAGGACGAACTGCTGCGCGCCCGTGAGTCGTTGACCGCGGTCACCCAGCCGCTGGCGGTCCGCGCCGAGCTGCGCGGCCGGCTCGACGCGTACAAGGCGAAGGTCGCCCGGCACGGCCTCGCGGAGGACCCGTTCCTGATCGAGCGGTACGACGCGGCGCGGCGGATGCTGTGGAGCGCGCCCTGCGACCTGCGGGTCGCCGAACAGGCCGTACTGCGCTACCAGCAGTTGGCGGCCGAACTGCTGGGCAGCCCGCGCGTCCCGGGGCAGGGCGGGCCGGAGGATCGTAGGGGGGAGCACTCGTCATGAGTCAGGCAGAGCAGAAGTGCCAGCGCCCGGGGTGCGAGGGCGCGTACGAGGACGTGGGCGGCGGCGAGCTGTACTGCGACACCTGCGGTCTCGCCCCGGTCGTCTCATCGAACGGGATGGTGGGCTCGCCGCCCACCGGCATCAGCCGCAGCGGCAAGGGCTCGTCCGGCAGCGCGAGTTCACGCTCCGGCTCCCGCGCCAGCTCTCGTACGTCGTCACAGTCGTCGAAGTCACGGCGCTCGGTGTCGGGACGCCTGTCGCGCTCCCTGTCGGGCCGTTCCACCGGCCGCTCGGTGTCGGTGCGCAGCTCCGGCGCCAGTACCGGTTCCGGCGGTCGCGGCCGGCTCGGCGTCGGGCTCGTCCAGGTGCCGGACGTGCCGCGCCCCGACCCGCGGGAGATGGTCCTGGAGAAGGCGGAGGTCCCGGAGCGCAAGCGGTTCTGCTCCCGCTCCGACTGCGGGGCCCCGGTCGGCCGCGCGCGCGGCGAGCGACCCGGCCGTACGGAAGGCTTCTGCACCAAGTGCGGTCACCCGTACTCCTTCATCCCGAAGCTGAAGGCGGGCGACGTCGTCCACGGCCAGTACGAGGTCGTGGGCTGTCTGGCGCACGGCGGACTGGGCTGGATCTACCTCGCGGTGGACCGCGCGGTGTCGGACCGGTGGGTCGTGCTGAAGGGCCTGCTCGACACCGGCGACCAGGACGCGATGGCCGCCGCGATCTCCGAGCGGCGTTTCCTCGCGGAGATCGAGCACGCCAACATCGTGCGGATCTACAACTTCGTGGAGCACCTCGACCAGCGGACGGGCTCGCTGGACGGGTACATCGTGATGGAGTACGTCGGCGGCAAGTCGCTGAAGGAGATCGCCAACGAGCGCCGTACACCGGGCGGCAAGCGGGATCCGCTGCCCGTGGAGCAGGCGTGCGCGTACGGCATCGAGGCGCTGGAGGCCCTGGGCCATCTGCACAGCCGCAACCTGCTGTACTGCGACTTCAAGGTCGACAACGCCATCCAGACCGAGGACCAGCTCAAGCTGATCGACATGGGCGCGGTCCGCAGGATGGACGACGAGGAGTCGGCCATCTACGGCACGGTGGGCTATCAGGCGCCGGAGGTGGCGGACGTCGGCCCATCGATCGCCTCCGACCTGTACACCGTCGCGCGTACGCTCGCCGTCCTCACCTTCGACTTCCAGGGCTACACGAACGTGTTCGTGGACTCCCTGCCCGACCCGGACAACATCGAGGTCTTCCGGCAGTACGAGTCCTTCTACCGGCTCCTGGTCCGCGCCACCGACCCGGACCCGGCCCGCCGCTTCGCCTCCGCGCAGGAGATGACCGAGCAGCTCACGGGTGTCCTGCGCGAGGTCGTCTCCCTGCAGACGGGCACGGCCCGGCCGTCGCTGTCGACGCTGTTCGGGCCCGAAGTCAAGGTGACGGACACCGAGTTGTTCCCCAAGCTGGAGGGGGATGTGTCGCGGCTGGGGGCGCGGGCGGTGGCGCCTCGGCGGCGCGGTACCGGTGCCGCCGAGCTGCCGGCCGGCGGAGCCGGCCATGGACAGGGCGTCCAGGACCTCGTCAAACACATCAACGCCCCCGCCGCCGCGCTCGCCCTGCCCGTGCCGCACGTCGACCCGAGCGACCCGAACGCCGGGTTCCTGGCGGGCCTGATCGCCTCCGCGCCGGGCGAGTTGATCAGTGCGCTCGCGGCGGCGCCGACGGAGTCGACCGAGACACGGCTCAGGCAGATCAGGGCCTGGCTGGAGACCGGCGACTCCGACACCGCGCTGGAGACCCTGGCACGCCTGGAGGCCGACCATCCGGACGACTGGCGGGTCGTCTGGTACCGCGGCGTCGCGGCGCTGGTGACGGGCGATCACGAAGGCGCCGCGCTCTCCTTCGACGCGATCTACGACGCCTTCCCCGGCGAGCCCGCGCCGAAGCTGGCGCTCGGCCTGTGCGCGGAGGTGCTGGGCCAGCTCGACAACGCCGCCGAGTACTACCGCCTGGTGTGGTCGACCGACCCGAGCTTTGTGTCCGCGGCGTTCGGCCTGGCCCGGGTCCGGCTCGCGACGGGCGATCGCAGGAGTGCCGTACAGACGCTGGAGTCGGTTCCCGAGTCGTCCATCCACTACACGGCCGCGCGCGTGGCCGCCGTACGGGCGCGGCTGCGTCAGCGCACGGCCGCCGCCGCCGACGTACCCTTCCTGGAGGACCTGACCGCGGCCGCCGGGCAGGTCGAGGCCCTGGAGGCGTACGGTCTGGACCCCGCGCGGCGCGAGCAGTTGTCGGCGGAGGTCCTCGGCTGTGCGCTGGACTGGATACTCTCCGGTGGCCAGGGTTCCGTACCCCCCGCCGCCGGGGGACGGGTGCTGCTCGGCAGCGGCCTGGACGAGCGGGGACTGCGTTTCGGCCTGGAGCGTTCGTACCGCATGCTGGCCCGGCTCGCACGCGGCGGCGAGGAGAGAATCGATCTGGTGGAACGTGCCAATCGTTACCGCCCCCGGACGTGGGTGTAGTTGATGTCGCAGATGCCCCAGCAGACCGCCCTGTCCCGGTGCCCGAGCTGCGAGGAACCCCTCGAGTCGGGTGACCGCTTCTGCGGTGCGTGCGGATACGACCTGTCCGCCGTCCCCGCACGACCGGAGGACCAACCGACGATCACCATGAACGGCTCGGCACCGCCCCCGCCGGCCGGTGCCGCCGATGTGGACTGGCCCGTCGCCCCCGGCCGGCCCGCCGCCACGCATCTGCCGACCGACCTCCCGGACACGGACCCGGGCGGCCACGCGATCCCCGCGCAGGCACCAGTGGGCTCCCCCGTGTCCCCCGCCTCCGGTGTCCGCTTCGACCGGCCGCCGGAGCCCGACGAGTACCCGCTCCAGGCGCCCGACCCGCGCATCGCCGACCTCGCGTCCCCGCCGGAGGGCACCACCGTGTGCGTCGCCTGTCGTTCCGGCCGCGTCGACAACGACGGCTACTGCGAGAACTGCGGGCACGCCCAGCCCCGCGAGCGCGACCACATGGAGCAGGAGACCGGCCCGGTCGCCGCCGTCAGCGACCGCGGCCTGCGCCACCACCGCAACGAGGACGCGTTCGCCCTCGGCTGCACCGCGCTGCCCGACGGCGCCCCCGCGACCGTGGCGATCGTCTGCGACGGCGTCTCCTCCGCGACCCGCCCGGACGACGCCTCCCTCGCCGCCTCCCGGGCCGCGAGCGAGTCGCTGCTGGCCGCCCTGCCGCGCGGCACGCACCCGCAGCAGGCGATGCACGAGGCGATCGTCGCCGCCTCACGCGCCGTCAACTCCCTGGCCGGGGAACCCGCCACGGCCCGCGAACACGCCCCGCACCAGAACGCCCCCGCCTGCACCCTCGTCGGCGCGATCGTGACCGCCGGACTGCTGGTCGTCGGCTGGGTCGGCGACAGCCGCGCCTACTGGGTGCCGGTGGACCGCAGCTCCCATCCGGCCCGGCTCACCGAGGACGACTCCTGGGCCGCGCAGATGGTCTCCGCGGGCCTGATGAGCGAGGCCGAGGCATACGCCGACGAGCGCGCCCACGCGATCACCGGCTGGCTCGGCGCCGACGCCTACGAACTGGAGCCGCACACCGCTTCCTTCAAGCCGGACCGTGCGGGTGTAGTGGTGGTGTGCACCGACGGACTGTGGAACTACGCCGAGGCGGCCGAGGAGATGGCCGAGGTCGTCCCCCTCGACGCCGCCGTGCGCCCCCTGCACAGCGCCCAGGTCCTGGTCGGTCACGCGCTCGACGGCGGGGGCCACGACAACGTAACAGTGGCCGTCGTGCCGTTCCCTGCCCCGCCGCAGGGGGCAGGATCGGCCTGAGGCCACCGCACGAAACGGACTGGAGGGGACCAGTCCGGACACAGTCATCACCCCGCTCCTGTGGGGTTTTCGAGGGGATCTTCAGGAGATCTTCAAGGGGGATCAGAGAAGGCATGGCCAATTTCTCGAAGTCGAACGTGCCGCAGTTCTCGGTGGACGTCTATCAGAACGAGTACCTGCCGGAGGGCGGTCGCGAGGTCAACGCGATCGTCACCGTGACCGCGACCGGCGGCGGCACGATCGGAAGCGCCGTCGCCGCACCCCACCTCTACGCTCCGGGCCAGGGCCCGGACGCGGCGGTGGCGATCATGGTCGACTGCTCCGGCTCGATGGACTACCCGCCGACCAAGATGCGCAACGCCCGGGACGCCACGTCCGCCGCGATCGACACCCTGCGCGACGGCGTGCACTTCGCGGTGATCGGCGGCACGCACGTCGCCAAGGAGATCTACCCGGGCGGCGGGCGCCTCGCGATCGCCGACGCCACCAGCCGCGACCAGGCCAAGCAGGCGCTGCGCAAGCTCAGCGCGGGCGGCGGTACGGCCATCGGGACCTGGCTGCGCCTCGCCGACGGCCTGCTGTCCTCCGCGGACGTCGCCATCCGGCACGGCATCCTGCTCACCGACGGCCGCAACGAACACGAGTCGTCCGAGGCCCTGAAGGCCGCGCTCGACTCCTGCGCCGGACGCTTCACCTGTGACGCCCGTGGCGTCGGCACCGACTGGGAAGTGAAAGAAGTCACAGGAATCGCCTCCGCCCTGCTCGGCAGCGCCGACATCGTCGCCGATCCGGCCGGTCTCGCCGCCGACTTCACGCAGATGATGGAGACGGCCATGGGCAAGGAGGTCGCGGACGTCGCCCTGCGGCTGTGGACGCCGGTGGGCACCACGGTGAAATTCGTCAAGCAAGTCGCGCCCACGGTCGAGGAGTTGACCGAGCGCCGCACCGAGTCCGGCCCGCGCGCCGGGGACTACCCCACCGGCTCCTGGGGAGACGAGTCCCGTGACTACCACGTCTGCGTCGAGGTCCCGGCCGCCAACCTCGGCCAGGAGATGCTCGCCGCCCGCGTCTCCCTGGTGATTCCGCAGCCCGACGGCACCGCTCAGAACCTGGGCGCCCAGGGCCTCGTACGGGCCGTGTGGACCGATGACATGGTCGCCTCGACGTCGATCAATCCCCAAGTCGCCCACTACACCGGCCAGGCCGAACTGGCACAAGCCATTCAACAAGGGCTCGATCTGCGCAAAGCGGGCGATATCGATGGTGCAACGGCCAAACTGGGCCGCGCCGTTCAGCTCGCCAGCGACTCCGGAAATGCGGATACCGCGAAACTCCTTGCGAAGGTGGTGGACGTTGTCGACGCCGCGACAGGTACTGTGCGACTGAAGGCGAAGGTCGCGGAGGCCGATGAGATGACCCTCGAGACCCGGTCCACAAAGACTGTTCGTGTAAAGAAGTGACCTGAGACAGACGCGAGCCTGACCCCTTGGGGTTGGAGAAATCCGGTCGTCGCGGCCGGAAAGGAGAGGGGGAAGCGCCGACATGCCGACCTGCCCGAACGGACACCAGTCGGGTTCCGACGACTGGTGCGAGGTCTGCGGTCACCGCATGGCCGGTGCCGTACCCCCGCCCCCGCCCCCTCCGCCCCAGGCCGCCGGGTACGGCTACCCGCAGCCCGGCCCGGCCCAGGCCCCGCCCGGCGCCCACCCCGGGGGGCGCCCGCACCTGTCCGCCGTGCCGGACCCCGAGCCGGAGCTCTGCCCGCAGTGCCGTACGCCGCGTGAGGGCGGCGCGCCGTTCTGCGAGGAGTGCAGGTGGAACTTCCTGACGAACACGGCGACCTCGTACACCCCGGCGGCCCCGCGCCAGCAAGGGCCCGGCCCGGCCGTGCGCTTCCAGCAGCAGCCGCCGCCCGGTCCGTCGTACGGCGGTGGAGAGTCGTACGACTACCAGAGCTCGCGTCCGTCGCAGATGAACCGGCCCGCTGAGCCGATCCCACCGTTCGGCACCGACCCGTCGGCGCAGGGCGGCCCGCCTGGTCCGCCCGGTCCGCCCGGTGGTCCCGGCGGCCAGCCCGGTCACGGCGGGCAGCCCGGTCCCGGCGGTCCGTCCGGCTTCGGCGGCGACCCGTCGCGGCAGGGCCCGCCGCCCGGTGGTCCTGGGGGCCCCAACGGCCCCGGTGGTCCGTCCGGTCCCGGTGGTCCGTCCGGCTTCGGCGGCGATCCGTCGCGGCAGGGCCCGCCGCCCGGCCCTCCCGGGGGTCCTGGTGGTCCTGGTGGTCCTGGTCGCCCCAACGGTCCCGGCGGCCCCATGGGTCCCGGTGGCCCCAACGGTCCCGGTGGGATGGGTGGTCCCGGTGGTCCGGGGCATCCCGCGCAGGCGTTCCAGCAGTCCGGTCCGCCCGCCCCGCCCGCGTTCCCGCAGGAGACGAACAGGCCGCAGCAGCAGCCCGGTGGCCAGTCCTTCGGCGGCGGTGACGACGACTGGTTGCTCTCCCCGCCCGGCTCGACCGCGCCCGGCGGTCCTGGCGGCCCCGGCCCCGGCGGTCCTGGCCCCGGTCAGGGCGGCTACGGCTATCCGCAGCCCGGCGCGACCCAGGCCCCGCCCCCGCCCGGCCCGGCGTACCAGCAGCAGCCGGCGACCTGGCTGGCGACCATCGGTCCGGACCGTGACTACTTCATGGCGATGATGCAGCGCTCCGGTCCCGAGGCCGCGGGCCTCAACCTGCCCGCGTACTCTCCCGAGCAGCAGCGCACGCTCACCGGCAACCAGGTCACCATCGGCCGCCGCCGCCACTCCACCGGCGACACCCCCGACATCGACCTCTCGGTGCCACCGGAAGACCCGGGCGTCTCGCACCAGCACGCGGTGCTGGTCCAGCAGCCGGACGGCAGCTGGGCGATCGTCGACCAGAACTCGACGAACGGTACGACGGTGAACGGCTCCGAGGAGCCCATCCAACCCTTCGTGCCGGTGCCGCTGCAGGACGGGGACCGGGTCCACGTGGGTGCTTGGACGACGATCACGATCCGCCGGGGTTAGTGGCTTCCGCTCACCCGGTGGTGTCCGCTCACTCGGTCAGCAGGTGGGGCCGGTCGTTCGGGAGGGGCCAGGCATACGGCCCCTCCGGGTCGTCCAGCCAGGCCCACTCGTGCTCGCCGCTGACCGTCACGCCGTAACGCTCGCGCTGCGGCTGTCCCTCGCGCTCCCACAGTGCGTACGCCTCCTGCGGTTCGAGGCTGCCGCGGCTCAACGCCAGCAGGAAGCGGAACAGCTCATGCTCCCGGGCCCGGCGCGGTACGCCGCCGAGGTGCGCCGGTTCCGAGTCGGGCCTGGCCGATCCGCGCAGCGGCACGAAGTAGGCGGGCGTGTGCAGGAAGCGCCCCTCGGCGTGCTCGGCGTCCTGTACCTCCAGCGCGATGAGGCCGGTGGCCAGCGGTGTCAGGATGCGGGCGCCGGGATTGCACTGGGCCAGCCAGGCGCACGGGATCGAGGTCAGGGTGCAGGTCGCGATGATCCGGTCGAAGGGGGCGCGTTCCGGCACCCCGCGCGCTCCGTCGCCGGTGACGACGGTCGGGTGGTAGCCGGCGGCGGCCAGGTGCCGACGGGCCGACTCGGTGATCTCCGGTTCCAGGTCGACGGTGGTGACGAGGTTGTCGTCGCCTAGCCGGTGGGCCAGCAGGGCGGCGTTGTAGCCGGTGCCCGCGCCGATCTCCAGGACCCGGTTGCCGTTCTCCACCCGCAGCTCGACCAGCATGATCGCCATGAGCGAGGGCTGGCTGCTGGAGGAGAGCAGCTCGCCGTCGCGCAGCCGGGTGGCCAGCGGGGCGTCGGCGTACGCCCCGCGCATCCAGCGTTCGCGCGTACGCGGGTCGGGGCTCTCACTCCAGCGGCGTTCATGGCCGCCGACGACGCCGACGTAGTAGTACGGCACGAAGAGGTGGCGCGGCACCGCCTCGAACGCCTCCCGCCACACCGGATCCCCCGCCCAGGCCCCGCTCAGCTCGATCTCGCGCACCAGCGCGGCCCGCGCCGACGCGGCGAGGTCGTCGAGTTCGTTGTCGAGAGCGTGCGCGCCCATACGTCCACTTTGCTGCGGGACGGCCCTAGAGGCGAGCACCCATACCGGTCGAACCGGAATCGACCAGTCAGTACGGGTGGGGATCCACCGGTCGGGACTGTGGTCCTAAGCCTTGAGTCCTGGTCCTTGCCGTCTGAGACCATGGGTGATGTGAAAGAGATTCGGCGCGGCACGCTTCAGGAGCAGACCTTCTACGAGCAGGTCGGCGGGGAGGAGACCTTCCGTCGGCTCGTCCACCGTTTCTACGAGGGAGTCGCCGAGGACCCGATCCTGCGGCCGATGTATCCCGAGGAGGACCTGGGCCCGGCCGAGGAGCGCCTCACCCTCTTCCTGATCCAGTACTGGGGCGGCCCGACGACGTACAGCGAGAACCGCGGCCACCCTCGCCTGCGCATGCGCCACGCCCCCTTCACCGTCGACCGCGCGGCCCACGACGCCTGGCTGAAGCACATGCGCGACGCCGTCGACGACCTCGGCCTCTCCGAGGAACACGAGCGCACGCTGTGGAACTACCTGACCTACGCGGCGGCCTCGATGGTGAACACGCCGGGCTGACCGACCCTCGCCAAGATCCGGCCTCCGGCGTGACCCGGCCTCTAACGGGACACGCTGACGTCCAGCGCCCCAAGTCCCGCCCTGCGTACCGCGATCGACCCGTACGGCGTACGCAGCCTGAGCCAGGCGCCCGACGAGAACAGCACGAGCTGCGCCTCGTCGGGCGCGCGCGTGTCCTGTCGTACGCGGAGAAAGCCCAGTGACTGGGCCGCGTGCACGGCCCGCACCGGCAGATGTGTGTCCCCGACCGACCGGGACCAGATCTCCCGCCCGATCCGGTCGAGTGCGGCCCGCGTACGCTCCTCCGGCGTCAACTCCTGCGTACGGGACCGGAATTCGGCGACCCCCGCCCGGACCATGGCCCGCAGGGCGTCCGGTGCCGGCAGGCCCGGCTCGGGCCGCCACCCGCCGCGCGGCGGCAGCACCCCGGCCCACGGGGGCCCGGTGACCTCGGCCGGGACGGCAGCGGTGGCCGCCGGCTCGTCCAAGGCTTCCAGCAGCTCACCCGCGGAGACGGTCACGTCCAGCGTGACGTCGAGCCCGTTCTCGTACGGCTTGGCGAGCCGTACCGCACGGATCGCCAGCACCTCGAAGGACGGCGGCCGCCCGAAGACGGCGAGCGCGGTCCCGGCCGCCTGCAGGCGCACCGCGGCTCCACGGTCGTAGTGGAGCAGCCGGGAGAGGAAGGCAGCGAAGTCCGCCGCCTCCCCCTCGTCGGCGAGGTGGAGCACCGTCATGCGGCGACGGCCTCCTCCTCGTCGTCATCCCTGTACTCCGCGAGGAACTCCCGTTCCTCCGCCGTGAGCCGGCGCGGACGCTGCGCCTCGAAGTCGAACGGCACTATCACCGTCGAGGCCCGGACATAGACCTGGTCCGGATCCTTGACCTCGTAGGTGATGGTGAAGGAGGCCGCCCTGATCTGGGTGATCCACAGCTCGATGTCCACGGGCGTGTGCCGGTGGACGAGCTGCCGCTTGTAGTCGATCTCATGGCGCGCCACCACCGACCCCTGCTTGAAGTCCTTCTCCGGGCGGAACAGGAAGTCGATGCGCGCCTCCTCCAGGTAGCGAAGGAAGACCACGTTGTTGATGTGGCCGTACGCGTCCATGTCCGCCCAGCGCAGTGGGCAGCGGTAGATGTGCCGCAAGATCAGCCTCGGGTCAGCTTCTTGTAGGTGGCGCGGTGCGGTCGGGCGGCGTCCGGGCCGAGCCGCTCGATCTTGTTCTTCTCGTACGACTCGAAGTTGCCCTCGAACCAGAACCACTTGGAGTCACCCTCGTAGGCGAGGATGTGCGTGGCGACCCGGTCCAGGAACCACCGGTCGTGGGAGACGACCACGGCCGCGCCCGGGAACTCGAGCAGCGCGTTCTCGAGGCTGGACAGGGTCTCGACGTCGAGGTCGTTCGTCGGCTCGTCGAGGAGCAGCAGGTTGCCGCCCTGCTTGAGGGTGAGCGCGAGGTTCAGCCGGTTGCGCTCACCGCCGGAGAGGACGCCGGCCGGCTTCTGCTGGTCGGGGCCCTTGAAGCCGAAGGCGGAGACGTACGCGCGCGAGGGCATCTCGACCTGGCCCACATTGATGTAGTCCAGCTCGTCGCTCACGACGGCCCACAGCGACTTCTTCGGGTCGATGTTCTCGCGGCTCTGGTCGACGTACGAGATCTTGACGGTGTCGCCGACCTTGATCGTGCCGGAGTCGGGATCCTCCAGGCCCTGGATCATCTTGAAGAGCGTGGTCTTGCCGGCGCCGTTCGGGCCGATGATCCCGACGATGCCGTTGCGCGGCAGCGTGAAGCTGAGATCGTCGATGAGGACCTTCTCACCGAACGCCTTGGAGAGGTTGTTGACCTCGACCACGACGTTGCCCAGACGCGGGCCCGGCGGGATCTGGATCTCCTCGAAGTCCAGCTTCCGCATCTTGTCCGCCTCGGCGGCCATCTCCTCGTAACGGGACAGTCGCGCCTTGGACTTGGCCTGCCGGCCCTTGGCGTTGGAGCGCACCCACTCAAGTTCTTCCTTGAGCCGCTTCGCCCGCTTGGCGTCCTTCTGACCCTCGACCTTGAGGCGGGAGGCCTTCTTGTCGAGGTACGTGGAGTAGTTGCCCTCGTACGGGTGGGCGCGGCCGCGGTCCAGCTCGAGAATCCACTCGGCGACGTTGTCGAGGAAGTACCGATCGTGGGTGACGGCGACGACGGTGCCCGCGTACTTCGCGAGGTGCTGCTCCAGCCACTGCACGGACTCGGCGTCCAGGTGGTTGGTGGGCTCGTCGAGGAGCAGCAGGTCGGGGGCTTCGAGGAGCAGCTTGCACAGGGCCACGCGGCGGCGCTCACCACCGGAGAGGTTGGTGACGGGCCAGTCGCCGGGCGGGCAGCCCAGGGCGTCCATGGCCTGCTCCAGCTGAGTGTCCAGGTCCCACGCGTTGGCGTGGTCCAGGTCCTCCTGGAGCTTGCCCATCTCGTCCATGAGCGCGTCCGAGTAGTCGGTCGCCATGAGCTCGGCGACCTCGTTGAACCGCTTGAGCTTGCCCATGATCTCGGCGGCGCCGTCCTGCACGTTCTCCAGGACCGTCTTGTTCTCGTCCAGCGGCGGCTCCTGGAGGAGCATGCCGACGGAGTAGCCGGGCGACAGGAAGGCATCGCCGTTCGACGGCTGCTCAAGACCGGCCATGATCTTGAGAACGGTGGACTTACCGGCCCCGTTCGGACCGACCACACCGATCTTCGCGCCGGGCAGGAAGCTCAGCGTCACGTCGTCAAGGATCACCTTGTCGCCGTGCGCCTTACGCGTCTTGCGCATGGTGTAGATGTACTCAGCCAAGAGAAACCGTCCGGCAGCTTGAATTCTGGCAGTGGGCAGATACACCCCATCTTGCCCGACCGCCACCCCTCGGGGGAAACGGGTATGGTCGGGGGGCTCTGACCTGGGGATTCGCTATTGAGTTGGCAAGGATCCGTACCGCTCAGCCCTTCGTGGGCGTATTCCTGTTCCGTACGAGGACCAGCACGCCGCCGCCGATCACGACGAGGGCGATGGCGGTGCCGCCGATCACGGGGGTCGCGCCGGAGCTGCCGGTTTCGGCGAGGTTGGTGTCGGGGCTGGTGCCGCCCACGGTGGCGGGGCTGGGCTCGGTGAGGAGCTGGGTCGAGTCGCCGGTGTCGCTGCCCTTTGTCCGGCAGTCGAGGACGCCGGTGAACCGCTTCTGGAAGCCGCCCGGCGCCTCGATGGTGAAGTCGTACGCCTGGTCCTCCTGCAGGGGGATCGTCACCGTCCGGGACTCGCCGGCGGCGATGGTGTGCTCGATCCCCATCAGCTTGAAGGTGAAGTCCTCGTCGCCCTTGTTGGCCGCGGTGAGGTCCACGCCGCCCGCGGCGCAGTTCTCCACCGCGGACAGTGCGGGTATCGGGCCCTGCTCTGCCCAGGCCGCGCTCGCCGTCGCCGAGACCGTCGACTCGCTGGAGCCGGCCAGGATCTGCGTCTGGCTGCGGCTCTCGGAGGCGAAGGCGCGGCCCACCGGCACGGTGGTCGAGGCCTGCACGGTCAGCTCGGCCGACCCGGCCGCGGCCTCCTCGGGGACCTCGAAGAACACCTGGCTGCCGTCGGCCGCGGAGGTGACGGCCTTGCCGTCCCCGTCGACGATCGTCACCCCGCTCGTGGCGGAGTCGGCAGGCGGTGTCACCGTCACGGAGTCCGCGTTGGTGTGCACCGTCACCGGGCCGAGCCGCTCGCCGGAGCGGCCGGAGACCGCGGGCGGGTCCAGGGTCAGCGACGCCTTCGGCTCCGCCACGTCACGGGCGTTCTTCTCGAGGTAGTCCGCGAGCTTCTCGGCCTGCGGGTCGACGGCATCGACGTCCACGTCGTCCGAGTAGCGCCAGATGGCCACCTGGGTGCCGGCCGCCGCGTCCTGCTCGGTGAGGCCGCCCTTGACGCCGGCCTTGCCGGCGAGCGCCGCGAGGTCGTTCACCTGAGGGTAGGAGTTCTGCAGGATCCAGCGGATCTTGCCCGCGTCCTTGTTGGCGCCCAGGGAAGTACCGCTCCAGGGCGTCTCGTGGTACTTGGCGTCCTTCTGCGTGGGGTTGCGGATGTCGACGCAGTACGTCTGCAGCATGCCGCCGCCCTCGACGGACATCTCGAACAGGCCGGCCGACAGCTCCTGGTCCCCGGCCGCGTCGTGGATCACGGCCGCGCCGTACGTCTTCAGACCACCTATGGTGGCGGTCGCACCGCCCTGGTTCTGCGCCGTCCCGTCCGCGACGGCCGTGCCGGCGCCGGCCATCACACCGGTGACGGCCACGAGCCCGGACACCAACGTCGCCACGGCGAGGCGAACTGCCCCTCGCCCGCGCGCGGACGGCGCAGAGAACGAAGAAAACACAGAATTCCCCTTCGAGCAGGACCCGTTGATGTGGGGGGTGCGGTCCCACCAGCAGAATCAGAAGCCCCGAGAGCTACGTCCCGCATCCTAAGGACGTGGCGCACCACGCCTCCCGGGGATACCGTCGGACAGCCGATCCGACTCGGAATCGTTATCGCCAAGACCGCTTGCGAGCAGGGCTTATCGACAAATCCACCGCAGTGGTGCGGTGCGCATTCGCCGATAAGCCGCAGTTCAGTCGGCTCCGGGCGAAGGTGACATCACGTCACCGCCACGGGTTCCGGCTCTCGTTGGGCCTCCGCGCCGACCCTGTCCCCGGGCGGCGTCTCCCAGCTGGGCTCCGACTGCGCGGGCGCCGCACCGGCCGCCCCCATGTCCGGCTTGTTCGGGCGCCGGAAGACCGATGTGCCCCGTGAGAGGTCGTGCCCGATCGCCACCGCGTCGATGTCGGCCGACGTCCAGCTCTGCCCCTCACGCACGTCCGAACGCACCTTCAGCCTGCCCTGCACGATGACCGGGTCGCCCACCGACAGCGACGACGCCACATTCGTGGCCAGCTGCCGATTGGCCCACACCGTGAAGAAGTTGGTGTGCCCGTCCGTCCAGGTGTTCTTCTCCCGGTCCAAGTACCGCGCGGTCACCGCAAGCCGGAACCTCGCCGAACCGCCCGACGCCAGCTCCCGGTACACCGGCTGCGTCGCCACGTTTCCCACCGCGCAGACCATCGTCTCGTTCATCACAACCCCTCCCTCGCCCCGAGCGGTTCACCCCGGGCGGATACGCCGACGGGCCCGTCCCGTACGGCTGCGTCTGCCGCGACGACCCGGTACACCAGGTACGCCGCCGTCTCCGCGACCACCGCGTCCGCCGCGATCGCCGCAGAGCCAGACTGCCTCCGCCGAGCCGAGCCCGCTGGGCGCTGTGGACCACCGCCCGCCTGTGGAAAAGTCCGTCACCCGATCGGGCGCCCGCCCCCCGCGCCCCCTCACCTCACCACTGCCTCCGCCCCCAGCACCCTGCCGTACTGCTCCCGCACCTCCCGATATCGCAGCAGCTCAGCCGCCACCGGATCCAGCACGCGCGCCCGCCCGCATCCGGCGGCGGCCTCCCGCAATCGCCGCTCCGCCTCCAGCCCGTACCGCCGTGCCGGTCCACGCGCCGCGAGTTTGCAACTCCACTCGACGAGCGGACCGCCCACGATGCCCGCCACCATCAGCAGCACCGGCACGCCCAGGTTCGGCGCCATGAACTGAAAGATCTGCCCGGTCAGCCAGATTCCGCCGACGACCTGAAGGATCGTCATGGCGGCCTGTGCCAGTACGGCCACCGGCCACCAGCCCGGCCGCGGCGGTCGCCCCGGAGGCAGCCCGGCCCGCGCTGCCAACTCGTCCAGCGCCTCGGGCAGCCCCTGCGCCCCCCGTGCGGCGGCCTCCCGCACCGCCTGCGCCCAGGGGGCGGGCAGCCCCGCCGAGGCGCGCTCGGACACCGCCCGCACGGCCTGCTCGACGCGTTGCCGGGCCGTGGCCTCCTCGTCGTTGTGCGTACGCAACGACAGCCGCCCGGTGGGCGGTTCGCGCCGGTCGTTGTACCACCGCCACAGCCGCAGCCAGGGCGTGCCGCACGCGCGACCCGCGTTGCGCAGCCACGCGCGTTCGGCGGCTTCACCGGCGGCGGTGGCGCCCACCGCGTCCGCGAGCCGCGCGGAGAACTCTTCCCGTGCGTCCTCGCTGAGCCCGCTGCGCCGCCCCGTGGCGTACACGGGCCGCAGCCGCCAGGCCGCGGCGTCCACGTCGGCCGCGATCCGGCGCGCCGCTGCCCCGCGTTCCGCCACGAACTCGCCGAGCGCCTCCCGCAGTTCCCCGACCCCGTCTCCGGTGAGCGCGGACAGCGCGAGCACGGTCGCGCCCGGCTCGCCGTACTCCCCCAGGGCGATGCCGTCCTCGTCGAGCAGCCGCCGCAGGTCGTCGAGGACCTGGTCGGTGGCCTCCCCGGGCAGCCGGTCGATCTGGTTGAGGACCACGAACATGACCTCCGCATGCCCCGCCATCGGCCGCAGATAGCGCTCATGCAGCACGGCGTCGGCGTACTTCTCGGGATCGACCACCCAGATGACCGCGTCGACGAGCGCCAGGACCCGCTCCACCTGCTCGCGGTGCTGTACGGCGGCCGAGTCGTGGTCGGGCAGGTCGACCAGGACGAGCCCGCGCAGTTCGGCCTCCGTGTCCGGATTCTGCACCGGGCGCCGCCGCAGCCGTCCCGGAATGCCGAGCCGGTCGATGAGGGTCGAGGCGCCGTCGCTCCAGCTGCACGCGATGGGGGCGGCGGTGGTGGGCCGACGCACCCCGGTCTCCGAGATGTTCACTCCGGCGAGCACGTTGAACAGCTGCGACTTTCCGCTGCCGGTGGCGCCCGCGATCGCCACGACGGTGTGCTGCCCGGAGAGCCTGCGCCGCGCCGCCGCCTCGTCGAGGACGCGCCCCGCCTCGGCCAGCGTCTTGCTGTCGAGCCGCGTACGGGACAGTCCCACCAGCTCGCGCAGCGCGTCCAGCCGCGACCGCAGCGGCCCGTCGTACGCCAGCGGCGCCACCGTCTGCGGTCCGGAACGCCTGCTCTCCACGACGACGACCGGCTCCGCAGCAGCGGTCTCGTCGACCCGCCGTGCGATCAGCCCGTCGTCCCAGGGGCTGACGGATTCGGTACCGCCGGACTCCTCATGGCCGGATTCGGTACGACTGGACTCCGTACGACTGGACTCCGTACGACCGGACTCCGTACGACCGGACTCACCATGCCCGGAGTCAGCGCGGCCGACGTCAGCACGGCCGGCATCCCGTCGACCGAAGTCTTCTCGGTCGGCCTCCCCGCGCCCGGATTCATCCCGCCCGGCCTCCTCCGTACACCCGAATCCGCCGCCCCCGTCCCCCACGCGCGCGTGCTCGTCGAGGTCGCCTTCTGCATCTGTTTCTGCATCAAAGAACCCGCTGCCCATGGACGCACTCTCCCGGTCAGAAACCTCCCCAAGGTCGCCGGACACGCTCTCCCTGATCGGCCTGTCCCCAGGGATGCCGTTTCTGGAATCGTGCTCTGCAGGGAGCTCGATATCGACGCGGGCGTCCTCGGATGCCACGCCCTCCGGGCGCTCGGCGTGCTCGGTGTGCTCGGTGTGGTCCCGGTCAGTGATGGCGGTCACCGGTCACCTCTCCTTCTGCAGTACGGACAGCGCGGCGATGAGTTCGGCCTGAGGTTCGGGGTGTACGTCGAGTGCGTCGAGCGGGGCGAGACGGCGCTCGCGTTCGGTGTGCATGACCCGGTCCAGGTGGTCGGCGAGCAGTCGTCCGCCCCGGTCGCGCAGCCGCAGCGCCCCATGCGCGCCGATCCGCTCGGCGAGCGCCTCACCACCGGACCGCGCCCGGCGACCGCCGAGCAAGGTGGTGGCGGCGAGGGCGGCGACCACTTCGGCATCGGGCGCGACACTCCGGTCGAGGTCGCGCACCTCTTCCTCGGCGAACTCCTCGAGCTCCCGCCGCCACCGTCGTACGGCCATCCCGATCCGGTGCTCGGCGCTCTCCAGCGACGGATCGCGGTCGGTGAGCCCCGGGGCGCCGGAGGCGGGTTCGCGCCGCCAGGCGTCGTCTACGCGCTCGTCGGCGGCGGTGACGGCGCACAGCAGGAGGGCGGCAAGGCTCTCCACAAGGGCGTCGAGCAGTTCGCCCGCGGAGCAGTCGAGCGGGAAGGCACGCCACCGCTTGAGGGCGTCGCCGGCCAGCACGGCGCCCGCTTGCAAGCGACCCCGCACGCGCGCGTACTCGCTGTCGTAGGCCGAGTCGACGGCGGCGGTGAGCCGCAGGGCGGCGGCGTACTGGGCGGCGGCGGCGCTGGCCAGCTCGGGCATCCGGGACCGTAGCGATTCCAGGAGGCCGTACGCCGTACGGGCCATCGAGTGCTGTCGGGCGGCCGGCTCCTGCGCCTGCTGGACGAGCCAGGTCCGCAGCGGCGCCACAGCGGTGGCCGGCAGCAGCCCGCCGCCCCAGGCCGACTCGGGCAGCTCGGGCACCGTGAACCGGGGTACGTCGCCGAGTCCGGCCTTGGTGAGCAGCGCCGCGTATTGCCGGGACACCTCGGACACGACCTGGTGGGGCACCCGGTCCAGGACGGTGACCAGGGTGACGTCGTACTCCTTGGCGGTGCGCAGCAGGTGCCAGGGCACCGCGTCGGCGTACCGGGCCGCCGTGGTGACCATGAGCCAGATGTCGGCGGCGCAGATCAGCTCCGCGGCGAGGACCCGGTTGTCGGCCACCAGGGAGTCGACGTCGGGCGCGTCGAGGAGGGCGAGCCCGCGCGGCAGGGTGTCGGCGGTCTCGATCCGCAGCACGCGTGCGGGGTTCTCACCCGGCAGCAGTAGCTCGTCGCCGGGGTCCTGATGAGGCCTCCACACGCGCGTGAGGTCGGGCAGCACCCGCATGCCGCTGAACCAATGATGGTCTTCCGGGTTGCACACCAGCACCGGAGTCCGCGTCGTCGGGCGCAGTACCCCCGCCTCGCTGACCCGCCGTCCCACAAGGGAGTTGACCAGCGTCGACTTCCCGGCCCCGGTGGATCCCCCCACCACGGCGAGCAGCGGCGCTTCAGGCTCTCTCAGCCGGGGCACCAAGTAATCGTCGAGCTGAGCGAGAAGTTCGTCGCGGTTGGCACGCGCGCGTGGGGCCCCCGCCAGGGGCAGCGGGAAGCGTGCGGCGGCGACACGGTCGCGCAGGGCAGAGAGTGCATCGAGCAGCTGAGGCCGTACGTCCAAGGTCACCACATGCGAAGAATGCCCAATTTTAGGGGATATCTGAAGCATATGAGCATGTCTGCGCGCCGACAGGACACAAGGGATGGAAGGGACGAGTGGGGCGAGGGCCAAGCCCAGGCATAACGAGTGCACAACACCCGAGGTGTGAGACGCCAAAAGCGATGCACGATTCGTACCTGCCTGCGATTATCAGGACCGCTTCACCGAACCTCCACATCGAGCCACGGAGGCGAAGCAACAGGGACAAGGATCGGGGAGCCCTATCCTTGTCCCCGGCAATGTCACGGATCAGCCCCCGCCCGGGCACCACGACACAAGCCACCACCGGCCCCCGTAGCTCAGTGGATAGAGCAGGCGCCTTCTAAGCGCTTGGCCGCAGGTTCGAGTCCTGCCGGGGGCGCCACAAGCTTTCTGACCTGGGACTACGGGGCAGATGGATCATTGAAGACGGCGTGGCTTACCTACCAGACTCGGTTGGGTAAGGCGCCTAGCAGACAGGCCACGGCCCAGGACTACGCCACGCATCTACGAGCGACCAACAACAAGCGTTGCCGGTCCACTCGGCGACCTGGGCAGGTGCGGGTCCAGGCGTTGCGTACGGCGGTGAAGGCCGATGTCAGGCCGAGGTCGGCCCAGCGGACGGTGATGTGAGAGGGCGATGAGTCCGCCGCGCCGTGCCTCGGGCACAAGGCCGTGCCGGTTCACGGCGTGCCGGGTACCAGTCCGACCCGGTAGGCGAGGACGACGGCCTGGACGCGGTCGCGCAGGGCGAGTTTCGCCAGGATTCGCGAGACGTACGTCTTGACGGTCTCGGGCGTGATGAACATCGCCGCGGCGATCTCCGCGTTCGACAGCCCCTCGGCGATCAGCTGGAGCACTTCCAGCTCACGGGGGGTCAGCGCGCGCACGACGTCCTGCCTGGCCGGCCGGGAGGTGTCGGCCGGTCGCAGGTGTTCGGCGAAGTGGCCGATGAGGTGGCGGGTGACGGTGGGTGCCAGCAGGGCCTCGCCCCGGGCGACGGTCCGGATGCCGTTCACCAGCTCCGCCGGAGGCGCGTCCTTGAGGAGGAAGCCGCTGGCTCCGGCGCGCAACGCGTCGTAGACGTAGGCGTCGACGTTGAACGTGGTGACGACCAGCACCTTCGGCGCGTCCTCGGCCTCGGTGTCCGGGCCGGCCAGTTGCCGGGTCGCCTGGATGCCGTCGAGCAGGGGCATCCGGATGTCCATGACGACCACGTCGGGGCGCAGCCGCCGCGCGGACTGGACCGCCTCGTGGCCGTTCTCGGCCTCCCCGACGACCTCCATGTCGGGCTGCGCGGAGAAGATGGTGACGTATCCGGTCCGTACGAGCGCCTGGTCATCGCAGACGAGTACGCGGATCGGGGGCGGCGCATCGCTCACGGGGTCACTCCTGAGGGGGCTTGGACGGAATCGTGGCACAGACCTCGAAGCCGCCTTCGCGCCGGGGACCGGCCTCCAGTTCGCCATCGAGCATCCGCACCCGTGCACGCAGCCCGGTCAGCCCTCGTCCGCCCGCAGGGTCCGGCTTCGCAGGGTCCGGTTTCCGCGTGGCCGGTGCGGCCACGGGTCCGTCGGTGGTCACCGCGATCTCGATGTGCTCCTCGCCGTGCCGGAGCAGGACCCGCGTCGGCATTCCGGCCGCGTACTTCATCGCGTTGGTGAGCGCCTCCTGCACCACCCGGTACGCCGCCAGCTCCACGTCCACGAGCTGCGGCCGCCGCTCGCCCTGCTCGCTGAACTCGACCGGCTGCCCCGACCTGCGGGCCTGCTCGACCAGGTCCCCCACGCGTCCCAGGGTGGGTGCCCGGCCCGCACGCGCCGGGTCCGCGGACGCCGACTCGCCGGTCGCCTCCAGCACGCCGAGCAGGTACCGCAGCTCCGTCAGCGCCCGACGGCCGGTGTCACTGACGGCCGACAGTCCCTCGCCGGCGCGCTCCGGCGCGGACGTGACCAGGAACTGCGCCGCGTCGGCCTGGACCACCATGGCCGTCACGTGGTGGGTGACCACGTCGTGCAGCTCGCGGGCGATCCGCGCCCGCTCGGCGGCCGTGGCCACCTCGGCGGCCAGCCGCCGCCGCTCCGCCTCTTCTGCCCGCCGTGTGCGCACCGTGCTCCCCACCAGCCAGACCGCGGCCAGAGTCAGGTAGTACGCCAGATAGTCCGGGAATGACTGCGGTGAGCCGAGGCGGTCCAGTACGACGGCCAGCACGGCGTAGCCCGCACTCGCCACGGCGATCAGACCGTGGCGGAACCGGACCTGATGGGCCCCGGCGGAGTACAGGGCCAGATACAGCCCCACACTCGCGAACGTCGTCGCGAAGCCCAGCGCCTGGTGCACGGCGAACGCGCCCGCGACGACGGCCAGACAGGCCGCGGGCCACCGGCGGCGGACCGCCAGCGGCAGGGCCTGGGCCAGGACCAGCCCGACGCTCAGCGCGTTCGCCGGCCGCTCGGTCAGATCGCCGATCTGCGCACCGAGGTTGGACAGGGTCGGCACGAAGGCCAGCGCAGTCAGCACCAGCGCGAGGACGCCGTCCTTGAGGAAGGCATCCCGCTCCTGCCACCAGTCCAGCGGCGCCCGGAGCAGCGAGGGACCCCAGGGCGCCTGACGGGACATCATTTCCGTTTCCTCCAGTCGTCCGGTCTCAGCCCTTGGCGCGCCGGCCGGGCCGCAGAGCGCCGCTCCGGTGGGCGAGAACGAACATGGGGACGGCGAGAGCCACGCCGATGAGGACGGGCACGATCGACGTCTCCAGACCGAAGCTGCCGCCGTTCAGCAGGGCGGAGCCGTGGACGTCGACGGTGAACAGGCCCTCGGGGGTGTGTCCGGAGACCGGGATGCCGAGCAGCTGCTCCGTGGTGTTCCAGGCGAAGTGCAGACCCACGACGAACCAGATGCTACGCCGCCACAGGAACGCGGCACCGAGCAGGACGCCCGCCTCCAGAGCGATCGCCAGTCCGCTCCACGCGCTCGCTCCCGGGGCGCCCAGGTGGGCGACACCGAAGAACAGCGAGGTGATCACGATGGCGGCCCGGCTGCCCCACAGCCGCTCCAGGGCCTGTAGGGCAAGACCGCGGAACAGCAACTCCTCGGTGACCGCGGCGCCGATCTGCACCGCGACCGTGGTCCAGACGACCGACATGAAGCCGTTGCCCGCCCAGGAGAACGAGTAGCCCCCGAACGCCGTGATCAGGAGGGCCGATACGAGGATGAAGCCCAGGCCGATCCCGCCGCCGAGCAGCGCCTCCCGACCGGCCCCGCGCCGGGCGATCTCCGGCGTGGAGCGCCGTGCGACCCGGCGCATGACCCACCAGTACACGGCCACCGCGGCGACCGCGCCCAGCACCGGCACCGGGCCGGGTCCGGTCGCCGTCAGGCCCGACACCAGGCCGACGCCGACCATGCCCGCCAGCATCCAGCCGAGCGGGGAGCGCACGATCCGCCCGAAACGCCCACCGCGGCCGCCTGGGCCGTTGTCCGTGCCTGAGCCTGAGCCTGTGTCGTGCTGTGGTGTGGCGGACGTCGTGCCCATGGTGGCCTCCCCTGTAGTGGCCGCACCTGCGGCGACCTGATGACCACGCTAGGAATCCACCGACGTCAGCGAATCACCCGCACATGGACAACTCCCGTAGCTCTCACGGGGGATGCGCCACCCCCGGCCCGCGTGAGCGGCCCCCATCTGGCATCCCGCAGGCTCAGGCAGCGACGGGCGGGTCACCGGCGGGGACGATCACGTGCAGGGGGAGGTGCTGCTGCCGTCGGAGACCTCGCAGATCAGCATGCCGTTGTGAATCTGCCAAGCGTGATCGGGGCGTGAGCGTGCCGGATGGCGTTGGTGACCAGCTCGCTGACGATCAGCTCAGTGGTGGGCACGGCCTCGGCCAGACCCCACCCCCCCAGCCGCGCGACGGCCCATCGGCGGGCGTCCGCGACC
Source organism: Streptomyces sp. 4N124 (assembly GCF_052245395.1). NCBI lineage: Bacteria > Bacillati > Actinomycetota > Actinomycetes > Kitasatosporales > Streptomycetaceae > Streptomyces > Streptomyces sp. 4N124. Next base: position 55,947 of record NZ_JBQQBS010000036.1, read on the forward strand.
GCCGCCGGGTCGGCGGCAACCCTCCACGTGGCGCGGGACAGGTCAGGGGCAGGCACCCGCGCGATTGTCACCATGACGAGAAGAAGGGTGCCGGATCAGGTACGGGCAGGGGCTGCCGCCACTGCACAAACGACGACTGCTGCACCCTGCGCGTCCTGATCACGGCACAGTGGTCGACCTGGCGACGGATGCCGCCGTCGCCAGGTCGACCACGCGTCCAAGGGCGTTCAGGCGGTGGCGTACACCCGCTCGGCGAACTCGGCAATCTGATGTTCGCTGAGGTGCCGGGCGATGTCCTGCTCGCTGATCATGCCGACCAGCGTCTTGTTCTCGATCACCGGCAGGCGCTTGATCTGGTGCCGCTCCATCGTGGCGAGCACCTCGCTGACGTCGGCGTTGACGTCGATCCACTGCGGGGTGCCCTGGCACAGCTCCGTGCACTTGGTCGCGGCGGGGTCACGCCCCTCGGCGACGCACTTCACCACGATGTCGCGGTCGGTGATGATGCCGCACATCCTGCCGTCGTCCTCACAGACCGGCAGTGCGCCGACCTCCAGTCGTTTCATCAACTCGGCGGCGCGTGTGAGGGTTTCCGTCTTGTTGATGCACTCTGCGCCTCGGTGCATGATCTGCCCGGCAACCGGCATGGAGTCCTCCTGTTTGGGAACCGTCTGACTCCCCCCTCGTCCTGGTACGGCGCTTCCACGCTAGGCGCGGGCACTCCGCGGCCCCTGCCGTAGTACGCCACTTGGGTGACGGGGCGGGCCAGTGCCGCGAGGGAGGCCGCGGCACCCGGCACCACCCCGCAGGTTTCCCAGCGGATCGCGTACCCGTCCGACCCGGTCGCCGAAGAAGAGGTGTGTCACTTCGGTCACCGACGTACCGCCGACCGCGACGGCCCTGCGGTGCGCCGCATCGGCGTCCTCGACGTAGAGGCGCAGGAAGGCGGGGGTCGGCGGCCAGTGTGGCGGCGCGTCGAACGGCATGACGATCGAGTCGCCGATCCGTACCTCCGCGTGCCCGATCCGGCCGTCGTCCCCGACGACCCGGGCAATCTCCTCCGCGTCGAACGCCTCCTTCAGGTAGTCGATGAGCCCAGCCGTGTCGCGCGAGATGATCCACGGCGTGACGGTGTGGTAGCCGTCCGGGATCGGTTTTACGGTCATCCGCTGCCTCCTGAGCTCCGGGACTCGGTACGGTCAGCCGCGGGATCCGGGACCGGTCCTTCCCTTGCGCAGGAAGCGCCGCAGGCGGGTCTCCGGCCAGGTGTTGATCACGTCGTCCTTGGTGAGCCAGCCGCGCTGTGCCGTGCCCACGCCGTAGCGCATGTTGGCCAGGTGGAGGGTGGCGTGGGCGTCGCTGTCGACGGCGAACTTCACGCCGTGCCGCCTGGCTCGCAGGATGTCCTCGTCGCGCAGATCCAACCGGTCGGGGTGCGCGTTGATCTCCAGGGCCGTGCCGGTGCGCGCGCACGCGGCGAAGATCGCGTCGAGGTCGGCGTCGATGCCGGGCCGCTTGCCGATGATCCGGGTGGTGGGATGGCCGATGACGTTGACGTACGGGTTCTCGCAGGCCCGGACCATCCGCCGGGTCAGCGCCTCAGGTGACTGGTTGAAGTGCGAGTGCACGGACGCCACGCACAGGTCGAAGCCGGCCAGGAATTCCTCCGGCCAGTCCACGCCGCCGTCCGGATCGATGTTCAACTCCACGCCGTGCAGCAGCCGCATGCCCTTGCCGCCCTTGCTGCCATGGGCACCGTCGAGCCCTCGTACGCGCTCGCGCTGGGCCAGGATCCGCTCGTCGGTCATGCGCTGCATATACAGGTTCGGGCCGTGGTCGGTGACCGCGTAGTAGGCGTAGCCGCGCTCGGCAGCCGCGGTGACCATCTCCTCCAGCGGGGCGAGACCGTCGGTGAGGTCGGTGTGCGTGTGCAGGTCGCCCCGGATGTCCTTCTCCTGGATCAGGTCGGGCAGTTCGTCGTGCAGCCCGGCCTCGATCTCGCCGCGGTCCTCGCGCAGGGTGGGCGGGATCCAGGGCAGGCCGAGGCGGGCGTACACGTCTTCCTCGGTCTCGGAGACGATCTTCTTGCCGCTCTCGGCATCGAACAGCCCGTACTCGGAGAGCTTGAGCTTCTGGTGGACGGCGATCTCCCGGGTGCGGATGTTGTGCGCCTTGCTCCCCGTGAAGTACTGGAGTGCCGCTCCCCAGGAGTCCGGCGGGACGACACGCAGGTCGACGGAGAGGCCCTTGGTGGTGCGGATGGACGTCTTCTTCTCGCCGTGCGCGATGACCTCCGAGACGTACGGCAGCTCGGTGAACGCCCGCATGAGCGGCTCCGCCTTCTTCGCCGCGACGAGGATGTCGATGTCGCCGATGGTCTCGCGGACGCGGCGCAGTGATCCGGCGTAGGTGCACCGCTTGCAGCCGGTCACCTGCGACAGCTCGGTGACGATGTCGTCGGCGAGGTCCATGGCGACGTCGAGCAGGACCCGCTCTCCGGAGGACTGCAGGAGTTCGATGCCGTGGAGGATGTTCTCCTCCGTCTTCGGCCCGAAGCCCTTCAGGTCGCGCAGCCGTTCCTCGTGGATGGCGTCGGCCAGTTCCTCGACGGAGGCGATGCCCAGCTCCTCGTACAGGACACAGGCCTTCTTCGGGCCGAGCGTGGGAATGGCGGTCAGCCGCCGGACCCCGGCGGGGATTTTCGCCCGCAGCTCTTCGACGGCGGACACGCTGCCGTTGCGGAAGTACTCGAGGATCTTCTCGGCGATGGACTTGCCGACGTTGGGGATCTCCTGGAGGCCCTTGATGCCGAGGGTGGAGACGTCGGCGTGGTAGCCGCCGATCGAGCGCGCGGCCTTCTCGTAGGTGCGCGTCCTGTACGCGTCTCCTCCGGTGATCGAGATCAGGTCCGCGTATTCGTAGAACAGCGCGGCCACCTCGTCGTTGGACCGAGCCATGACTCCCGAGTAGACAGACAACGCCCGTTCATGCGTGCCGGCCATGGCGTTCCCGGCGTGAGGTGACCGTGAACCGGGCGCCGTCGGGGTCACGCAGCACGGCCTCCTGCTCGCCCTCCTCCAGGACGCTGCCACCATGCTTCTCCGCGGCCCGGGCACACGGACCCGCATCGTCCACGGCGAAGTGCACCTGCCAGTGCGACCGGACGGAAGGGTCAGGTGGCGTCTCCACCGAGCCCGACTCGATGCGGGCGACGATCTCGCCCCGGCTGCGCAGCAGTACGCCGCCGTGCGCGTACTCGACCTCGCAGCAACCGGGCAGGCCCGAGGCCCAGTCGAGGATCTCGCCGTAGAAGATGGCCGCGTCGAAGGCGTCCCGGGTGTGCAGGACGATGAACGTGGATGCCGCCTGCCGCCACGCCTCCCACTCGGTGACGAGTTTCCCCTGCCATATCCCGAAGCCGGCCCCGTCACGGTCGGCGACCAGCGCCGCTCGTCCGGGAGGGAAGGAGAGCGGCCCCACGGCCACGGTCCCGCCGCGCTCCCGTACGCGGGCCGTGGTCTCGTTCGCGTCCGCCACGGCGAAGTACGGCGTCCAGGCCGTGGCCATCTGCCACACGCCGGCCACCCCGGCGATCCCCGCGACGGGCACCCCGTCCGCCAGCGCGGTCCGGAAACGGTCGCCCAGCCTCGCGCGGCGCCACTGCCAGCCCAGTACGGCCCCGTAGAAGTCCTGCGTGGCCTTGAGGTCACGGCTGGTCAGGCTCACCCAGCACGGCGCGCCGAACACGGAACGGGTGAGGACGACGTCCGCCGCGTCGTGATTCATGGCCATCGCGCCCTGGTCTCGTATGCCGGCAATCACTGCTCCCAACCTCAGTGTGCGACCATCCCGGCCCAGTCGCCCGGCGCGGCGGGAGCGCGCACCATGGAAGGTGGCTCCTTGGACCCACTCTCGCGGAGGTGAACCGCGATGACGCTGCCTGTACGACACCGGCCCATCGAGATGGGCGAGCGCGAGCTGAACATCACCGGGGAGCCGCGGCACATCGAGATCACCGAGTCCTGACCCCGACCCGGTGCGTGCCGCGACGTCGTCGCACGGCAGGCCCGTTCTGGGCGCGGCTTCGCCGTGCGACGAGCCGTCGGCCGGCACAGGGAGGTGTGGAGACGAAGATGCTGATGCCCCACGTCAGGACCGTCGCCGCGGCACTGCACGCCTACCGGTCCGCATGGACCGGTCTGCTGCGCGATCCGGCGAGTCCACACAGCTACCGCCGGCTCGACGACGCCGCCTACACACTCTGCGTCCTCATGGGACAACGCAACGCAGCCGACGCCGCGGCAAAGGCCGAGCGCTTCCTCGCCCGAGCCGAGCCCGCGGCCGACGGCTCGGTCCGCGAGAAGACAGGCGTCCGACAGGCCGTACACCGAGTGCTGCCTTCCGCGGTGTCAGGGACGCGCAAAGGCCGCGACGCCGTCGCAGACTGAGGTCTTCGCGTACCGCGGTGGCTCTACGGTGGTCATGACTCGGTCAGCCGGCGATGCTCACCCGTCGATCCCGTCGATCCCGTCGAGCCCGCCCCGCTTGACCAGCTGGCTCGCGATGACATTGCGCTGGATCTCGTTCGTGCCCTCGCCGACGATCATCAGTGGGGCGTCGCGGAAGTAGCGCTCCACGTCGAACTCGGTCGAGTAGCCGTAACCGCCGTGGATACGGACGGCGTTGAGGGCGATCTGCATGGCGGTCTCGGAGGCGAACAGCTTCGCCATGCCCGCTTCCATGTCCACCCGGCGCCCGGCCTCCGCCTCCCGGGCCGCATACAGGGTCAGTTGCCGCGCGGCCGTCAGCGAAGTCGCCATGTCCGCCAGATAGTTGCCGATCGACTGGTGCCGCCAGATCGGCTTGCCGAACGACTCCCGCTGCTGTGCGTAGGCGAGCGCGTCCTCGAATGCCGCCCGGCCGACGCCGAGGGCGCGGGCGGCGACCTGCAGCCGCCCGGTCTCCAGGCCCTTCATCATCTGCGCGAAACCCCGGCCCGCCACGCCGCCCAGCACGGCGTCGGCCGGAGCCCGGTAGTCCTCGAAGGACAGCTCGCAGCTCTCCACACCCTTGTAGCCGAGCTTGGGCAGGTCGCGGGAGACGGTCAGACCAGGGCCGTGCTCGACGAGCAGGATCGAGATGCCCTGGTGCGCGGGGCTCGCCTCCGGGTCGGTCTTGCACAGCAGGGCGATCAGCTGCGAGCGGCGGGAGTTGGTGATCCAGGTCTTGGCCCCGTTGATCACATAGCCGCCGGCGGCCTCGCGGGCGACCGTCCGCATCGCCTGCAGATCCGAGCCGCCGCCCGGCTCGGTCAGCGCCATGGTCGCGCGGATCTCGCCGCCGGCCATCCCCGGCAGGTACCGCCGCTTCTGCTCGTCGGTCCCGAAGCGCAGCAGCAGCTTCGCGACCACGGTGTGCCCGCCCATCGCTCCGGCCAGGCTCATCCAGCCGCGGGCCAGCTCCTCGGTGATCAGCACATAGCAAGGGATGGAGACCGGTGTGCCGCCGTACTCCTCCGGAACGGCCAGGCCGAAGATGCCGAGCCGCTTCATCTGCTCGATGAGAGCTTCGGGGTAGGTGTTGGCGTGCTCCAGCTCCCGGACGACCGGCCTGACCTCCTTGTCGACGAAGTCGCGCACGGTGCGGACGATGAACTGCTCGTCCTCGGACAGGATGTCGAGAGTGCTCATGCTGCGTTGCTCCCAGAAGTGAGACCGGCGTCAGAGGACCCGGTCAGCTCGTAGGCCAGGTCACGTAGGGTGCATCAGACGCTGGGCCCCGGCCACGGAAGGGAGCCGCCGTGCGGCTGCGCTGTGCTGTACTCGACGACTTTCAGCGGGTGGCGACGGAGGTCGCCGACTGGTCGCCGCTGGCGGACGATGTAGAGGTCGTCCCCTTCTCCACCCACTTCCCCGACGAGGACGCCCTCGCCGAGGCTCTCGCCGGGTTCGACATCGTGGTCACCCTCCGGGAACGCGTCCCCTTCCCCGCCTCGCTGTTCGCCCGGCTCCCCCGGCTGAGGCTGCTGATCGCCTCCGGCATGCGCAACACGGTCATCGACTACGCCGCCGCCGAGGCGCACGGCGTCACCGTGTGCGGCACCGGCAGCTCCTCCACCCCGCCCGTCGAACTGACCTGGGCGCTGCTGCTGGGCCTCGCCCGCGGCATCGTGGAGGAGGCCAACTCCCTGCGCTCGGGCGGCCCGTGGCAGTCCACCGTCGGTGCCGATCTGCACGGCCGCCGCCTCGGGCTGCTCGGCCTCGGGAAGATCGGCAGCCGCGTGGCGCAGGTCGCTCTCGCCTTCGGCATGCAGGTCGGTGCCTGGAGCCAGAACCTCACCAAGGAACGCGCGGACGAGTGCGGCGTACAACTGGCCGCCTCCAAGGAGGAGTTGCTCGCCGAGAGCGACTTCGTCTCGATCCACCTCGCCCTGAGCGACCGCACCCGCGGCCTCCTCGGCCCCACCGAACTCGCCCTGCTCAAGCCGACGGCGTACCTGATCAACACCTCACGCGCGGCGATCGTCGACCAGGACGCCCTGCTCACCGCCCTGCACGAAGGACGGATCGCCGGCGCCGGCATCGACGTCTTCGACATCGAGCCCCTCCCCGCCGACCACCCGATGCGCACCGCCCCGCGCCTCCTCGCCACACCGCACCTGGGCTATGTCTCGCAGGCGAACTACGCGACGTACTACGGCCATGCGGTGGAGGACATCCAGGCCTTCCTGGCGGGTTCTCCGGTACGACAACTGCCCTGAAGTCGGCAGTCGAGCGATGCCGGCGTGTCAGGCGATGTCGGCGGCCTCGTCCTGCGCGGTGTCGACCGGCCGCCGGTAGATGCCCTCGCTCCGGTGCAGATGGTGCAGGTCCACCAGATGGCGCCGGAGCGTCACATGGTCGATGTCGTCGCTGTCCTGGCACCAGGCGCGCAGCTTGTCGTTGACGGCCCGCTCCGGGTACTCGACGCCCGGCTCGAAGGTCTGCTCGGCGATGTGCCGCAGCACCAGCTTCTTACGGGTCCACTGCGCGGGAAGCCGGACCAGCCGCCCGTCCCGGACGAAGGTCCGCAGGACGATGTCGGCCCGATCGCTGCCGGAGGCGGGGCGCTCAGCGGCCCCGGAGTCGTTCACCCGCTGCGCCGCCGCTCGCGCGTACCCCTTGAACAGGTCGTAGGCAACGCCCAGTTCACCGTCGTCCCCCGCCGTCACGACGCCCTGCTCCCGCAGCCGCCGCAGCGCCACGGCCGTCTCCTTCGGGGACAGACCCGCCGCCCGGGCGACCTGCTCGGCGCTCCCGGCGCCCAGCGCCACGGCGGCGAAGGCGCGCACCCGGCTCTCCTCGGCGAACAGTCGGACCAGTTGCTCCGTCGCATCGGTTGCCATGCCCGGAGGCTAGTGGACGTCGGCTGCGGGGCCGAGCGATTTTCCTCATGCGTACCGGTAGATGTGGGACAGATCCTCAAGCTCATCCGGAGTGACATCCCACGGCGGCAGCCGCTGGTGCCGGGCGACGATACGGCCGTACTGGGAACTGCCCGGACCGGGCGGCCGGTCCGGCAGATAGCGGTGGTTGCGGTGGCGTTGCTGCCAGCGCTGCCACTGCAGGTCCACGAAGGCATGGACCAGCCAGAACACGGGGTCGTTGACGGACGCGCCGCCGAGCATGGCGCCCCCGACCCAGCGGTGCACCCGGTTGTGGTTGCGCCATGGGTTGCTGCCGCTCCCCCATCCCTCCAGCTGATTGCGGAAGCCCCTGGTCACCGTCGAGTCCCACGGGGAGACGTCGTAGACGGGGTCGTCCAGCGCCCGGTTCAGATCGTCCTTGGTGGGCAGGGTGATCGGCCTTCGGGGGCGGCCCAGGTCCCGGGTGAGGAACTCGTCGTCGGTGATACCCACCCGGATGGTCCAGTGGCCCGCCGCATAGGCGAACGGCCCGGTCATCACCTGCCGGTCGAAGCGCCGCCCGTTGCCGCCGAGCAGATCGTCCGTCCAAGGCACCGAGGCGGTCGTACGGTCCCGGGTCCAGTCCCAGTACGGCACCGTCACCGAGGAGTCGACTCGGCGCAGGGCGCTCTCCAGGTCCAGCAGGAACCGGCGGTGCCAGGGCAGGAAGGAGGGCGTCATATGGGCGGCGCGCAGACCGCGGTGGCCGTCCCCGACGAAGTGCGCGACATGGAGCCGTACGAACTCGTCGTACTCGCCACTCCGTTTGAGCTCCAGCAACGCCTCGACGAACCGCCGCCGCTCGGTCCGCGTCAACTGGCTGACGTTCTTACGCACGTACGTCATGCCCTGCCCCCCGCAGCCGCCGTAGGGGCCCGAGTTCGTCGACGGCCGCGCGGGTCGCCTCCAGCGGGGTCCGGAACCAGCTGTAGTGGTCGAGCATGCTCAGCCAGCTGCCGTCGGCCCGCCGCATGAGGTGCAGCGGATGGCCGTCCACGGTGACGTGCCATGCGACATCGAGAGCGCCGAGGGTCACCGGGACACCCTGGATACGGCGGCCCTGGTAGACCTCGTCGAAGGCGGTACCGGCCCCCTCCGGCCCGTCCGCGGACCGCGGGCGCCGGGAGGCGGTGACGAACGGGGCGACGGCGGAGACGAGCAGCCCCCGCGCCACCTCCCGCCGCGGCGTGCCCATCGTCATCGCTCACTCCCCATACGGTTCGGCAGTCCGTACGAACAACCGCCCAGCCCTCCCCACGGTCACCGAATTCCTCATTCCTTTCAGTAATTCAGCCGGACCGCACCGGACGAACCATACGATCAATTGATTCGCCGATCACATTCCAATCCCTCTGCGGCGCCTTGCGCATTGCATTCTTCACTCCCTCGACTTTCATACGTATGGAGCAACGTCTCGCTTTTACAGAGCCCATGGACTGCTATGTTCTCCAACCGTCGGATCAGAGGTAACTTTCAAGCGAGGTGAATCATGAAGAAGGCAGTTTTCACCACTGCGGCGTTGGCCATCGGTGCGGGTCTTGTGGGCGGCTCCGCCGCCGCGGCATCGGCCGCCGGAGGTTCGGGTACCGCCCCGGCTCCGCTCGGTCTCATGTCCCCGACCAAGGTGTCTCCGGCTGTCGTGCCGGCGGCCGACACCGTGACGCAGTTGGTCCGTGAAGGCGGGATCGGAAAGGGCAGCGCGTTCGACAAGAACAACTCGGGCGGAATGTCCGGCATTTATCTGGACGGAATGGACCCGGACGCCGCCAAGAAGCCCACGATTCCGGTGAAGAACCCGGCCGGAAAGGGTTCCGTGCAGGTCCACCCGCTGCAGGCGCCGACCGCCGCGGGGCTCGGCACCATGCTGAGCAAGTGAAAGCGTGCGAGTCGGCCGCACCCGCGAAATCCCGCAGGCTGGGCCTGGAATTCTGAGACTCTGATCCGGTTCTCGGCAGCCGGAGACCGACAGCAGGCCCAGACACTGGATCCGGACCCGCAGCTCCACCTCCGCATACGGCGGGCCCAAAGCCCACTGGCACCCGCGAACCAACTGTCCGGCCCACCGGCCCTCACCCTGCCGGTGGGCCGGACGCACGTCGGCATCCATACCGGTCGGCCCATACGGCCGACGAGCGCCGCATTTCCTGGAACACCGCGCGGATTCCACGCTGCCCGCGTTGCGCCATCCGATGGAATCTGCCCGCGTTTGAATGTTCCCACCGTGACTTATGCACAGTTATATGGGTTTCCTGGTACGTAAGCGTGCGCAACCGTGAATTCAGGAAGGAATCGAGTTGTCCAAGAAGTTCGCGGTCATCACGGCCCTCGCCCTCAGCACCGTTGTCGGCAGCGCCGGCATTGCCGCCGCTGACGGTGGCGGCAATAACACCACCGTCAAGGGCGGTGGCGGCTTTTCGACGTCCCCGGTCGTCGTGAACGCGCCTCAGCAAGGCGTTCTCGTCGTCAACGGCACGGTCGTCGACGGTCGCTGCATTGCCCCGTGGTCGAACGGAGCCGTCCTCGGCGGCGTCGTCCCACCGAACTCGCACTACGCCGCCTGCAACACGGCCCCGGTCGACCAGTCGCAGAACGCCCCCTACGCGGGCGGCCTGCTGTTCTGACCCCTGCTCCCCCCTGCTCCGAGCAATTCAGAGCAGGTAAACCCACGCAGCCCGGAAAGGCGCAACTCATGCGTAACAAGGTTACGGCCATTTCCGCCCTCGCGGCAGGCATCGTCCTCGCGGCCGGCGGCACCGCCGCGGCCTGCAACTGCACGGAGGTCAAAGGTGGTGACGGCTTCTCGACGTCCCCGGTCGTCGTGAACGCCCCTCAGCAAGGCATCGCCGTCGTCAACGGCACCGCCGTCGACCTCCGCTGCGTCGCCCCCTGGTCCAACGGAGCCGTCCTCGGCGGCGTTGTCGCACCGAACTCGCACTACGCCGCCTGCAACACGGCCCCGATCGACCAGTCGCAGAACGCCCCGCACAAGGGCGGCCTGCTGTTCTGACCCCTGCTCCGAGCCATTCGGAGCAGGTAAACCCACGCAGCCCGGAAAGGCGCAACTCATGCGTAAGAAGGTTACGGCCATTTCGGCCCTCGCGGCAGGCATCGTCCTCGCGGCCGGCGGCACCGCCGCGGCCGACGGCGACACCACCACGGTCACCGGCGGCAACGGCTTCTCATCGGCCCCGGTCGTCGTGAACGAGCCTCAGCAGGGTCTTGCCGTCGTCAACGGCGCCCTCATCGACGGTCGATGCATCGCCCCGTGGTCCAACGGAGCCGTCCTCGGCGGCGTCGCGGCGCCGAACTCGCACTACGCCGCCTGCAACACGGCCCCGATCAACCAGTCGCAGATGGCCCCCTACTTCGGCGGCCTGCTGTTCTGAGCAGTACTTCACACCCGAGTGCGGTCCTCCGGAAACCCGGTGGACCGCACTCGGCTTTTACGACGAAGGGTGAGTTACGGCGAAGGATGAGTGCCGCATCAAGCCCGTGGGCCCTGTCTGCGTCAGTAAACAGACAGGGCCCACGGTCACGAGAGAACGCCAACAAGGAGGAAAGGGCGCCCATTCACCAGGTGCAACGGAGTTGTGCCGCCCGCGGTCACCCTGAATCGTCCGTTTGGCCCAACGGGCAAGGGCCCATTGCAGCCCGCATACATGCCGAAGGGCCGACTCCGAGAAGTGCGGAGTCGGCCCGGCGCGGGATGAATCGGTTACTTGGTCGCCGGCTTGGCCGCCGTCTTGCCGACCGGAAGGCCGTTGAGCAGCTTGCCGTCGAGCGGGTTGGGCAGGGCGCCGCCGAAGACGGGGGTCTTCACCATGCCCGACTCCTGCACGCCCTGCTTCACACCCTCTGCCGTGCGCTTCACCTTGCCGCCCACCATGCCCGTCGGCGCCTTGGCGGCCGCGGGGAGATTGCGGGCGACCGTCTTCCCGTTGTCGACCAGGCCGTTGCCCGGCTTGTCCGCCGCGACGGCGGGCGCAGTGACGCCGGCGAGGGCGAGGGAGCCGACCACGACGGCAACAGCCTTCAGGTTCTTCATCATGCGCCTTTCTTGGCAAATCTTGACTCGGTCTCGGTTCTCCTGGGCTAACGAGAGCGGACCTTCCTGGAAACTCCGCCGCCGACAAGTCCCGGGAACTCATACGAGAACACCCGCCGCCGATCGGGTGGTCTGCGCGAGGAAACGCAGGATAAGCGGCTCATGCCGCTCATCCCATGATCAAAATAAGCCGATTGAAACTCTTTCTTCGGAAGGGCAGCCTCGGTCATGCGTATTTCCCCGGGTCCCGTCCCGTGCCGTGCGACGCCGTCCGTGGTATATGCGCCGCACATTCTGCATGTGACTCAGCCCGTCGAGGGCGAAATCGCCCGGGCCGTCACGGACCTGGTGGCGGCGCAGCTCGCCGCGGGGCTGCGGGTGACCGTGGCGTGCCCGGGGGGCGGGACGCTGACGGAGGGGCTGCGTGCGCTGGACTGCACGGTGCTGCGCTGGGACGCGACCCGCTCGCCGGGACACCGACTCCCGGACGAGGTACGGCGGTTGACGCGGCTGTTGCGCGAGGTGCGGCCGGACCTGGTGCACGCGCACAGTGCGAAGGCGGGGGTCGCGGCCCGGCTCGCGGTGCACGGCCGTATGCCGACCGTCTTTCAGCCGCACGCCTGGTCGTTCGCGGGGGCGGACGGAGTCGTCGCTCAACTGGCGCTGGGCTGGGAGCGGTTCGGGGCGCGGTGGGCGACGCGTGTGCTGTGTGTCAGCGAGGCGGAGCGGCGGGCCGGGGAGCGGTACGGCATCACCGCGCGGTGGCGGGTGATCCCCAACGGTGTCGACACCGACCGGTTCCGGCCGGAGGGAGAGCGGGCGCGGTCCGGGGCCGGTCCAGTCGTCGTGTGCGTGGGGCGGCTGTGCCGGCAGAGGGGGCAGGACGTGCTTCTGCAGGCCTGGCCCGAGGTGGTGCGGCGGGTGCCCGGCGCACGGCTGGTGCTGGTCGGCGACGGTCCGGACGCGGGGCGGCTGCGTGCCGGTGCGCCCGCGTCGGTGGAGTTCGCCGACGCGACCGCCGACACCGCCGCCTGGTACCGGGCCGCCGACGTCGTGGTCCTGCCGTCGCGCTGGGAAGGCACGGGGCTCGCCCCGCTGGAGGCCATGGCGTGCGCCCGGCCGGTCGTCGTCACGAACGTGGACGGAGCGCGCGAGAGCCTTCCGCCCGGCCATCTGCCGTCCTGCCTGGTGCCGCCGGAGGACCCCGGCGCGCTGGCCCGGGCCGTGACGGCGCTGCTGCGGGACGAGCCGCTGCGCACCGCGCTGGGCGCACAGGCCCGCGCGCATGTGCTCGTGTCCCACGACCTGCGGCACGCCACGGATGCGGTGATCGACGTGTACCGCGAGTTGCTCGGCATGGTCACCACGTCGTGCGTCGTCCCCAGTCAGAGCAGGGAGTCCATCACTTCCTGACGGCGCGGCCGTCACCTATGAAGGAGCTCCGGCCTATGAAGAGGGCGAGCCGTGTCGCGGCGCTGACGATGGCCGGAATGGTGTCCTTGGCGTGTCACGTCAATGCGACGGCGCCACTCGGGAGGAGCGTTCCCGGAGGCGTGAGCGTCGTCCAGGACGGTCTCACTCCGTCAGGTGCCCAGCCCGGTAAGGCAGTCGCCGCTACGGTGAAGCTGCGCGCGCCCGAATGCGTCACTGTCCGGAGAGTGGGCGTGGCCGTGCGGGACGGGCTGGAGAAGCCGCTTGACTATCCCGGTGCGGCCATGAACGCGCGGATCTGCCCCGGCGGTTTCACCTTCACCACCAAGCCCCGTACCTTCCGCGCGGGCACATACACCCAGTACGCCTATTACGACGACGAGACCGGTCACCATCCGCTCGGGAAGACCAAGCTCCGGGTCGTCTCAAAGGGGCGGAGCGTGGATCCGTCCGCGGGGAAAAGGCTTGTCTGGGCGGAGGACTTCAACTCGCCTTTCGTGTGGGGTCGCCGCTGGACCCGCGACGCCAGTTCGGCCTATGAGTACGGGACCCACAATCCGAGGTACTTCAAGCTCGACTGGCTGAATCCCCACAACGTGCGTATCGCCGACGGAAAGGCGGTTTTCACCGCTCGGCCCGGTCGGCAGACCCTGGAGAACGGGCTGCGGGCCTGGGAGACGGGGCTGATCACGACGGAACGTTCCCGAGAGGGGTTCCGGCTGCGGCCCGGCCACTACATCGAGGTCCGGGTGAAGCTGCCCACCGCGGTCGGAGCGTGGCCGTCGGTGTGGACCTGGATCGGTGACGGCCACGAAATCGACGTACTCGAATACCATCCCGATGCCCCGGATCTGCTGGAAATGGTGAACCATGTCCGGGAAGCAGCCAATTACCACGTCATCAGGCCCCCGGCCAAAGGGAATTGGGTGCGGGTCGGCGTGCTGCTGGGCACCCGTTCCGCCGATTGGTACGTCGACGGCGCTCTGGTCTACCAGGACGGACGCGGAGTGGACCCGAAGTGGTCCGCCTATCTGAACGTCAATCTCTCGATTTCCTCGGGCATCCACCACCCCGTCCCGCAGACGAAGGGCCCCATCACCTTCAGCGCCGACTATGTGCGCGTATTCCGATGAGGCCGATGCTCCATTCGAGGTGTCGGGTGCGCCCGTTCCGACACAGTTGACGAGTTCTCAGATAAATACAGGTGCTGGTTCAAAATCCCACATGCAGGGAGACCGACCCCACATGACTACAGTGCCGGTGAGCACCACGCTCGCAGCCGCGTCACCGTGGGCGCTGCCCCTGCCGGCGCTGCGCCGGGCCGCTCCCGTCCTGCCCGTCGTGGCACTGATCGCGCTGATCGGACTGCCGCCCCTTGCGGACGGCGTCACCCCTGCCGACGCCGCCTCCGGGCTGGTGGTGCTCTGGGCCGTCGTACGCACCGCGCGCCAGGCCCGGCGTCCGCTGACGCGTACGGCCGCCGTGGTCCTCGGGCTCCCCGTGATCGGGTTCGCGGTCGCTGCGACGGTCACGCCCAGTGCGGGTGAGGGACTCATGGGGCTGGCTCGCAGCGTCCAGGTCTTCGTGCTCGTCCCGGTCGCCGTGCTGCTGTTGTTGCGCGACCGCCGTGATGTGCGGCTGGTGGCCTGGGCGGTGATCGGTCTCGCGGTGTGGCAGGGCTCGGTCGGGGTGCACCAGTATCTGACCGGTACGGGTGCCTCGTACGACGGGGAATTCGTGCGGGCGGTGGGCACGTTCGGGCCGACCGAAGTGATGGGGATGGCGACGGTCGTCGCGTCCGGGATCGTGGCCGCCACGGGGCTCGCGCTCGAGAACCCGGCGCGGCGACAGCGGGTTGTAGCCACGGTGTGCGCGCTGGTGCTGCTCGTTCCCCTCGTCCTGTCCTTCAGCCGGGGGGCCTGGATCGCCACGGCCGTGGCGTGCGGGGCACAGCTGCTGCTGGCCGGGGTGCGGCGGGCGATGCAGGTGTTCGCGGCGGCGGTCGCGGCCGGGGTGGTGCTGGTCGGCGGGTTCGGCGTGGGTACGTCGATGCTGCAGGAGCGGCTGGACAGCATCACGCAGGTCGCCGCCGCTCCGGATCAGTCGGTCCTCGACCGGTACGCACTGTGGTCGGCCGCGCTGGGCATGTGGAGCGACCGGCCGGTGACCGGTGTGGGGTTGAAGGCCTTCCCCGAGTACCGGGACGGCCACGCGCCGCTCGCGCTGGAGTCGGCGGCCGACACGGACGGCGCCGGCCACGACTTCTACCGCCAGCCCTTCTTCTCCCCGCACAACATGTACCTGACGGTCCTGAGCGAGCAGGGCCTGGTGGGTGTGGTGACGGTGGCGGGCAGCTGGCTGGCCCTGCTGGTGTGCGGGCTGCGCCGACTGCTCCGTACCCGCACGGCACGGCACGACCGGGACTGCGCGCTCATCTGCTGCGGCCTGCTCCTGTGGCAGCTCGTGGACTTCACGTACGCCGACACCGGCGGAGGCTCCGCCACCCTGGTGGCCCTGGACTTCGGACTCGCGGCCTGGTGGGCGCTGGGCGGCGGCGCGGCGCCGGCCACGACCACGGCGTCGGAATCGGGCCCGCGATGAGGCCCACGCCGGCCGGTTCCGTCCCGGCCGGCCTTCCCGACGCCGAGCAGGACCACGCCCCGGGGCGAAGCCGGGCCACCGCCCGTGCCACGGACACGGCGCCCGCGTCGGCCCCCTCGGGCCGTTTCCTCGCGAAGGCGACCCTGCTCACAACCGTGCTGTCCATGTTCGGGTCGCTGCTCGGGCTCGCCAGGGACCAGTCGCTGGCCCACTTCTTCGGGGCGAGCGGGGAGACCGACGCGCTGCTGGTGGCCTGGACCCTGCCCGAGCTGGCCGGGTCGTTGCTGATCGAGGACGGGATGGTGATCGTGCTGGTCCCGGCGTTCAGCGTGGCGCTGGCCCAGCGGGCGCGCGGCGTGACCTCGCCCGACCCGGTGCGGGCGCTGATCGCCGCGTCGTTGCCACGGCTGGGCCTCGCCTTCGCCGGTATGGCGGCGGTGTTCATCGTCGCGGCGCCGCTGCTGGTCTCCGTCCTCGCGCCGGGCCTGCCCGATCCGTCTCTCGCCGTGGACTGCACCCGTCTGACGGCGACGTGCGTGCTGACCTTCGGACTGGCCGGGTACTGCAGCGCGGCGCTGCGGGCGCACCGCTCGTACCTCGCACCGGCGACGATCTCTCTCGCGTCCAACTCCGCGATCATCGTCACGATGTTCGCCCTCGGTGGGCGCTGGGGCGTACGGTCCGCCGCGTTCGGCGTCGCGCTCGGTGGGTGCCTCATGGTCACCGTCCAGGGGATCGCCCTGTGGCGCAGGATCTCCGGCGGGCCCCGGCAGCCCTCGTCCGCGGAGGCCGAGGAGGACGGCCGGCCGGTCACGCTCGCCCTGGTCGGCGCGGTTCTCGTCTTCGCGCTGTGCCGCCACTCGCAGGTCCTCGTCGAGCGCTACTTCGGGTCCGAGCTGCCCAGTGGTGCCATCTCCCACCTCAACTACGCCCAGAAGGTCGGCCAGTACCCGATGCTGCTGGCGCTGACGCTGGCCATCGTGACGTATCCCGTGGTGGCACAGGCCATCGCCCAGGGGGATCTGCGGCGGGCCCGGGAGCGTATCGAGCAGGACCTGGTCCTGGTGGCCTCCATCGCCTTGATGGGCGCCGCCGCGATCGTGGCCTGTGCGCCGCAGATCGTCCAGGTCCTCTTCGAGCGTGGCGCTTTCACCGCCGAGGACACCGCGGCGACCGCCGGCATCCTGCGGGTGTACACGCTCGGGCTGCTCGGCCAGGCGCTGGTGGGGACGCTTCTGCGGTCGTACTTCTCGGCGGGGCGCGCCACTTGGTACCCGGCGGGGGCGATGGCCGTGGGCCTGGTCGCCACCGCCGGTATCGACGCCTGGAGCGCGAGCCACTGGGACGCGCGTGGCATCGCCCTCGGCAATGCGGCCGGTATCACCCTCACCGGGCTGATCCTGTTGCACGGGCTGGGTTCGCACAGCGTGCCCGTGCGTGTTCGCGGCCTCGTCGTCGAACTGGCCAAGGCAGTTGTCGCTGCCGCGTGCGCAGCCGGAGCGGGGTTCTTCTGCGCAGGGGCGTTCAGCTCGCCGCCGGCCGCGGTCGCCGCGGGGGGCGTGAGTGTGACCGTCGTCTTCCTGCTGCTGGCGTGGGTCCTCGACGCGGCCGATGCCCGGCACCTGATGCGTGTCGCCGCACTCGCCGTCCGACGCTTCCTCACCCGAAAGGCACGCCATGGTCGTTGACGGCTCCGCATCCCGCGACGCGATCGCGCCGCCGGCCCGAGGACGTGCCCGGCGCGGTCCCAGCGCCTGGGTGGCCATGTACCACTCCGTCTCCGACTGCCCGGAGGACCCGCACCACATCACCGTCTCCCCCGACCGCCTCGACCGCCAGCTCGCCTGGCTGTGCGGGCGCGGCCTGCGCGGGGTGAGCATGCGCGAGCTGCTCGCGGCGCGTGCCCGGGGGGAGGAACGCGGCCTGGTCGGGCTCACCTTCGACGACGGGTACGCCGACTTCCTCACCACCGCGCTGCCGGTGCTGCGCCGCCGGCGGTGCAGTGCCACCGTGTTCCTGGTCGCCGGGCGGCTCGGCGGCGGGAACGACTGGGAGTCGTACGGCCCGCGCAAGCCGCTGCTCGACGCGGACGGCGTCCGCCGGATCGCGGCGGCCGGCATGGAGATCGCCTCGCACGGCCTCACCCACACCGACCTCATCGCCCTCCCGGACGACCTGCTGCACGCCGAGCTCCACGACAGCCGCGCCCTCCTCGCCGGGATCACCGGCGGTGACGTCGAGGGCTTCTGCTACCCGTACGGCACGATCGACGCGCGCGTCCGAGCCGCCGTGCGCGGCGCGGGCTACCGGTATGCCTGTGCCATCGCCCCCGGCCGGGAAGCCGCCGGCGATCTCGCGCTGCCCCGCATCAACATCAGGCAGGCCGACACGGCGGTGCACCTGGAACTGAAACGACGGCTGGCCCGTGTCTGGGGCCGCGCATTGGAGACGAGCGCATGAGAGTTCTGCACATCATCACCGCCCTCAGAGCCGGCGGCGCCGAGCAGCAGTTGCGTCAGCTCCTGCGCCATCTGCCGCCGGAGGTGGAGTGCGACGTGGCCACGCTGACCCGGCCCGGCCTGGTGGCCGACGGACTGCGGGCCGACGGGATCCCGGTCCTGCACCTCGGCATGGGCGGCAACCGCGATCTGCGCGCCCTGCCCCGTCTCGTCAGGCTGATCCGGACCGGCGGCTACGACATCGTCCACACCCATCTGTACCGGGCGTGCCTCTACGGGCGGATCGCCGCGCGCCTCGCGGGGGTGCGGGCGGTGGTGGCCAGTGAACACAGCCTGTCCGGCACGGAGTTGGAGGGCCGACGGCTGACCGCCGGGGTGCGCGCGCTGTATCTGCTCGGCGAGCGCCTCGGCCGCGTCACGATCGCCGTGTCGCCGACGGGGGCCGAGGACCTGCGGGCGTGGGGGGTGCCCGGGTCACGCATCCGTGTCATCCCGGTCGGCTTCGACCCGGCCCTGTTCCGGTTCGACGACGTGCGCCGCAAGAAGGCCCGCATCTTCTACGGGCTGCCGGAGGACGCGTATGTCGTCGGCGGCGTCGGCCGGCTGATTCCCGGCAAGCACTTCGAGGTGCTCGTGGGCGCGCTGCCGCAGCTGCCCGCCGACGTACGGCTGCTGCTGGTCGGTGACGGTCCCGAGAAGGCGGCGCTGTGGCGGACCGCCCGTGCACTGGGGGTCGCGGACCGGGTGGTGATGACGGGCGAGCGGCCGTACGTACCGGACGCCGGGGACGACGCGCCCGGTATGCCCGACCTGATGTCCGCGATGGACGTGCTGGCCGGCCCGTCGACCTCCGAGACCTACGGCATGGCCGTGGTGGAGGCCCTCGCGACCGGGCTCCCGGTGCTGTACACATCCGCCCCGGCCGTCTCGGACCTTCCCCCCGACTCTGTACCGACCGCCCGGCAGGTCCCGTGCGGTGCCGAGGAGTACGCGCGGGAGGTGCTGCGGCTGTACGCGGCGCATCCCGGCGAGCGAATCATCCCGGATGTCGTACAGCGCAACAGCATCCAGAACATCGCCCGGCAGACGGTGGATCTGTACTCGGCAGTCCTGTCCGACGCACCCCTGGAAGTGAGGCCCCGATGACGACCGACACCTCCCCTCAGCCCGCACGACGTGCCCTCCGGGCCCTCGCGCGCGCCACGCGGCTGCCGGCGCGATGGCTGCTGCCGGCCGGCGTACTGCTCGGCGCCGCGGCCGGCGGCCTGTACGGCACGGCGCAGACCCCGCAGTACACGGCCACCAGCTATGTCATGGCCGTACCGGTCAAGCAGAATTACGTCGACTCGCAGGCGACGCTGGGCTTCGCGCAGGCGTACGGCCGCGTCGCCACGCAGCTCGCGGTGCTCGGGTACGCGCAGATGTGGGCCGACGTTCCGGTCGGGACACTGCGCAGGAGCGTACGGGCCCAGACCTCGCCCGACGCGCCGATGGTCTCGATCTCGGCGACCTCCCCGCGCCCCACCCAGGCCGCCGACATGGCCAACGCCGTGACCCGCTCGCTGACCGAGCATGCCGGCCACGCCGCCGGCAACACCGGCATCAAGCTGGTGAGCTTCTCCCGCGCCTTGAAGCCCGCCCAGCCGTCGTCCGCGTCGCCCGCCCTGACCACGCTCGTGGGCGCCAGCGCGGGAGGTCTGCTGGGCGGCCTGGCGCTGCTGGTCCGGCCGCGGCAGAGCACGGAGCACGACGACTCGGCGCACGCGTCGGTGCCGGCCCCGGCCCACGCCGGTGATGCGCAGGAGCAGCTCGGATGACCGCGTCCGGCAGCCCGCTGTCGGTGGAGATCTGCACCGACGAGCGCGTGTTCGCCGGGCTGGCCGAGGAGTGGGCGCGCCTGCACAGGGCGTCTCCGGCGGCGACGCCGTTCCAGAGCTACGCCTGGGTGCACTCGTGGTGGCTGTCGTACGGCAGGCCGGGCCGGCTGCGGCTCGTGCTGGTGCGCAGGGGCGGCACGTTGGTGGCCGCCGCGCCACTCATGCGCGTGTACTACCCCCTGCCCGCGCTGGTGCCGATCGGCGGCGCCATCACCGACTTCTGCGATGTGCTCCTCGACGAGCGGGCGGTCGTACAGGGCACCCTGGCGCTGGCGGACGCCCTGCACGACGAGGCGCGTACCGCGCTGATCGACTTCCGCGAGGTGCGGCCGGGCGCCGCGATGGAGCGGATCTACCGCATCTGGGGCGGCCCGCGCCGTCGGCTGCGCGATTCCGAGTGCCTGGAACTGCCCGCCGCTCCCATGAACGATCTGCTCGGGCGGCTGCCGAAGACACGCTCCCAGCGGATCCGCAACAAGCTGAACAAGCTCACCAGGCTCGGCGTCGAGTCGCGTGTCGTGGGCCCCGAGGAGACGGCGGCGGCGTTGCGGCGCATGCTGGAGCTGCATCAACTGCAGTGGCAGGGCCGGGGCGTGACGCCGGAGCATCTGCGGCCGCGCTTTCTCGACCACCTCGTCCGGTCGACCGTGCCCATGGCCCGCTCCGGCGAGGCGCTGGTGCGGGAGTACCGGCTGGAGGACGAGGTCGTGGCCGTCGATCTGACGCTGCTGTCCCGCCAGTTGGCGGGCGTCTATCTGTACGGCGTCCATCCGACGCTTCGGGAGCGCAAGGCGGACGTGGCGACGATGGTGGTGCGCGCGTCGGCCGAGTACCTCGCGTCCCGCGAGCACCGGGTACTGAGCCTGCTGCGCGGCAACGAGCCGTACAAGTACCGCTGGCACCCCGAGTCCGTCGTCAACCAGCGTCTCCTGCTGGCCCGTCGCCGCACCGCACCGCTGCTGGCGGCCGCATCCGGCGAGGCCGCCGCGCGCGGCCGGGCCAAGGTGATCCTGCGCAGTCGGGCGTGGTCCCGGAGCGGCGCGGACAACGAGAACCACCGTGGCGCCGACGGAACATGACGGAGCATCGGATCTCTGACAACAGCTGAACATTTCATGGCAGGCCGTCCGGGCGTGGGCCGGGCGGCCTTTTGGATGACAATATGCGTCGGCGTCGCGTCAGGCCACCTGGACAGACTCCATTTCCGTGTATATATGAATTCGCCGCCCGCCCCGAAATTTCCTGACCAAGTTAGCGGCGGTCAGTTCAATGCCGGTCATCCCAGCAGAGATCAGGAAATGGAGCATCCCTCAAGATGTCCGCTGACACCCCACGCCCACGGCTCTCGTTCATCGGCACCGGATATCTCGGCGCGACCTACGCCGCCTGTTTCGCCGATCTCGGATACGACGTGATCGGCTACGACAACGACATCGCGAAGGCCGCGCGGCTCGCCTCCGGCGTCCTGCCGTTCCATGAACCGGGACTGGATACGCTGCTACGCCGCAATCTCGGGGCCGGCCGCCTCTCCTTCAGTTCCGACATCGACGAGACAGCCCGCTTCGCGGACATCCACTTCATCTGCGTCGGCACACCCCAAAGACCCGACGGCCTCGGAGCCGACCTCGGCCACGTCGAGACCGCGGTGACCGCACTCGCCCGCCATCTGCGCCGGGACGCGCTCATCGTCGGCAAATCGACGGTCCCCGTGGGTACGGCCGAGCACGTCGAGCGGCTGGCCCGGGAACACGCCCCCGAAGGCATCGCGGTCGACGTGTCCTGGAGCCCGGAGTTCCTTCAGGAGGGACGGGCCGTCGAGGACGTCCTGCGTCCCAGCCGGATCGTGTTCGGCGTACGCGACGAGAGCGCACTGGCGCGGCTGCACGCCGCCCATGACGGCCTCTACCGGCTCGCCGAGCACGAAGGGCGCGAACTGCCGCTGCTCATCACGGACTTCGCCACCGCCGAGCTGGTGAAGGTGGCGGCCAACTCCTTCCTCGCCACCAAGATTTCGTTCATCAACGCGATGGCCGAGGTGTGCGACACGGCAGGCGCCGACGTCACCGAACTCGCCGAGGCCCTGGGCCACGACCCGCGGATCGGCCCGGCCTTCCTGCGTGCGGGGGTCGGCTTCGGCGGCGGCTGTCTGGGCAAGGACATCCGGGCCTTCCAGCACCGGGCGGGCGAGCTCGGTGCCGTGAGCGCGCCGCGCCTGCTGCGCGAGGTCGACATGATCAACCAGCGCAGCCGGGCCAGGACCGTCGAGCTCGCCGCCACCATGCTCGGCGGCGCCCCCGCCGACCCGCACCCCGATCTGACCGGCCACACCGTCGCCGTACTCGGCGCCACCTTCAAACCGGACTCCGACGACGTCCGTGACTCGCCCGCCCTCGCCGTCGCCTCGGCACTCCGCACGGCCGGGGCGCGGGTGCGTGTCTACGACCCCATGGGCACGGACAACGCCAGGCGCGCCGAGCCGCTGCTCGACTACGCGGACGACCTCGAATCCGCCGGGGCCGGCGCCGACCTGGTCTGTGTCCTCACCGAGTGGGCCGAGTTCCGGGACGCGGACCCCGCCGTCCTGGGCAAGGTCGTCTCCGTCCCCCGGGTGCTCGACGGGCGGAACTGCCTCGACCCCGCCGCCTGGCGGCAGGCCGGCTGGACCTACCGGGCCATCGGCCGCGGCATCGGACAGCGCCGCCGCACCGGCACCGTGCACGCGCCCGCCGGCGAGCCCCGTCTGGAGTCCGCCCACTACGAGGAGATGGCTCATGTCTGACGACCGCGACGGCCTCACCCTCGTCACCGGAGGCGCCGGCTTCATCGGCAGCCATCTGATCCGCAAGCTCCTGACCAAGGCGCCCGGCACCCGCATCGTCTCCGTCGACAACTACTTCACCGGCAGCCGCGACAACCACGTCCAGGACGACCGCGTCCGGTACCTGGAAGGCTGCACCACCGACATCGCCAAGATCTGGGCCGCACACGGCCTCGGCCGCATCGGCACGGTCCACCACCTCGGCGAGTACTCCCGCATCCCCCAGTCCTTCGACGAGCCCGACCGGGTCTGGGAGTTCAACCTGCTGGGCACCAAGGAAGTGGTGTCGCTGTGCCAGGAGCACGAGGCCCGCCTGGTCTACGCGGGCTCCAGCTCCAAGTTCGGCAACGGCGGACGCGACGAGCACCTCAACCCGTACGCCTGGACCAAGGCGAAGAACGTCGAGTACCTGCGCAACTACGGCGACTGGTTCGGGCTCGACTACGTCATCACGTACTTCTACAACGTCTACGGCCCGGGCCAGATCTCGACCGGCACCTACGCCACGGTCATCGGGATCTTCGAGGAGCAGTACCGCCTCGGACGCCCCCTCACCGTGGTCGAACCCGGCACGCAGAGCAGGGACTTCACGCACGTCGACGACATCGTCGAGGGCATTCTCATCTGCGCGGCCAAGGGGTCCGGCGACGGATACCTGCTGGGCCGGGGCGAGGAGCACCGGGTGATCGACGTGGCCCGGATGTTCGGCGCGCCGATCGAGTTCGTACCCGCCCGCCGTGGCGAACGGACCCGGGGCCGGGCCGACAACTCCAGGGCTCGGGCGCTGGGTTGGGAGCCCAGGATCGCCCTGAGCGACTACGTCGCGGAGTTCCGCGCGGGCACGAGCGCGAGCGCGCACGCGAGCGTGGACCAACTCGCTCCCGTGTGACGCGGGTCCACTTCGAATCTCACCCTTTTCCTGTCTCGGGAGGAGTAGTGCCTTGGAAGGAGTAGCCCCCGTGCTGAACGAGGTGGAGAACTCGGCGGCGACGCCGCGGCCACCACTCATCGGCACACCCCGTCCGCGCTGCGCCGGCTCCCGCGCCAAGCGCGTGCTCGACATCGTGCTCGCCGCGGTTCTGCTGATCGTCTTTCTGCCCCTCATGGTGGTCATCGGTCTCGCTGTGGCCATGAGCAGTTCCGGACCCGTCGTGTTCAGGCAGACTCGGGTCGGTCTCGGTGAACGGCCGTTCACGATGCTGAAGTTCCGGACCATGCACCGCCACGCGTCCGAGCGTCCGGTGGACCTGGCGCAGGCCGACAACCACGCCGGGATCACGGGGGTCGACCCCTTCCTGGCCAAGCCACGACACGACCCCCGCATCACGGCGGTCGGCCGTCTCCTGCGCAAAGCCTCGCTGGACGAACTCCCCCAGTTGGTCAACGTATTGCGCGGCGACATGTCGCTGGTGGGACCGCGCCCCTGCCCAGGCGGTGAGCACATGAGACTGAGTCCGGAGGACCGGGCCAAGCGGGTGTCCGTCAAACCGGGGCTGACGGGACTGTGGCAAGTATCGGGCCGCTCGACCATCACGGCCGAGAAGGCGATCCAGCTCGACCTGCAGTACATCGAGGACTGGCGCCTGCCGCTGGACCTGCTGATCCTTCTGCGCACGCTGCCCGCCGTCCTCAGGACGCGCCATGCGTGGTGACCCGGGTGCGACGCCGCAGAGGGATGGGCGGCCGACGGTCCTGCACGTCGCTGAGGCATGGCAGGGCGGTGTGCAGGCGATCGTCTACGACTATGTACGGGCCATTCCGGAGGCGCGGCACCTGCTGCTGAAGGGTGATCGGGAGGGCTACCAGGTCGCCGACGAGGAGACGGCCTTCGACGGGGTCTGGCGAATGCCGCCCGGCCACCTGGCACGGGTCCGCGAGGTGGGGCGGCTGTTCCGGGAGCAGCGGCCGGACGTGGTCCACGCCCACTCCTCGATGGCCGGAGGGTATGTGCGCCTCGCCGCCTCCGTGCCGACGCGGCGCATCGTCTACACCCCGCACGGCTTCGCGATGGAGCGCAGCGACCTCTCCTGGTACGCATCGGCGGCGGTGTGGGCGGTCGAGTGCGTGTTGTCGCGGCGTACGGGCATCGCGGCGGGCTCCAGCCCTCGGGAGACCGAACTCGCCCGGCTGCTCCGAAAGCGGCAGCGAACCGTCTACGTGCCCAATGTGGTGCGCCCCCGGTCGGGCCCGGGCACGAGCGACGCCGGCCTGCCATCGCCGACCGTCGCCGCGGTCGGAAGACTGTGCACGCAGAAGGACCCCGCGTTCTTCGCCGACGCGGCGGCCCGGGGGAAGCAGCTGATGCCGTCGAGCAACTGGCTCTGGCTCGGCGACGGGGAACCCGACCACCGGGAACGGCTGGAGCGGGCCGGTGTCACGGTCACCGGCTGGCTGGACCACCATGACCTGCAACGACTGCTCGCCCAGGCCGACGTGTACGCGCACACCGCGTTGTGGGAGGGAGCACCGATGACGCTCCTGGAAGCGGTGGGACTGGGGCGTCCTGTCGTGGCCCGGCGTATCCCGGCACTCGAGTCCCTGAGCCTGCCCGGCCTGGTCGACACACCGGCACAACTGGCCGCTGCGGCCGTCGCCCTGCTGAAGGACGGCCCCAGCAAGGGTGCCGAGGAGAGAATGGCCGAGCTGCTCGTCGAGCACAGTCCGGAGCGGCAGCGCACGATGTTGCGGTCCGTGTACGGCCATTGACGCATTCCCCCGGCCCGACGCCCCCGTCACTCATCCGGCGGGGGCGTCGGCCATGTGACGATGGGCGAGCCCTGCCTCGGATCGGCTTGAGCGGCCAGCCACACCCGGACCAAGGCGGCCGAATAGGGGTGCTTGGAGCACTGCCACAGACCGTACGGGCAGTAGTCCGAGAACGTGGCGTACAGCGGTTTGTGCTGGTCCATCCACGCAAGCATCCGTAGCACGTAGGTCGCGTTGTCGCCGTTGCGGGACAGACCCCACTCGGGATACGAAATCTCCTTGCCGTGGGCCTTCGCGAAATCCACTTGGTGCTGTAGGCCGTAAGGCTCTGAGATCTCCTCGTCGAACGACATCCCCTCCGGATGGTCGTAGGAATCCATGCCGATGATGTCCACGAAATTGTCCCCGGGATAGCACGCGGTCCATGGAATATCGTCCATTCCCCGGTTCGGAGTGAAGTCGAATCTGAACTTCTGCCCCGGCACGGAACGCATCACGTTCACGATCCGCCTCCAGTACAGCTTCCAGCTCACCGGATCAGGACCGCAGCGATGGGTGTAGGTGATGCCGTTCATCTCCCAGCCCGGTACCAGAATCGTGTCCGGCACCCCCAGTTCGACCAGCCGGGTCGCCAGAACCTTGAAGTGCTTGTCGAACTCGCCGGCCGCGCCGCGCCGCAGAAGCTGTCTGACCTCCGCGTCCGAGAGCCCCTCCTCGTTGCGCTCCTGCATCGGCACATTGAGCACGAAGAGCCGGTCGCCCTTGGCTTTGCGCCACTCGGCCCACTCGTCCAGGAATCCATGGGCCCCCTCGATATTGCTCCACAAGTCCCCTGGCAGATATGTGCGCCCGACACGCAGCTCGTAACCGTTCAGCCACTTGCTGAGCTCCTTCATCCGCTCCGCCGCGGTGGCGCCGTCGTAGTGGACGTATGCGCCGTACACGGGAGCGCGATAGACCTTCCCTGTCGGCGAGTGCTGTGCCGCCACAGGCGGTTCCGAGGTCGACAAGGCAACCGATGCGATCGATGCGGCCGTTCCTGCCGCGATGAACATCAGCCACCAGCCGACGGCCCGGGGGCGCTTAAGGGCCATTCTCACTCCTCATGCTCCGCCCCCCTATCTCCTGACATTCAGTCACATATAGCCAAGACCTTACGGATTCATGAGAAGTGCGCCCCCTCACTAGCCCGCGAGAGTGAGGAATGCCCAGGAATTCGCGGCACGCGTGCACGGGACGCCCTGGCTGGATGCACTGTTCGACGACAAGTCGTTGGCGACGAAAGGGAGCGAGTCCATGAGCGGGAAGTGTCTGGTCACCGGTGGAGCGGGCTATGTCGGTGGTGTCGTCGCGCAGCATCTGCTGGAGGCCGGTCACGAGGTCACCGTCCTGGACAATCTCTCGACCGGCTTCCGCGAAGGCATCCCGAGTGGCGTGACCTTCATCGAGGGCGACATCAAGGACGCCGCCAAGTGGCTCGACGCGTCGTACGACGCGGTGTTGCACTTCGCCGCGTGCGCGCTGGTCGGCGAGTCGGTCGTGCTGCCCGAGAAGTACTGGGACAACAACGTCGCCGGCAGCATGGCGCTGTTGGAGGCGATGCGCTCGGCGGGCGTGCGCAAGCTTGTCTTCTCCTCCACCGCGGCCACCTACGGCGAGCCCGAGCAGGTCCCGATCGTGGAGACCGCGCCGACCCGGCCGACCAACCCCTACGGCGCCTCGAAGCTCGCCGTCGACCACATGATCACCGGTGAGGCTGCCGCGCACGGCCTGGCCGCCGTCTCCCTGCGCTACTTCAACGTCGCCGGTGCCTATGGCGCGTACGGCGAGCGGCACGACCCCGAGTCGCACGTCATCCCGCTGGCGCTCCAGGTCGCCCAAGGCAAGCGGGACGCCATCTCCATCCACGGCGACGACTACCCGACGCCGGACGGCACCTGCGTCCGCGACTACATCCACGTCGCCGACCTGGCCGAGGCCCATCTGCTGGCCGTCGAGGCCGCGCGGCCCGGCGAGCACCTGATCTGCAACCTCGGCAACGGCAACGGCTTCTCCGTCCGCGAGGTCATCGAGACCGTCCGCCAGGTCACCGGCCACCCGATCCCCGAGGTCGTCACGGGCCGGCGCGGCGGCGACCCGGCGGTGCTGGTGGCATCCGCCGGGGCCGCCCGGGACAGGCTCGGGTGGAACCCGTCGCGGGCGGACCTCGCGGAGATCGTCGCGGATGCGTGGAAGTTCGCGCAGAACACGACGCGCTGAGCGTGGTTGCGTAGTTCGCTTGCTGCGGGCCGGTGGGGGCTGGTCGCGCAGTTCCCCGCGCCCCTTCGGGGCGCTGGACAACCGGTGTACTAGCGGTGGGCGCCGGACCGGCCTCGCCGGTACAGGACCGTTCCGGCGGCCAGGAGTGCTCCGCCTGCGGCCGTGGCCGCGATGATGCCCTCAGCGCCGGTCTCGGGCATCTGCGGATGGTGCGGCTTCACCGGCGGTGTTTTCGACGGGGCGGGGGTCGGCTTGTGGGAGGGCGGCGGCGTGACCGTCTTGGTCGGGGTGGGGGTAGGCGTGGGTGTGGGGGTCGGCTCGGGGTGGTGGGTGTGGCACTCGCAGGTCGGTTTCTCGCTCGGCTCCTCGCGGCCGTAGCCGGGCGGCTCTTCAGGACCGTAACCGGACGGGACCTCACTGCCGTATCCGGACGGCGCTTCGTTGCCGTATCCGGACGGGACCTCGCTGCCAGGGGCGGACGGCTGCTCGGCGTGGTGTCCGGACGTGTCCTCGGTGTCGTATCCGAAGGTGCCGCCTGCGAACCACGGCTGCGGGACCTGCAGCTGGTCCAGCCGCTCGTCCAGGTTGTTCAGCTTGTCGTCCAGGCCGTTCAGGCCGTCCAGCCCGTCCTCGGTGTCCCACCGGGCCGCGTTGCCGGACAGTACGGCCGGGGACTGGGCCGCGGTCCCGCGCATGACGGGTGTCGCGAAGGCCCATGTGCCGTACAGGGACAGGGCGCTTGTCGTGGCGGCGACGGCCACGATCAATCCCTTGCTGAGGGTCTGTCGCACTCTCGTTGTCTTCCTCTCAGGGGCGAAAGCCGGTCGTCGCGGGGACCGCGCTGCCGCGCGCTCGTATGCGCCACGACCTGCAGACTGTGAACGAGATGTGGAGGACCGAAGAAACCGATATGTGCAAATTGCCGGGTAATTCACCCGGTTGCCCGTCCGTGCCCGGTGGGCTCACCCGCCGTACAGCGCCTCGATCTCGGCCGCGTACGCCGCCGTCACCGCATGCCGCTTGACCTTCAGGGACGGGGTGAGCATGCCGTTGTCCTCGGTGAACTCGCCCTCGACCAGGGCGAAGGCGCGGATCGACTCGGCGCGGGAGACGGCCTCGTTGGCGTAGTCCACGGCCTTCTCGACCTGCGCACGCATCCGCGGGTCCCGTACGACCTCGGACAGCGGGGTGTCGGCGGGCAGCTTGCGGACCGACAGCCAGTGGGCGACCGCGTCGGGGTCGAGGGTGATCAGGGCGGCGACGAAGGGGCGGTTGTCGCCGACGACTAGGCACTGGCCGACGGGCGGGCGGCTGCGCAGCCGGTCCTCCAGGACGGCCGGGGAGACGTTCTTGCCGCCGGAGGTGACGATGATGTCCTTCTTGCGGCCGGTGATGGTGAGATAGCCGTCCTCGTCGAGGGCGCCCAGGTCGCCGGTGGCGAACCACTCGTCGGTGAGTACGGCGTCGGTGGCGGCCGGGTTGTTCCAGTACGACCCGAAGACGATCCCGCCCTTGATGAGCACCTCGCCGTCGTCGGCGATACGGATGGCCGTGCCGGGGACCGGGAGGCCGACCGTGCCGGGGCGGGGTTTCAGGGGCGGGACGATGGTGGCGGCGGCGGTGGTCTCCGTCAGGCCGTAGCCCTCGTAGACGATGATTCCGGCGGCGTAGAAGAACAGGTTGAGGTTGCGGTCGAGCGGGGAGCCG
The DNA here is from genome assembly GCF_052245395.1 of Streptomyces sp. 4N124. Lineage (NCBI taxonomy): Bacteria > Bacillati > Actinomycetota > Actinomycetes > Kitasatosporales > Streptomycetaceae > Streptomyces > Streptomyces sp. 4N124. The sequence goes on from NZ_JBQQBS010000036.1 coordinate 85,294, forward strand.
CCGCTGATGGCGTACCGCATCCGGCCGCCGAGTTCCTTGCGGACCCGGCGGTAGACCAGCAGGTCGTACAGGGCCCAGGCGGCGTAGAGGGCGGGGCCCGGGCCCTTGCCGGTGCCCAGGAACTTGTTCAGGTACGCCTCGCCGAAGCGGACGGCGATGCGGTCGGCGCGGTCGAAGGAGGCGCCGCGGCCGATCTTCTCGGCGGTGGCGCGGCCGGTGTCGTGGATCTTCTCGAAGAGATACGGGACGCCGACGAGGAAGGTGGGGCGGAACTGCTTGAGGGCCGGGCGGAGTTCGTCGGGCTTGATGCTCGGGCAGTGGCCGATCTCGATACGGCCCATCAGACAGGCGATCTGGAGCGTGCGGCCGAGGATGTGGGCGAGGGGGAGGAAGAGGAGCGTGGACGCGGTCTGGCGGGTGACCTCCTTGAACAGGGGGTGCAGCAGCTCGACCGTGTTGGCGGCCTCCGCGTGCAGATTGGCGTGGGTGAGGACGCAGCCTTTCGGCTTTCCGGTGGTGCCGGAGGTGTAGCAGACCGTGGCGACCGTGTCGGGGGTCAGGGCCGTACGGCGCTTGGTGACCTCCTCGTCGGGGATGTCCCGGCCGAGGGTGGTGAGTTGGGTGAGTGCGCCGGCGTCGAGCTGCCAGATGCGTGGGGGTTCGGGGTGGCGGGCCGTGCCGGTCGTCACCGTCTCGGCGTTCTCCGCCGTCTCCGTGACGACGAAACGGGTGCCCGAGTCGCGGACGATCCACTCGACCTGCTCGGCCGAGGAGGTGGCGTAGATCGGGACGGTCTGGCCGCCGGCCGCCCAGATCGCGAAGTCCAGGACCGTCCACTCGTAGCGGGTGCGGGACATCAGGGCGACCCGGCCGCCCGGTTCGAGGCCGACGGCGATCAACCCCTTGGCGACGGCGGTGACTTCGGCGGCGAAGGCGGCGGCCGTGACGGGCTGCCAGGTGCCGTGCCGCTCGCGGCGCAGGACCACGGCGTCGGGAGCCTCCGTGGCGTTGGTGAACGGCAGGTCGGCCGTGCTGCCGGTGGCGACGCGCGGCGCCAGCGGCGCGGTACGGGCCTCGCGCACCGCGCCCGACTCGTCCCTGATCAGCTCGACCTTGGTGCGCGCGGCCAGGTCGGTGCGCTGCTTCGCCCGCTTCAGGTCATTGCGTACGCCCATGTCGGCTCCCGGTGCCAGTCGGACTTACCGGGGAGTCAACTTACTCACGCGTAACGGAAGGTCAATGGGTCGGGGCGTAGTGATGGTGTGTGCGTCTGTACGTTGCTGTACGACCGCCCCCCACGGAAGGAACTCCCGTGCACTCCCGACGTCTCCGGTCCGCCCTGGTGGCCGTCTGCGCCGCCGCGGCCGTGTCCCTCTCCGGCGCCGCATCGGCCGCCGCACACACCTCGACTCCCCCGCAGGCAAACTCCGTCGCCCCCGCACTCACCCCGCTGACCGACCTGTTCGCCGAGCGGCTGCTGCTCGCCGACAAGGTGGCAGCCGCCAAGTACGGCACCGACAAGCCGATCGACGACCCGGTGCGCGAGCAGCAGATCCTGGACGACGTCGCCGCCCGGGCGACCGGGCTCGGGCTGGACCCGGCGGCCGTACAGGCCGTGTTCCGGGACCAGATCGAGGCGAACAAGCTGGTGCAGCGCGGGCTGTACATACGCTGGGACGCGCATCCCGAGGAGCGGCCCACCGAGCGCCCCGACCTGGTCACGGAGGTGCGCCCGCAACTCGACCGCATCACCACCGAGTTGCTGACCGCCTTGAAGGACACGCAGCGGCTGCGGACGTCGCCGTCGTGCGAGCCGCGGCTCTACCTCGCGGCCACCTGGTCGGCGTACCGCCATGAGCTGGACGTCCTGCATCTGAAGGGACTTCAGCGCGCCGTGCCCTCGGTGTGCGGGGGCGGGCCTCAGTCCTGACCGGTGAGGTCACTCGCCCGGTCGATGGTGTCGGCGAGGCGGCGGACCTCCTCGTCCTCGGTGCGGTCCGCCAACTCGGCGGAGTAGTCGGCCAGTCCGGCGAGGGTCGGCGCGCCCGGAAGGGAGTCGTCGCCGTCGAGGGCGTCGGCGAAATAAGCGGCCGCCGCGGTGACCTGGAGGCGCGGTGCGGCTTCGCTCAGGGAGTCCTGGAGGGAGCCGGTCTCCAGTTGGCCGGACTCCTCGTGCGGGGTGCGCGATTCGGGGTCGAGCCAGCGGACGCTCGCGGTGGCGAGGTGGCCGTCGGCGCCGGGCTTGACGCGGACGGCGTAGAGGGCGGTGACGGTGTGGCCGGGACCGACCTCGCCGCCGTCGACGCGGTCGTCCCGGAAGTCCTCGTCGGCGACCTCGCGGTTGTCGTAGCCGACCAGGCGGTACTCGGCGACCGTCTCGGGGTCGAAGGCGACCTGGGCCTTGGCGTCGCGGGCGGTGAGGTCGATGTTCTGCGGGAGCTGCCGCACGAAGACCTTGCGGGCTTCCTCGTCGTCCGAGACGTAGACTGTGTGGCCGTCGCCGTTGTCGGCGAGCTGTTCCATCAGGGCGTCGCCGTAGTCGCTGCCCACGCCGACGCCGAAGAGCGTGATGCCGTGCTCGCGGCGTTCGCTCGCGATGCGTTCGAGGATGGTCTCCGCGTCGGTGTCGCCGGTGTTGGCGAGGGCGTCGGAGATGAGGACGACGCGGTTGGTGGCACCCTCGCGCAGGCCTTCCTCCGCGGTCTCGTAGCCGGTCTCGACGCCCGCGCCGAGGTTGGTCGAGTCGGTGGGCTCCAGGCTGTCGATGGCGTCGTGGACCTCGCCGCGGTTGTCGTCGAGGCGGGTCATCGGCAGCACCTCCTCGGCCTCGTCGCTGAAGGTGACGATCGCGACCGAGTCGTCGTCGCGCAGTTGGTCCGTCATCACGCCGAGGGATTCCTTGGCGAGGTCGAGACGGCCGGGCTCGGCCATGGAACCGGAGATGTCGATGACGAAGGTGAGGGCGGCGGGCGGCCGTTCGCCCTCGTCCTCGGCGGACCGGGTGGCGAGGCCGACCCGGACCAGGGACCAGTCGTCCACGGCGGTGCGGGCGCCGTCGACGGTGACGGAGAAGCCGTCGCCGTCGGGGCGGTCGTAGTCCTGGCGGAAGCTGTTGACGAACTCCTCCGGGCGGACCGTCGACGGGGCGGGCAGGCGGCCCTCGGCGAGGGTGCGGCTGGCGTAGCCGTAGGAGGCGGTGTCGACGTCCAGGGCGAAGGTGGAGAGGTGGTCGGGGGCCGGGGCGAACTCCCGGGATTCGTCGGTTCCCTGGCTTCCTTCGGGCTGCGGCATCGCGGGCGCCGGGAAGCCGGTGTCCGGTGCCGAGTCCGAGGCCTTGCCGCTGTCCGTGTCCTCACCCCCGCCGCAGGCCGTGAGCAGCAGGCCGCTCGCCGCGGTGAGCGTGAGCAGCAGCCGTCGTATGCCGTACCGCTTCAACATCCGTGCCCCCTTCGTCGTCGACGTCTGTGACTGTGACGGCGAAGGGGGCCGGAACGTGCGCTACGGGGCGTTGCGGAAGCGTCTCGATGAGGGCACGGAGCAGGCCTGTCGATACCGGTGGGTGATCCTCCGTTGACCTACGACACCACGTCCTTGCGCGCGAAACCGCGGAAGGCCAGCGCGAACAGCACGAGCGCGTACGTTACGGAAATCGCGCTGCCCTGGATCATGCTGGACCACTCGGGGTTCGGCTGGACGGCGTCGGCCCAGGCGTAGTTCCAGTGCGCGGGCAGGAAGTGCCGCCAGTCGCCGAGGGCGGTCACCTGGTCGAGGACGTTGCCGACGATGGTCAGGCCGACCGCGCCGCCGACCGCTCCGAGCGGCGCGTCCGTCTTGGTGGACAGCCAGAACGCGAGCCCGGCGGTGACCAGTTGGGAGACGAAGATGAACGCCACGACCACCACGAGCTGCTGCGCCGCCGTGCCCGCGTCCACCGCGCCGCCGGTCGGGAGCTGCAGCGGGCCCCAGCCGTAGGCGGCGACGCCGACGGCCAGCGCGACCAGCGGCAGCACGATCATCGCGGCCAGGCTGAGGCCGAGGCCGACGACGAGCTTGGACCACAGCAGCCGGGCGCGTGGCACGGGCGCGGCGAGCAGATAGCGCAGGGAGGACCAGCCGGCCTCCGAGGCGACCGTGTCCCCGCAGAACAGGGCGACCGGGATCACCAGCAGGAAGCCCGCGGACACGAAGAGGTTCACCGCGGCGAAGTTGGCGGCGGACTGGGTGGCCGTGTCCAGCAGCGTGATCCGCTCGCCACCGCCGCTGTCCGGCTCGCCGCCGATCGCGAAGGCGACGACGAGCACGAACGGCAGGGCGGCGAGGATCGCGAACATGACCAGCGTGCGGCGCCGCTTGAGCTGGCGGAGCAGCTCGACACGGAGTGGCAGGGTGCGGCCCGCGCGGTAGCCGGACGCCGTTTCGGCGCGCTCGACGAGCGGCTCGGGACGGCCGGTCTCTTCGGAGCGGCCGGTTCCCTCGGTGAGCGTGCTCATGCGGAGCCTCCGATCAGGGTGAGGAAGGCGTCTTCGAGGCGGCGGTGCGGGCCGACCGACTGGACGGGGATGTCGAGGCGGACGAGTTCGGCGACCAGACGCTGTGGTGTGCCGTCACCGTCGAGCCTGATCAGCAGCCCGTCGTCGGTGGACACGGCCGAGGTGACGCCCGGCAGCGCCGCGACCTTCTCCACGACGGGCCCCTCCACGGGCGTACCGGTGCCGACGAGGAGGGTGTCGCCGGAGCCGATGATCCCCCCTACCTGGCCCGCCTGCACGAGCCTGCCCCGGTCCATCACCACGAGGTGGGTGCAGGACTGCTCGACCTCCGCCAGCAAGTGGCTGGAGACGATCACCGTGCGCCCGGCGGCGGCGTACCGGATCAGCACCTCGCGCATCTCGCGGATCTGGGGCGGGTCGAGGCCGTTGGTCGGTTCGTCGAGGATGAGCAGGTCCGGCAGGCCGAGCATCGCCTGGGCGATGGCGAGGCGCTGGCGCATGCCCTGCGAGTAGGTGCGCACCGCGCGGGCGAGGGCGTCGCCGAGGCCCGCGATCTCCAGGGCCTCCTCGATGTGCGCGTCCTCGGCGGGGCGGCCGGTCGCGGCCCAGTACAGCTCCAGGTTCTCCCGGCCGGACAGATGCGGCAGGAAGCCCGCGCCCTCGACGAAGGCGCCGACCCGGGACAGCACCGGGGAGCCCGGCCGGATGGCGTGGCCGAAGACGCGGATCTCACCGCCGTCCGGGGTGATCAGGCCCATCAGCATGCGCAGGGTCGTGGTCTTGCCCGCGCCGTTCGGACCGAGGAGACCCAGCACCTGGCCCTTCTCGACGCGGAAGGACAGGTCCTTGACCGCGTAACGGTCGGACGACTTCGAGTACCGCTTGCTCAAGTCCGTGATCTGCAGCGGCACTTCGGCGAGTGCGGGGTCCGGCGGCACGGACGCGGTGCGGCGGCGGGCGGTCAGCAGCAGGGCCAGCGCGATGCCGGCGCCCGCGAGCGGCAGCCACCACACCCAGGACGGCAGCGGGGCCGCCGCCGTGCTCACACCGGAGGCCGTGGGCACCGACAGGTCGCCCTTCAGGGAGACGGTGTACGTCGCCGGAGCCGCCGGCGAGGCGTAGCCGAGGTCCGTGGAGGCCAGGACCAGCCGCAGACGGTGGCCCTTGTCGACGTTGTGGTCGATGGCGGGCAGCGTGACCGTGACGTCCTTGCCGGCCTTCGCGTCCGCCACCCTCAGGGGCGTCACCAGCTGGGACGGCAGCACCTGCTGGGCGCCGTCGGGGCCGACGTCGTACACCTTGCCGAAGAGGACGGCGTCGTCGCTGGTGGACTTGACGTGGACGGTGGCCGTCGGCGATCCGGTGATGCGCAGGTCGTCGCCGACGGGGGCCGACTCGAAGGCGGCGTACTGGCCGGGGAAGTCCAGCGAGATGCCGACGCCGAGCGAGGAGAGCTGGGAGAGACCGCTGCCGCCGAGTCCGGGCAGGGCGGAGATGGCGGGCGGGTTGGCGCCGGCCGGGTTGTCGAAGGTCTGCTCGCGGCCGGTGAGGGCGAGGGACTTCTGGCCGCCCTCCAGGCCCGGGTAGGTGTCGGAGCCGGCTCCGCGCAGCGTGGCCTCGCCGTCGGTGGAGTCGACCCCTCCGGTGCGGGTGATGCGGAAGGCGGGGCCGGTGTCGGCGCTCTTGTCGTCCTTGAGGTAGCGGTCGAACCAGGAGTCCACGCGGGCGTTGAGCCGGCTCTCCTCCAGGTCGCCGCCGTCATGGCCGCCCGAGATCCAGTCGACGTCGACGGGGGCGCCGTTGGCGCGGATCGCCTTCGCCGCCGCGTCGGCCTGGCCGAGCGGGAAGAGGGAGTCCATCTGGCCCTGCATCAGCAGTGTGGGCACCTTGATGCGGTCGCCGACGGCCGACGGTGAGCGCTCCTCAAGGAGCTGTCGTGCCTCGGCGTCCGGGGTGCCGGACTCGGCGACCCGATCGTACATCTCGCAGAGCTGGGCCTCGAACTTGTCGCAGCCGCCCGCCGTGTTGAAGAAGACGCCCGCCCACAGCTTCTTGAAGACGCCGTTCGGGAACAGGGCGTCCGCGAGGTTCCAGTAGGTGATCGCCGGGGCGATGGCGTCCACCCGGTCGTCGTACCCGGCGCCGAGGAGGGAAATCGCGCCGCCGTACGAGGCTCCGGCCATGCCCACGCGCGGGTCGCCGGTCCTGTCGAGCTGGACCTGGGGCTGCTTCGCCAGCCAGTCGATCAGCTGGGAGACGTCGGCGACCTCGGCCTTCGGGTCGTTCAGGCCGACCTTGCCGGTCGACTTGCCGAAGCCGCGGGCCGACCAGGTCAGCACCGCGTAGCCGTCGGCGGCGAGGTCCTCGGCCTGCTCGCGCACGTCGTCCTTGCTGCCGCCGAAGCCGTGCGCCAGCAGGACGGCGGGGCGGCGGCCGTCCGCGCCGGAGGTGAAGTACGAGGTGTCGATGCGCACCCCGTCACCCACCGCCATGACCCGGTCGGCGCGGTGCACCGCGGGCGCGTCGTCGGAGGCGACGGCCGTCCACGTACCGGCACCGGCGAGGACGACAACGGCGGCCGCGGCGGCAAGAAGCCGCCGCGGCCGCCCTGGCCCACGCAGTCCGGGCAGTCGAAGATCCATGCGTCAACGGTACGCGGCCAACCTGTCGGCCCCCGACAGCTTCTGGGCGGAACCCCCTGACCTCCCAGGGGCGTAGACGCACCGTCCCGCATACCGCGACCGTGGTACGCGCGCCGTGGTACAAGAACCGCTGTTCGAGGCGCCACTCGATCCATTGAAAGATCACGACACGGCGGGTTTCCGGGGTCGCCCCGGCAGATCCTTGAAGGTCTGCCCCCTTCGCGAACGGAGACGCCCTGTGCGCATCACTGACATCCAGCGCTGCGAGGTCCGGCCCGGACGGCTCGTCGAGTGGACGCTCAGTCCGGCGACCGTGGAGACGGCGGCGGGCCTGCCGGATGACGCCCGGCCACCGGCGTACATCCAGGAGTCGCACATCAAAACGGCGCGAAGTGTGCGGGAGGACGGCCTGTTCGTGCCGACCTGGCTCGGTACGGCCTTCGACATCCCGGGCCGGGTCGACCTGGACGCGCTGCAGGACGCGCTGCGGGGCTGGACCCTCCGGCACGAGACACTGCGCAGCGGCTTCCGGCCGGACGGCGACGAGCTACGGCGCTTCACCCTCGCCCCGGGGGCGGTGTCCCTGCACCGCGAGGACGTCGGCGACTTCCCCGACGCGGACGCACTGGTCCAGCATCTCCAGGACCGCTTCGACGCGACGGCGGACGCGTTGCGCTGGCCGAACCTCATGTACGCGGCGGTCGTCCGGTCCGACTCCACCAGCGTGTACATGGCCTTCGACCACAGCAACGTCGACTCCTACTCGATCCAGCGCATCCCCGCCGAGATCCACGAGCTGTACGCGACCGGCGTCGAGGGCGGTCCGGCTCCGCAGGACCCGGTCAGTAGCTATGTCGACTTCTGCGAGATCGAGCGGGCGGACGCCGACCGCATCGACGAGACCCACGAAATCGTCGCCCGCTGGCGGGAGTTCATCCGCCGCTGCGACGGCAGACTGCCGAACTTCCCCGTCGACCTCGGCCTGGACCCCGGCGCCGGGCTGCCCACGCAGAAGCTCATGCGGGAGACGCTCGTGGACGCGGAGGACGCCGCCGCGTTCGAGGCGTACTGCCGGCCCTACGGCGGCAGCCTCATCGGCGTCCTGGCCGCCACCGGCCTCATCGTCCGGGAGCTCGGCGGGCAGCCCGTCTACCGCACGGTCGTGCCCTTCCACACCCGGGTGAAGTCCCAGTGGTCGGACACCGTGGGCTGGTTCGTGGGCGGCGCGCCGATCGAGGTTCCCCTGGCGCCGGGCCTCGACTTCCCGGCCGCCCTGAAGGCCGTACGCGCCGAGATGCACGCCAACCGGTCCCTGGCCCGCATGCCCATCGCCCGCGTACTGCGGCTGCTCGGCTCCGACTTCCGTCCCACCTCGCCCGACCTGTACTCCATCGTCTCGTACGTCGACGGACGGGACCTGCCCCGCTCCGCCGACTGGTCCGAGCTGGCGGCGTACGGACTGGTGCGGGTGTCCTACGGCGACCAGGTGTGCGTGTGGATCAACCGGCTGCACGAGGGCCTGTGGTTCGCGAGCCGCTATCCGGACACCGATGTCGCGCACAAGAACATGCGGTTGTACGTCGAGCGGCTGCGGGATCTGATCAGGTCGGTGCCACGGTGACGATCACCCCGCTGTGGGCGCTGATGTCAGTGGGGCTCACGAGAGTCCCGTGCACAGTCGATTCACAGCTACGGGTGGGGACAGATGAAGCAGAAGTACACCGCTGCCTGGGTGGGGTTCACGGCGGCGGCGCTGCTGGCGACGGCCGGGTGCGGCGCGGAGGCCTCGAAGGAGACCGCGGAGCAGGCGGTCAAGGCGGTCGGCAACGCGGACAAGATCATGGCGGTACTGTCGCGGGCCGCGGACCGGACCGAGGAACTCGGGTCGGCCGAGGTGAAGATGACCACCTCGATCGACGGCGGCGCCCCGATCGCCATGGACGGCACGTACTCCTGGGGCGACGGGTACGCGTTCGACGTCGAGATGGACACCAAGGCCGTGCAGATGCAGGAACTGACGGACGCACCGAAGGTCCGCTGCCTGTTCGTGGACGGCGACTACTACTACGACGTCGACCCGCAGCCCTCCGGCCCCCTCGCGGGCAAGGAGTGGATGAAGATCGACGGTTCGGCCGTGTTCGGCGAGGACGCCGACCAGGCGCTCAGCGGAAGCTCCGGCGGCAGCCCGGCGGCATCCATGAAGAGCCTGAAGCACGCCGAGGACGTCGAGGACCTCGGCACGGAGACCGTGAACGGGCAGCGGACCACGCACTACCAAGCCGTCCTCGACAAGAGCAAGATGGGCCGGCTCAAGGAGCTCTACGGCGACGACGAATCCCTCTACAACTCGATGCTCGGCGCCGACGGCTCGCTGACCATGGACATCTGGGTCGGCGACAAGGACCTGCCGGTGCGGCTGACGCAGGAGACCGGCGCCATGAAGGTCACCATGGACTTCGAGAAGTTCGGCGCCACGGCCGACGTCGCGGCACCGCCCGCCGCGCAGACCGGTGACCTCACCGAGACGCTCAAGGCAGCACGCGGTCAGTGACACATCTGAGCCCGGGCACGTGCGGTGCCCGGGCTCAGCTGTGTCACTCAGTGGTTGCGCGGGAAGCCCAGGTCCACGCCCGCCGGAGCGTCGGCCGGGTCCGGCCAGCGAGTGGTGACGACCTTGCCGCGGGTGTAGAAGTGCGTGCCGTCGTTGCCGTAGATGTGGTGGTCGCCGAAGAGCGAGTCCTTCCAGCCCCCGAAGCTGTGATAGCCGACGGGGACCGGGATCGGGACGTTCACGCCGACCATGCCGGCCTCGATCTCCAGCTGGAAGCGGCGGGCGGCGCCGCCGTCCCGGGTGAAGATCGCGGTGCCGTTGCCGAAGGGGGAGTTGTTGATCAGCTCCACGCCCTGCTCGTAGGTGTCCACGCGCAGGACGCACAGCACCGGGCCGAAGATCTCGTCCCGGTACGCGTCCGAGCCCGGCGGCACCTTGTCGAGCAGCGAGATGCCGATCCAGTGACCGTCCTCATAGCCCTCGACCGTGAAGTCGGTGCCGTCGAGCACGACCTTCGCGTACTGCGCCGGGGCGCCCTTCACATACGACGCCACCTTGTCGCGGTGGGCCTTCGTGATCAGCGGTCCCATCTCGGACGTGGGGTCGTTGCCCGGGCCGATCTTGATCTTCTCGGCGCGCTCGCGGATCTTCTCGACCAGTTCGTCACCGATCGAACCGACCGCGACGACGGCCGAGATCGCCATGCAGCGCTCGCCCGCCGAGCCGTACGCCGCCGACACCGCCGCGTCCGCCGCCGCGTCCAGGTCGGCGTCCGGGAGGACCAGCATGTGGTTCTTCGCGCCGCCGAGCGCCTGGACGCGCTTGTGGTTGGCGGAGGCGGTGGTGTGGATGTACCGGGCGATCGGGGTCGAGCCGACGAAGGAGACGGCCTTGACGTCCGGGTGCTCCAGCAGGCGGTCGACGGCCACCTTGTCGCCGTGGACGACGTTGAAGACGCCGTCGGGCAGCCCGGCTTCCGCCAGCAGCTCGGCGAGCTTCATCGACGCCGACGGGTCCTTCTCGGACGGCTTCAGCACGAAGGTGTTGCCGCACGCGATGGCCATCGGGAACATCCACATCGGGACCATCGCCGGGAAGTTGAACGGCGTGATGCCCGCGACGACGCCCAGCGGCTGCCGGATCGAGGCGACGTCCACGCGGCTGGCGACCTGCGTGGACAGCTCGCCCTTCAGCTGCACGTTGATGCCGCACGCCAGGTCGACGATCTCCAGGCCGCGCGCGACCTCGCCGAGCGCGTCGGAGTGCACCTTGCCGTGCTCGGCGGTGATCAGCTCGGCGATGGCATCCCGGTTGGCGTCGAGCAGCGCCCGGAACTTGAACAGGATGTTGGTGCGCTGGGCCAGCGAGGACTGGCCCCAGGTGACGTAGGCCTCCTTGGCGGCCTGCACCGCCGCGTCCACCTCGTCGACCGAGGCGAACGCGACCTTCGTGGTGACCGCGCCGGTGGCGGGGTCGGTGACCGGCCCGTACGTACCCGACGCGCCGTCGACGGTCTTGCCGCCGATCCAGTGGTTGACGATCTTCGTCATGGCTGAGCTCCAGTCATTCCTTCACAGAGGGCGGCGTCGGGCAGTGACGTGCCGGTCGTACTCCTCGCGGGCCTTCACCGCCGACGAACGGGTCGCGGTCTCGGCCACAGGTACATCCCACCAGGCCTGCGCCGGAGGCGGGCCCGACACTGTGTATGCCGTTTCGGTCTCGACGTAGACACATGTGGGAGTGTCGGCGGCGCGCGCCTCGGCGAGCGCCTCCCGCAGGTCGGCCACGGTCTTCGCGCGCAGCACGCGCATGCCGAGGCTGGCGGCGTTGGCGGCGAGATCCACCGGCAGCGGGGCGCCGGTGAACGTCCCGTCGCCGGAGCGGAAGCGGTAGGCGGTGCCGAACCGCTCGGCGCCGGTCTCCTCCGAGAGGCCGCCGATGGACGCGTACCCGTGGTTCTGCACGAGCAGCATCTTGATCGCGACGCCCTCCTGCACGGCCGTGACGATCTCGGTCGGCATCATCAGGTAGGTGCCGTCGCCGACCAGCGCCCACACGGGCCGGTCGGGCGCCGCGAGCTTCACGCCGATCGCGGCCGGGATCTCGTAGCCCATGCAGGAGTAGCCGTACTCCAGGTGGTACTGGTCCGCCGACCGCGCCCGCCACAGCTTGTGCAGGTCGCCCGGGAGCGAGCCGGCCGCGTTGATGATGATGTCCGACTCGTCGACGATGGCGTCCAGCGCGCCGATGACCTGCGGCTGCGTCGGCCGTACATCGGGCTCCTCGGCCTCGAAGCAGGCGTCGACGCGCTGCTCCCAGCGCTCCTTGTCCTCGCTGTACTCGGTGACGTACGCGTCGGGGACCCGGTGGCCGTGCATGCCCAGCGACTGGGTGAGTTCCTGGAGGCCGCTGCGGGCGTCCGCGATCAGCGGCAGACCGGAGAGCTTGTGGCCGTCGTACGGGGCGATGTTGAGGTTGAGGAAGCGGACGTTCTCGCCGGTGAAGAGGGTGCCGGAGGCCGTGGTGAAGTCCGTGTAGCGGGTGCCGACGCCGATCACCAGGTCGGCGGTGCGGGCGAGTTCGTCGGCGGTGGCGGTGCCGGTGTGGCCGACGGCGCCGACGTCCTGCGGGTGGTCGAAGCGCAGGGAGCCCTTGCCCGCCTGGGTGGAGGCGACCGGGATGCCGGTGGTGCGGGCGAACTCCTCCAGCGCCTCCTCGGCACGGCTGTGGTGGACACCGCCGCCCGCGACGACGAGCGGGCGCCGGGCGGCGCGGATCGCGTTCACGGCCTCGGCGAGTTCGGTCGGATCGGCTCCTGGCCGTCGTACGACCCAGGTCCGCTTGGCGAAGAACTCGTCCGGCCAGTCGTAGGCCTCGGCCTGGACGTCCTGGGGCATCGCGAGCGTCACCGCGCCGGTCTCCACCGGGTCGGTGAGCACGCGCATCGCCTGCAGGGCCGCCGGGATCAGGGCCTCGGGGCGGTGGATCCGGTCGAAGTACCTCGACACCGGGCGCAGCGAGTCGTTGACGGAGATGTCGCCCGCGTACGGCACTTCGAGCTGCTGGAGGACCGGGTCGGCGGGGCGGGTGGCGAAGATGTCGCCGGGGAGGAGCAGCACCGGAAGGTGGTTGATGGTGGCGAGGGCGGCGCCCGTGACCAGGTTGGTCGCGCCCGGGCCGATGGAGGTCGTCACCGCGTGCGTGGACAGGCGGTTGGACTGGCGGGCGTAACCGATCGCCGCGTGCACCATGGACTGCTCGTTGCGGCCCTGGTGGTACGGCATGTCATCGGCGTACTCGAGCAGCGCCTGGCCGAGCCCGGCGACGTTGCCGTGGCCGAAGATGCCCCAGGTGGCGTCGATGAGCCGGTGCCGTATGCCGTCCCGCTCCGTGTACTGGACGGACAGGAAGCGCACCAGCGCCTGTGCGACCGTCAGCCTCGTCGTTGAGGTCATCGGTAACCCTCCGTGTGATCCGGGTGGAAGCAGATCCGCCACTCCCGAGTCTCGCCGGGCCCCGCCATGACGTTCAGGTAGTACATGTCGTGGCCGGGCTGGGCGATCGACGGGCCGTGCCATCCGTCGGGGACGAGGACGGCGTCTCCGGAGCGGACCTCCGCGAGGACGTCGGAACCGCCCTCACGGGAGGGGAATACGCGCTGATAGCCGAAGCCGTTCGGGCCGTCGATCTCGAAGTAGTAGATCTCCTCGAGCTCCGCTTCCTCGCCGGGCCGGTGCTCGTCGTGCTTGTGCGGCGGATACGAGGACCAGTTGCCGCCGGGTGTGATCACCTCGACCGCGATGAGCTTGTCGCACTCGAACGCGTCGGCGGAGGCGAAGTTGCGCACATGGCGTGTGCGGTTGCCGCTGCCACGCTGCTCGACGGGGACCTCCGGCGCGGGGCCGTAGCGGGCGGGGAGTCGTCGCTCGCACTTCGCTCCTGCCAGGGCGAAGCGGCCTCCCGCGCCGGAGGCGATCTGTACCCGGGCGTCACGGGGCGCGTACGCGAAGTCGGTGACCGACGCGAACACGCTCTCCCTGCCCAGGAGTTGGAATACCTCGTCCTCCACTTGCACCGTACAACCACCGCTCAGCGGCACCACGATCCACTCACTGTCACCAGTGGTGAAGGTGTGCGAACCACCCGCCTCCAGCTCGACGATCCGCAGACTGGAGTGGGTCCAGCCGGCCAGCTTGGGGTCGATGTCAAGCGCGTAGTGCGGGTCGGCGGTGGTGCCCTTCGGGACGTACAACTCGTTGCTCATGCGGCCCTCACAGCAGTCCTACGGCGGTGTCCACGGCGGCGGCCACATCGCCGTCCGCCGGGTACAGCAGCGAACGGCCGACCACCAGGCCCTGGACGGTGGGCAGTTGGAGGGCGCCGCGCCATTTCTCGTACGCGCCGTCCTGATCGTCCCCGACATCGCCGCCCAGCAGCACGGCGGGGAGGGTGGAGGTCTCCATGACCCGGGCCATGTCGTCCGGGTTGTCGGTGACGGGGACCTTCAGCCAGGTGTACGCCGAGGTGCCGCCCAGGCCGGAGGCGATGGCGATCGACTTGGTGACGGCGTCGGCGGAGAGATCGTTGCGGAGCTTTCCCTCGGGCGTACGACGGCTGATGAACGGCTCGACGAACACGGGGAGCCCGCGGGCGGCCATGTCGTCGATCGCGCGGGCCGTGGACTCCAGGGTGGTGAGGGAGCCCGGGTCGTCGAAGTCGATCCGCAGCAGCAGCTTGCCCGCGTCGAAGCCGAGGCGCTCGATGTCCTGGGGGCGGTGGCCGGTGAAGCGGTCGTCGAGTTCGAAGGAGGCTCCCTGGAGGCCGCCGCGGTTCATCGAGCCCATGACGACCTTGCCGTCCAGGGCGCCGAGCAGCAGCAGGTCGTCCAGGATGTCGGCGGTGGCGAGGACGCCGTCGACGCCGGGTCTGGCGAGGGCCAGGCAGAGGCGTTCCAGCAGGTCGGCGCGGTTGGCCATGGCGAACTTGCGGTCGCCGACGCTGAGCGCGCCGCGGGCGGGGTGGTCGGCGGCCACGATCATCAGCCGGCCCGAGTCGCCCAGCAGCGGCCGGCGGACGCGGCGGGCGGCCGCTTCGGCGATCGCCTCGGGGTGGCGGCTGCGGGTGCGGACCAGCGCCTCGATGTCGACGGTCACAGCACGGCTCCCGCGGTGAGGGCGGCTTCCACTTCGGCGGGGGTCGGCATGGCGGACGAGCACTCCAGTCGGGAGGCGACGATGGCACCGGCGGCGTTGGCGTGCCGCATGATCTTCTCCAGGTCCCAGCCTTCGAGGAGGCCGTGGCAGAGGGACCCGCCGAAGGCGTCACCGGCGCCGAGGCCGTTGAGGACGGTCACGGGAAGGGGCGGGACTTCGGCGCTTTCGCCCTTGCTGTTGACGGCGAGGACGCCCTTGGGGCCCTGCTTGACGACGGCCAGCTCGACTCCGGCGTCGAGGAGGGCGCGGGCGGCGGCGTGCGGTTCGCGGACACCGGTGGCGACCTCCACCTCGTCGAGGTTGCCGACCGCGACGGTGGTGTGGCGCAGGGCCTCGGTGTAGAAGGGGCGGGCCGCGTCCGGATCGGCCCAGAACATGGGGCGCCAGTCGAGGTCGAAGACCGTCGTACCGGCCTTGGCGCGGTGGGCGAGGGCCGCGAGGGTCGCCGTACGGCTCGGCTCCTCGCTCAGGCCCGTGCCGGTCACCCAGAAGACGCTCGCGTCGCGGATCGCGTCGAGGTCGAGCTCATGGGCGTCGATCTCCAGGTCCGGGGCCTTGGGGCGGCGGTAGAAGTACAGCGGGAAGTCGTCCGGCGGGAAGACCTCGCAGAAGGTGACGGGGGTGGGCAGTCCGGCGACCGGGGTGACCCAGCGGTCGTCGACGCCGAAGTCCCGCAGCGCCTCGTGGAGGTAGGTGCCGAACGGGTCGTCGCCGGTACGTGTGATCACGGCGGTACGGCGGCCGAGGCGGGCCGCGGCGACCGCGACGTTGGTCGCCGAGCCGCCGAGGAACTTGCCGAAGGACGTCACCTGAGGCAGCGGGACACCCGTCTGCAGCGGGTAGAGGTCCACGCCGATCCGCCCCATGGTGATCAGGTCGTACGCCATCGCGTTCCCTTCGTATCGGCTCTCTCCGGCTTTCTAGACCCCGATGGCGCGCCCTGTCAATGTTTTGTCCAGACATTCGGACCAGACCTTGACAGGCCTGCCGTGGCGGCCGGAAGCTGGCCGCCATGACTTCGTTGTCACCACAGTCCTCACTGTCCCGCATCCGGGTCGGGTCGGCGCCCGACTCCTGGGGTGTGTGGTTCCCCGACGACCCGCAGCAGGTTCCCTGGCAGCGCTTCCTCGACGAGGTCGCGCAGTCCGGCTACGAGTGGATCGAGCTCGGCCCGTACGGCTATCTGCCGACCGACCCCGCCGTGCTCACCGAGGAGACCGCGCGGCGTGGCCTCAAGGTGTCGGCCGGGACGGTCTTCACGGGGCTGCATCACGGTGAGGCCGTGTGGGAGAAGACGTGGGCGCATGTCGCGGACAACGCGGTGCTCGCGCAGGCGATGGGGGCGAAGCACCTGGTCGTCATCCCGTCCTTCTGGCGGGACGACAAGACCGGTGAGGTGCTGGAGCCGAGTTCCCTGACGGCCGAGCAGTGGCGGAACCTCGCCTCGCTGACCGAGCGGCTGGGGAGTCGAGTGCGGGAGGAGTACGGCCTGCAGATCGTCGTCCATCCGCACGCCGACACGCACATCGACAGCGAGGAGAACGTCGTCCGGTTCCTCGACGCGACCGACTCCGGTCTGGTGTCGCTGTGCCTGGACACCGGGCACTACGCGTACTGCGGTGGGGACAGCGTGAAGCTGATCGAGACGTACGGTTCGCGGATCGGGTATCTGCATCTCAAGCAGGTGGATCCGGAGATCCTGGCGGAGGTGCGGGCGGAGGGGACGCCGTTCGGGCCCGCGGTGGCGCGGGGTGTGATGTGTGAACCGCCGTCCGGGGTGCCGGCGTTGGGGCCTGTGCTGGAGGCTGCGCAGCGGCTGGATGTGGATCTGTTCGCGATTGTGGAGCAGGACATGTATCCGTGTGCGGCGGATGTGCCGTTGCCTATTGCGCGGCGGACGCGGGCGTTTTTGAGGTCGTGCGGGGCGTAGGGGCGCCTACTGGTCTGCCGGGTTGCGGGAGTGGGGCGGCTGCGGGTTGTGGGGGTTGTTCGCGCAGTTCCCCGCGCCCCTTACGGGGCGCTGCAAGCAACCCGCGTGTCACAAATGACCCCCTCGTGTCACACATGTCGCATGTTCGCGAGTCATCCGTCACACCCGGTGCACAGGCCCTGACCCGCGCTCACTCTGTGTCGTTCACCGGACACAGGCTTTGTGATCGCCAGCGCAGCGCCCGGTACCCCCGACGGCCGTTCCCGGCTGCCACCGCGGTGCGCGCAGGGAGGTGCACCTCATGACCGACCGAAGGCTCTGGTCCTACAAGGAGATCGCGGCGCACATCCGGGTGCAGCCGGACACCGTGCGGTCCTACCGCAAGCACGGGCTGCTGCCGCCACCCGACCATGTGGAGGGCGGCAAACCGTACTGGTACGCGGACACCGTCCGGGAATGGGTCGCTTCCCGCCCGGGCAACCGGGCCCGTAGAGAGGAGTGAACAGCGCCCCGTCCAGGGGGCTGACCGCGCCGCGCCTGCCCGGAGGCTGCCGGGCAGGCGCGGCGCGTTCAGCTCCACGGCTCGATGACCGTCACGCCCGCTCCCGGTGCCGTGCCCATCGCGGCGAGGGCCGCGGGTGTCGCGTCCAGCGTGATGGTGGAGGTGACCAGGAGGTCGGGGCGCAGGGCGCCGGTCCGGACCAGCTCCAGCATGGGCGGGTAGGTGTGGGCCGCCATGCCGTGGCTGCCGAGGAGTTCCAGTTCCAGGGCGATCGCGCGGGCCATCGGGACGGGGGTGGTGCCCGTGGACGACGGCAGCAGACCGACCTGGACGTGCCGGCCGCGGCGGCGCAGGCCGTTCACGGAAGCGGCGCAGGTCGCGGGCGCGCCGAGGGCGTCCAGGGAGAGGTGGGCGCCGCCGCCCGTGAGGTCGCGGATCGCCGCCGCCGTGTCCGGCGTCCTCGTCCCGTCCACGCACTCCGCCGCCCCGAACTTCCTTGCCAGATCCAGGGCTTGGGCGGATACGTCG
>NZ_JBQQBS010000037.1:0-99208 GCF_052245395.1 Streptomyces sp. 4N124
GGTCAAGGTCATGCCTGGTGCGCGCCTCACTTGCCGAAGGCGAGCATCAGCTTCTCCTTGCTTTCGTCGTTGCCGCTCAGCCGGGTGCTCGCAAGGTAGAAACGCCCGTCGACCCAGTCGAACACGCTGGAGAAGAAGCCGTTTTCGATGTCCGCGGTGCCCGCCGGGTTCTGCAGCAGCTTCGTCGGCGTGTGGCTGCTGCCGGTCACCGGGATCGACACGACCTGGCCGCCCGCGTCGTACGACGGCTGGACATACGCGATGAGCTTGCCGTCCTCGACCTTGATCGGCAGCATCGGCTCTTCCGCCGGGGACTTGACGCGCCACTTCTCCTTGCCGTTGGCGAGGTTGATCGCGACGATCTCGTTCGCCGTGGTGGTGGCGTCGGTGGGCAGGTAGAGCGTGTCGGCGTCGGCGGCCGAACCGGTGCAGCCCTGCAGATCACGCTGGAGGATGGCCCAGCCGCACTTGGAACCGATGTTGATGTCGACGCTGACCTGCGAGCGGAACTTGCCGCCGGCGCCGAAGGTGGAGATGTTCCACGCCTTCTTGTCCTCGTTGGTGCTGTAGATGACCAATGGGTCGATGGAGTAGACGCGCGCGACCTTCCAGCCCGTCTGGAACTTCCGGGTCCACTTGGCCTTGCCGGTCGCCGGGTCGAGCTCCTGCACCTCGTCGTGCTCATTGGTGCCGGTGGCATCGCAGGACGCCACGGCGATCAGCTTCTCGCCGCCCGCGAACGCGTCAGGGAAGCACTTGTCGCCGTACCTCGTCTTGTCCCAGAGCTTGTCGCCGCTGTCGATGTCGTACGCCGTACCGGACTGCGAGCGGCCCACCATCAGCGTCTTGCCGGTGATGGACAACTCGACGTCGAGCGTGCTGTCGAACAGCGCGCCGTCGCCGACCGTGCCCTTCCAGCCCTGTTCGCCGGTGTTGAGGTCGACCTGCTGGAGCTGGTTGCACTTGGCGCGGTCGCTGCTGCCGTTCATGTACGCCACGACGATCTTGTCGCCGGACGACTTCTGCGGCGTGACCGCGCAGATCTTCTGCGGGAAGGTGATCGGGTCCCAGGTCTCGCCGCCGTCGCCGACGTTGTAGGCGAAGAGCTGCTTGTACGCCGCCTTCACCGCCGCCTTGTCGGTGATCCACAGGCCGGGGGCGTCGGCGCCGCTGCCGGGCGCGTCCGGTGCCTCCTTGTACCAGAGCACCTTCGACTCGCCTGCCTGGCGGCCCTCGTTGAGGTCCTCCGGGTCGGAGCCGCCGTCACCGCCGCCGCCGTCACCGTCACCGGAGCCGGTCGGGGCGTCGGAGCCCTTCGGGTCGTCGCTCTTCTGGGCGACCGGCTTCTTGTCCTTGTCGTCGCCGCCGCTGGTCACCGCGAACACGGTGCCGCCGATGACGACCAGCGCCGCGACCGCGGCACCGATGACGAGTGCGGGCTTTCCCTTGAAGGGGTTGCGCGAGCCGGGGCCGGGCGCGCCCGGATACTGCGGCGGCGGGTAGCCGTAACCCTGGGCGGGCGGCTGGCCGTAGGGGCCGGGCTGCTGCTGGCCGTACGGTCCCGGCTGCTGCGGCGGCTGGGCGTACGGACCGGAGGTGTAGGGCCCCGGCTGCTGGCCGTACGGGCCCGTCTGCCCCGGCTGCTGCGGGTAGCCGTACCCCGGCTGCGGGGTGCCGGGCGGCGGGCCCTGCGGGGTCGGCGGTGCCTGGGGCAGGCCCTGGGGCGGAGGGGGTGTCTGGGGGGCGCCCTGCGGTGGGGGCGGGGGCTGCGGAGCGTCACCCTGCTGCGGGGGCTGCGGTGCTCCGAAGCCGCCCTGGCGTGGGTCCTGTGGTGCTCCGAAGCCACCCTGCGGCGGCTGGTTGGGCGGCTGACTCATGAGCGGTTCCCCCTTCGACCGGTGTGGTGCCACGTTCTGTGCCGTCGCGTCTCGGCCACACCAGCCGTCTCTCAGACTTTTCTCAGACGAGCCTTTCTATCACCCGCCGCCGACAGCGCACCGGCGCCCATCGGCCCCTGTTCCCAAGGGAGGACCGGCCTGTGATGCCCTCGTTATGACCCTTCACGCCCCCTTCACGCACCAGCGCCCCACCCGCGCGAAGGACCCCAAGTACTACGCGTCCTCGGCGAGTTCCAGCCAGCGCAGTTCCAGTTCCTCCCGCTCGCCCGCCAACTGGCGCAGCTCGGCGTCCAGTTCGGCCACCTTCGCGAAGTCCGTGGCGTTGTCGGCGATCCGGTCGTGCAGCTTGGTCTCCTTCTCGGAGATCTTGTCGAGCTGCCGCTCGATCTTCTGGAGTTCCTTCTTGGCGGCGCGCTGGTCGGCGGCGCTCGGCCCGGCGGCCTTCACCGCGACGGGCGCCGCGGCGGCCACCGCCTCCTCCATGCGCCGGCGCCGCTCCAGGTACTCGTCGATGCCGCGCGGCAGCATCCGCAGGGTGGCGTCGCCGAGGAGGGCGAAGACCCGGTCCGTCGTCCGCTCGATGAAGAACCGGTCGTGGGAGATGACGATCATCGAACCGGGCCAGCCGTCGAGGACGTCCTCGAGCTGGGTCAGGGTCTCGATGTCGAGGTCGTTGGTGGGCTCGTCGAGGAAGAGGACGTTGGGCTCGTCCATGAGGAGCCGGAGGATCTGGAGCCTGCGCCGCTCACCACCGGACAGATCACCGACGGGCGTCCACTGCTTCTCCTTGTTGAAGCCGAACGTCTCGCACAGCTGCCCGGCGGTCATCTCGCGCCCCTTGCCGAGATCGACGCGCTCGCGCACCCGCTGCACGGCTTCCAGCACCCGCAGATTCGGGTCGAGTTCGCCGACCTCCTGGGAGAGATAGGCGAGCTTGACGGTCTTCCCCACAGCGATCCGCCCGCCGGCCGGCTGCGCCTCACCCTCGGTCCGTGCCGCCTCGGCCATGGCGCGCAGCAGGGAGGTCTTGCCGGCGCCGTTGACACCCACGAGCCCGACGCGGTCGCCGGGGCCGAGCTGCCACGTCAGATGCTTGAGCAGCACCTTCGGTCCGGCCTGGACGGTCACGTCCTTCAGATCGAAGACCGTCTTGCCGAGCCGCGAGGACGCGAACTTCATCAGCTCGCTGCTGTCCCGGGGCGGCGGTACGTCCGCGATCAGCTCGTTGGCGGCCTCGACGCGGAAGCGGGGCTTCGACGTACGGGCGGGGGCGCCGCGCCGCAGCCAGGCCAGCTCCTTGCGGACCAGGTTCTGCCGCTTGGTCTCCTCGGTGGCGGCGATGCGCTCGCGTTCGGCGCGCGCGAAGACGTAGTCGGAGTAGCCGCCCTCGTACTCGTGGACGTCGCCCTTCTGCACGTCCCACATGCGCGTGCAGACCTGGTCCAGGAACCAGCGGTCGTGGGTGACGACGACGAGCGCCGAGCGCCGCTCGCGGAGGTGGTTCGCGAGCCAGGAGATGCCCTCGACGTCGAGATGGTTGGTCGGCTCGTCGAGGACGATCAGGTCCTGCTCGTCGATGAGCAGCTTGGCGAGCGCGATACGGCGGCGCTCACCGCCGGAGAGGGGGCCGATGACGGTGTCCAGCCCCTGTGGGAACCCGGGCAGGTCAAGCCCCCCGAACAGCCCGGTGAGCACATCCCTGATCTTGGCGTTGCCCGCCCACTCGTGGTCGGCAAGATCCCGGATGACCTCGTGCCGGACGGTGGCGGCCGGGTCGAGCGAGTCGTGCTGGGTCAGCACACCCAGCCGCAGCCCGCCGGAGTGCGTGACCCGTCCGGTGTCGGCCTGCTCCAGCTTGGCCAGCATCCGGATGAGGGTCGTCTTGCCGTCGCCATTACGGCCTACGACGCCGATGCGATCCCCCTCGGAGACGCCGAGGGAGATCCCGTCGAGCAGGGCACGGGTGCCGTACACCTTGCTGACGTTCTCGACATTGACCAGATTGACGGCCATTTCTCTCCTGACACGGGGGTCGATCGACCCTCCAGGGTAGTCCGCGCGGCGGTGCGGGGTCCGTCCGGCGGGGGTTCCCTGCGATTACCGCGACGCGATCCGCCAGGGATCGGGTCGCGTAGTCCAAGAAGGGCGGCTCCGCTCCACCTGTCCTCGGCGAATTCACCGTGGACGTTGCGGGTGCCCCGGCGGACTACGTGGCGCGTCTGCGCTCGGTTGTCTCGGCATGAGGACTCCAGAGGCTGGCAATGGCGGGACGTCACGTCAGCCGGCCCGTCCCGCGTGCGCATCTGGGTCGACTGCTGGCGCCCGGCACGTCGAAGGCCCCTTGGTCCGACCAGGATGCGGACCCCAAGCGGATCTACTCTCCGACCCCGCGGGCGACCTCACCGATCAGGTCGGCCAGTAGCCCCGGGTGGGACAGAAACGGATGGTGGCCGGTCGGCAGGTCGATCACACCGGACGCCCGCCGGGCGAACTCCCGCTGCTTCGCCGGCGGCGTGGCCCGGTCCCCGGTACAGACGACGTACGTCGAGGGGGTGTTGTGCCAGGCGATGCCGCGCGGAGCCTGAGCGAAGGCCGCCTGCGACTGCGGTCCCAACCGCCGGAAGGCGCCCGCCTCGGCCTCTTCGTCGCAGTCGTGCAGGAAGGCGCCCCGCAGGTCGACCGCCGTATTGGGGACGACCGTGCCGTCATCCCGCGGGACGACCCACGGGGCGGGTTCAGATCCGGCCAGGGAGGCGAGGGATTCACCGCGGTCCGGCACGACCGCGGTGATGTAGAGGAGGTGGCTGACGTCGTCCCTGCCCGCGGTGGCGTCGGTGATCACCATCCCGCCGTAGGAGTGCCCGCACAGCAGGGCGGGGTGCCCAGGCTCCTGGTCCAGCACGGACCGCACCGCGTCAGCGTCGGCGTACAGATCCGCCCCGTATGCGGCGCCCGCCCGCGCGCCGCAGCTGGGCAGTTCGACACTGCGGCTCTCCAGCCCCAGGGCGGCGAGTGGCTCCACCATCCGGTTCCACCACGAGTCGGCATCCCGCGCGCACGCGCCATGGACGAATACGACCCGCATCCAGGCCTCCCTCAGCTTCCCGGCCGCCCCGTGACAACCGCACGCCCAGGCCATCATGTCCAGCCCGAAGGTCAACCGCTTTCGGCCCACATGGCACCCGTGCCGGCCTCCCCCTTCCGGCACGGGCTGCGCCCCGTGAGGCAGCTGGCAGTTGGCCCGCATGCCTACGCAGGCCAACTGTCGGGCCGAACGTCAGGAACCCGTGCCCGCGACCGCCGCACGGACCTCGCCGAGGAGGTCGTACATCGTCTGGCCGGGGCAGTCGGTCTGGAGCCAGTCGCGGTGGCCGCTGATCGTGTTGACGTCCTTCGTGACGCCGTTGACCGGGTTGACGAAGGTGACCTGGGCCTGGGGGTCCAGGCCCTTGAGGCGGGTGATCACCTTGATGAGGCGGGTCAGTGAGGCCTTGGCGGCGTCGGTGGGCGGCTGGCCGGTCAGGTTGCCGAGGAGGGCGATGCCGAGGTTGCCGGAGTTGAAGCCGGCGGTGTGGAAGGCGGTGACGAGGTTGCCCTTCGGGTCGAAGGCGGGGATGCCGTCGTCGCCGGAGTAGCGGCCTTCGTAGACGGTGCCGGCCTCGTCGATGAGGAAGTGGTAGCCGATGTCGCCCCAGTCGTTGGTGATCGCGTGGAACTCGTAGATGCCGCGCACGGTCGCCGCCGGGTCGGGGTCGGCATTCGGGGTGTCCGTGTGGTGGACGGTGATCGTCTGCAACGGGTAGTACGTCTCGGGCGAGTTGACCTTGCCGTCCTTGTACCGCTTCGACTCGTCGGCGCCCCACGCGGGCCGCGACAGGTACTGCACCCCACGCACCCGGGTCGGCTCGGTCGGCACCCGGAAGGTCTTGCCGGCCCCGCCCGTCGTGTCGATCGCCAGCGAGCGCACCCCGCTCGCCCCCTGCGGCGCCTTCAGCTCGTACCCGGTGGCGTCCCCCGCCGCCACCAGCGCCGTGCCGCCGTTCTCGACGGTCGCGCAACCGCCGCTCAGCTCCTGCCACTTGCCGTCCGCGAACCGGATCCCGGCACCGGCCTCCGCGCCGGTCCAGCGGACGCCGACGTACGAGATGGCGAAGGGGGCGGTGGTCGCGGCGGTGCCGGTGGCGGCCTCGGTACGGGTGGCCGGGAACTTCTGGGGCTCGGTGCCCGGAGTGCCGGACGAGGTGTCCGACGTACCGGAGTCCGAGTCGCCGGCCGCGAAGACGACCGGGGTCAGAGCGGCTCCCGCGGCTACCGCACCGCCGGCGGCGATCATGCCGCGCCGGGAGAGGGAGCGCTTCCTGCGGTGGTCGGGTGTGGGGGATGCAGACACAGGTGTGCCTCCAGGATCAGTTCACTTGGGGGACACCGCGCCGCGCGCACTCTGCGATGTGACACGGCGAGTGCTTGAAGTTGAAATGACCCTACGCGCCACGCTCGCCCCACCCGCACCAACTCAGGCCAAGGAACGGTGAATTCACTGTGCCCGTCGGACAAATGGGGCGCGTTTGACCCTGGAGAGGTTTCAGAACCCGGGGATGCTTCAGACCACGGTTGCGCCCGGCGCCGGGCCCGACGCCTGCCGTACGGTCCGGCACGTGCCGGACGCGAGCAGCGCCTCCGCGACCTTCGACGCCGACTCCCGGTCCCGGGCGAGGAACGCCGTCGTCGGTCCCGACCCCGAGACCAGCGCCGTCAGCGCACCGGCCGCGCGGCCCGCGGCGAGGGTTTCGGCCAGCTCCGGGAAGAGCGAAAGCGCGGCGGGCTGAAGGTCGTTGGAGACGGCGGCGGCGAGCGCGTCGGGGTCGCCCTTCGCGAGCGCGTCGAGGAGTTCCTGGGAGGCCACGGGCTCGGGGATGTCCAGGCCCTCGCCGAGCCGGTCGAACTCACGGAACACAGCCGGCGTCGACAACCCGCGTTCCGCCATCGCGAACACCCAGTGGAAGGTGCCGCCGACCTCGAGCGCCGTCAGCTTCTCCCCGCGCCCCGTCCCGAGCGCCGCCCCGCCGACCAGACTGAACGGCACGTCGCTGCCCAACTCGGCGCAGATGTCGAGCAGTTCGTCGCGGGAGGCGTTGGTGCCCCACAGCGCGTCACAGGCGAGCAGCGCACCCGCGCCGTCCGCACTCCCGCCCGCCATACCGCCGGCCACGGGGATGTCCTTGACGATGTGGAGATGGACGTTCGGGGTACGGCCGTACCGCGCGGCCAGCGCTTCCGCCGCACGCGCCGCCAAGTTCGTACGGTCCAGGGGGACTTGACCGGCGTCCGGACCCTCGCAGGTGACGCGGAGTTCGTCGGCCGGCGTGACGGTGATCTCGTCGTAGAGGCCGACCGCGAGGAACACATTGGCCAGATCGTGGAACCCGTCGGGCCGGGCGGCGCCCACAGCCAACTGGACATTGACCTTGGCGGGAACGCGAACGGTGACGCTCACTGCTGACCGGGCTCCTTGTTGTCGGCGGCGCTCTTGCCGTGCTCGGCGATACGGACGAACTCCTCGACGGTCAGCGACTCGCCGCGCGCCTGCGGTGAGACACCGGCGGCGACGAGGGCGGCCTCCGCGGCGGCGGCCGACCCGGCCCACCCCGCGAGCGCGGCGCGCAGCGTCTTGCGGCGCTGGGCGAAGGCCGCGTCGACGACGGCGAACACCTCGCGCCTGGTGGCCGTCGTCTTGATCGGCTCGACGCGCCGGGTGAGGGACACGAGCCCGCTGTCGACATTGGGCGCGGGCCAGAAGACGTTGCGCCCGATGGCGCCGGCCCGCTTGACCTCGGCGTACCAGTTGGCCTTCACGGACGGGACGCCGTACACCTTCGAGCCGGGTGGGGCGGCCAGCCGGTCGGCGACCTCCGACTGCACCATCACCAGCGTGCGCTCGATGCTGGGGAAGGTCTCGAGCATGTGCAGCAGCACGGGCACGGCCACGTTGTACGGCAGATTCGCCACCAGCGCGGTCGGCGCGGGACCCGGCAGCTCGGTCACGTGCATGGCGTCGGAGTGCACGAGCGCGAACCGCTCGGCCCGCTCCGGCATCCGCGCGGCGACGGTGGCGGGCAGCGCGCCGGCGAGCACGTCGTCGATCTCGACGGCGATGACCCGGTCGGCGGCCTCCAGCAGCGCGAGGGTGAGGGAGCCGAGCCCCGGGCCCACCTCGACGACCACGTCATCGGGCCGTACCCCGGCGGTACGGACGATCCGGCGGACCGTGTTCGCGTCGATCACGAAGTTCTGGCCGCGCTGCTTGGTCGGACGCACGCCGAGGGCTGCCGCCAGTTCGCGGATGTCGGCGGGGCCCAGGAGGGCGTCGGGGGGGCTATTACTCACGGCTACAAGGGTACGGGGCGCTGGGCGCGGGCATTCGGGGTGTTCTGGGGAGGGTACGCAGGCTGCGGGCCGGTGGGGGCTGGTCGCGCAGTTCCCCGCGCCCCTTACGGGGCGCGACACCGCGGCGACCGGTCACCTGTGCAGGCGCGAACCACAATGCGGCCAAGGACTCGCCCCCCGCCGCACATACAACCTCTTCGCCCGATGCGTCTGTTCCTCCGCCGACGCGTCCTGCGGTCGGCCGCTGCCGCCGAGGCTGTGCCAGGTCTCCGTGTCGACCTGGTAGAGCCCGCCGTACGTCCCCGAAGGATCGACCGCGTTCGGCCGCCCCCCGGACTCGCACGCGGCGAGGCCCTGCCAGTCCAGGTGGTCCGCCCCCTGCACGGACGTGGGCATCGGCTTCGTTCCGACCGCCACGACCCGGTCCCGCGGCTCCCGCACCACCTCGGTCTTCACCCGCCGCGGCTTCTGCTTGACCCCGTTGACGGTCCGGAGCACGTATGTGACTCGCCGGAGCCCCACCTGGCCGGCACGTTCGACGACCTCCGTCCCCTGGAACAGCGAGGGATCGTCCACCCGCCGCACCTGGACCGGGATCGCTTCCTCCCGGACCTCCTTGGTCCGGGTGATCCGCAGGACGGAGACGGTCTGCCCGTCCCGCGGGAAACTCCCCGGCGCCACGGACGTGGTGTCCTGCCCGCGCAGGGTGACCCCGGCCTCCTCGACGACCTCCCCCACGGTCGCCGCGTTCGTACGGACGGTCCGTGCCCGTCCGTCCGCCATGACCGTCACCGAGCGCTCGGTGCGGACATCCAGCGCGAGCCCTTCACGGCCGATGCGCCGGGAGCGGGCGATGGACACGTACGCGCCCTCCGCACGCACCCCCAGCTGCTTGAGCGCCTCTTCCACCGTGCGCGCCGTCGTCCACACCTCGCGCCGCTGACCGTCGAGGGTGAGCCGCACGGGCCGCCCGTAGCGCACGGCGACCTCGTCACCGTTGGCGAGCGCCGCACCGGGCGCGGGCGCCACCTCGTCGTGCACTCCCGTCTCCAGGCCCTGGTCCGCGAGCAGCTCGGTCACGTCGTCGGCGAAGGTGTGGAGCGTGCGCGGCTCCCCGTCGACGGTGAGCTCGATCGCCTTGTCCTTGGCGACGAACGCGGAGGTGCCGCCCGCGAGGAAGGCGACGACCAGCGCCTGTGGCAGCAGACGGCGCATGGAGCCGTCGGCGCGCTCGGCGTACCGCGCCTTGCGCCGACGCGCGGACCGCCGATGCGCCCCGGAGCGCACAACGGGCGCGGGCGCCTCGTCATCCGCTTCCTCATCCGCGTCCTCATCCACCTCCACGGCACTCTCGACCTGCCGCGGCACCACCGGCTCGAGCAGCTCGTAGGCCGGCGCGTAGGTGTCCCCGTACGCCCAGGCGGTCTCCCCCTGCGCCTCGCCGGGCGCCATCCCGACCCCGTACCCCCAGGTCTCGGCGCTGTACGGATCGAACGCGCCGCCCGAGGCGTCGTACGCCCCGTACGACACATACGGCCCGTACGCCGCGTCCACTCCGTACGGCGACTCCCCCGCGTACTGCGAGTCCTGCACGTTCTGCGCGTACTGCGAATTCCGCGCGTACTGCGAGTTGCTCACGCCGAGACGCTCCAGAAGGCCAGAGGGGTCCGGATCGGGCCCAGAACCTAGCGGAGCGCTGATCACTCTCCAAAGTCACGCAACTACACAGAGTGGCAATGAGGCTGTGGTTGCACCTCGGGAGCGTTATCGGACGGTTATGCGTCAGTAGCCGAAGGCAGTAGCCGTGTTCGAGCCGAGGGCCGCGGCCAGCGTGTCCTCGTCGATGCCCCGTATGGCGGCCATGGCACGCACCGTGACCGGAATGAGATACGGCGCGTTGGGCCGTCCGCGGTACGGCACCGGCGTGAGGAAGGGCGCGTCGGTCTCCACGAGGACCAGCTCCAGCGGGGCCACGGCGAGCGCGTCGCGCAGGTTCTGGGCGTTCTTGAAGGTGACGTTCCCGGCGAAGGACATGTAGTAGCCGGCGCGGGCGCAGATCTCCGCCATCTCCGCGTCGCCCGAGTAGCAGTGGAACACCGTCCGCTCGGGCGCGCCCTCCTCCTTCAGCACGCGCAGGACGTCCGCGTGGGCGTCGCGGTCGTGGATGACCAGCGCCTTGCCGTGCCGCTTGGCGATCTCGATGTGGGCACGGAAGGACCGCTCCTGTGCCGCCTTGCCCTCGGGCCCGGTGCGGAAGTAGTCGAGTCCCGTCTCGCCGACGGCCTTCACATGGGGCAGCGCGGCCAGCCGGTCGATCTCGGCGAGCGCGGCGTCGAGCCCCGCGTCCCCGCCGGGCTCGCGCGCTCCCTGCCGGGACCAGCCGTCGGGGTCGCCGTGGACGATGCGCGGGGCCTCGTTGGGGTGCAGGGCGACGGCCGCGTGCACCGCGTCGTGCGCCGCCGCCGTGTCCGCCGCCCACTGCGAGCCGCGTACGTCACAGCCGACCTGCACGACCGTCGTCACGCCGACCGACGCGGCCTTCGCCAGGCCCTCCTCCACCGTGCCGGGCTGCATGTCGAGATGGGTGTGCGAGTCGGCGACGGGCACCCGGAGCGGCTCGGGCAGCGGCGGTGCGGCGTTCTTGTCGGACGCGTTCGAAGGCATGCCCCGATCCTACGAAAGGGGCATGCCTCCTCGGCGGGCCGTCTCAGCGGGCCCTCTCGGCGGGCGCCCGGATCAGCTCGCCTTGCGGTGGAAGACGTTCAGCAGATCGGCGAGGTGCCAGTGGTGGGGTTCCCGGGCGGCGGGCTCCGGCACCTCGACCGGCCCCGTCTGCGCCGGCACCGGACGCCGCCGATGCTCGGCGTCCCGCACGGACGAGACCTGCCCCGCCCGCATGATCCGTACGACATGGTTGTCGCAGTTCTGACACGTGGGCCGGCTCAACGGGGACGGCACGATCCGCCCGTCGGCCACATACATGACGAACTCATGGCCGTCGGCGTCCGTGTGGTGCTCTATCTCGTACGACTGCTCCCAGCCGTGCCCGCAGCGCATGCAGGCGAAGGAATAGGACTCGTTCACTACGGCGGTCGCCCCGTTGCGAAGGCCGGTCTGCCCTGCGATCTCACTCATGCCAGCTCCTGTTGTCCGCTGGAGAGGACGGGTTGCGTCCCGTCTTCCAGTGGACTGCCGGGCCGGAGCGAAAGCACGGGACCTGTCCAGTGTTGGGGCTCATTTGGGCGTTCCTTGCCGAAAGGGCCCGGTCGCTTTACCCGCCGATGGGGCGCTCGCTCAGGGGAGATGCGCCCTGCTCAGAGGGTGTTTACGCCTGTCTTACGCCCCTCACGCCCCCGCGTTCTTCTCACGCCCCCGCGTTCTTCGCCGCCACCACCGCGTCGAAGACCTCCCGCTTCGGCACCCCCGCCTCCACGGCCACCGCGGCGATCGCCTCCTTGCGCCGCTCCCCCGCCTCCTCCCGCACCCGCACCCGCCGCACCAGCTCCTCGGCGTCCAGTTCCCCCGCCCCCGTCTCCGGCGCCCCCTCGACCACGACCGTGATCTCCCCGCGGACGCCGTCCTCCGCCCACGCGGCCAGCTCGCCGAGCCCGCCCCGCCGTACCTCCTCGTACGTCTTGGTCAGTTCGCGGCAGACGGCGGCCCGCCGGTCCGCGCCGAAGACCTCGGCCATCGCGGCGAGCGTCTCGTCGATCCGGTGAGTGGACTCGAAATAGACCAGTGTCCGCCGCTCCTGAGCGACCTCCCGCAGCCGCGACAGCCGCTCCCCCGTCTTCCGCGGCAGGAAGCCCTCGAAGCAGAACCGGTCGACGGGCAGCCCGGACAGCGCGAGGGCGGTCAGCACGGCGGACGGCCCCGGCACCGCGGTCACCTTGATGTCCTGCTCGACGGCCGCGGCCACCAGCCGGTACCCGGGGTCGGACACCGACGGCATCCCCGCGTCCGTGACGAGCAGCACACGCGCGCCGCCGAGCAGTTCCTGGACCAGCTCGGGCGTACGGGCGGCCTCGTTGCCCTCGAAGTACGACACCACGCGCCCCTTGGGCGTCACGCCGAGCGCCTGGGTCAGGCGCCGCAGCCGCCGGGTGTCCTCGGCGGCGACTACATCGGCTCCCGTCAGCTCTTCCGCCAGCCTGGGCGGGGCGTCGGCGATGTCGCCGATGGGGGTACCGGCAAGGACCAGGGTTCCGGGTGCGACTGTCACGTTTCCATCCTCGCAGCACCCATGCACGGGACTCCCACAGAACGTTTCCCTACGATGGCGCGGTGACCAGTACAGCGTCGTCGATGGACTCCACGGACATCCGGCAGGGCCAGGCCCTTCACGACCAGCGGCCGTCGTGGCAGCAGCGGCTGCGCCGTTTCGGCTACACCGCGGGGCCCAGAACCGACATCCGGGACCGGCTGGTGCCGCCGTACACCCGGCCCAGCCCGCGTCTGTGGGCTGCGCTCGGACTGCCGCAGGCGCTGGTCGAGCGGCTGATGCGCTGGTCGGGCTGGGGCGGTCCGCTGCTGGTGACGCTGTTCGCGGGCGTGCTCCGGTTCTGGAACCTGGGCAGCCCGAAGGCGGTGATATTCGACGAGACGTACTACGCCAAGGACGCGTGGGCGCTGGTCCACCGCGGTTTCGAGGTCAACTGGGACAAGAACGTCAACAACCTGATCCTGTCCTCGAACGGCGACGTCCCGATCCCCACGGACGCGTCGTATGTCGTGCACCCGCCGGTCGGCAAGTACGTCATCGGGCTCGGCGAGCTGATGTTCGGCTTCAACCCGTTCGGCTGGCGGTTCATGACGGCGCTGCTCGGCACGCTGTCGGTGCTGATGCTGTGCCGGATCGGCCGCAGGCTGTTCCGCTCGACCTTCCT
Organism: Streptomyces sp. 4N124; assembly: GCF_052245395.1. Classification (NCBI taxonomy): domain Bacteria; kingdom Bacillati; phylum Actinomycetota; class Actinomycetes; order Kitasatosporales; family Streptomycetaceae; genus Streptomyces; species Streptomyces sp. 4N124. Next base: position 13,169 of record NZ_JBQQBS010000037.1, read on the forward strand.
CGGCTGCCTGGCGGGCGGGCTGATGGCGGTGGACGGGCTGCACTTCGTGATGAGCCGTACCGCGCTGCTCGACGGCGTGCTGATGTTCTTCGTGCTCGCGGCCTTCGGCTGCCTGGTGATCGACCGGGACAAGACGCGCGAGAAACTCGCCGCCGCGCTGCCCGGCGACGCCGACGGCCGGGTCGGCCCCGATGTGCACACGGCGGAGAACACCAGGTTCGGGCTGCGTCCCTGGCGGCTGCTGGCCGGCCTGATGCTGGGCCTGGCCATCGGCACCAAGTGGAACGGCCTCTACATCCTCGCCGCGTTCTGCGTACTGGCCGTGCTGTGGGACGTCGGCTCCCGCAAGGTGGCCGGTGCCCGCCACCCGTACCAGGCGGTGCTCCGGCGGGACCTGGGCTGGACGTTCCTGTCGACGGTGCCGGTCGCCGTGGTCACGTACCTCGGCTCCTGGCTCGGCTGGATCCTTTCGCCGACGGACGGCAGCGGCGGCTACTACCGCAACTGGGCCGCGACCGACGGCAAGAACAGCGACTGGTCCTGGCTGTTCCCGGACTGGTGGCGCAGCCTGTGGCACTACGAGCACCAGGTGTACGAGTTCCATGTCGGCCTGAGCTCTCCGCACACGTACCAGTCCAACCCGTGGAGCTGGCTCGTCGACGGCCGCCCGGTGTCGTACTTCTACGAGTCCCCCGCCCCCGGCAAGGACGGCTGCCCGGTCGACGCGGGCGAGAAGTGCGCGCGTGAGGTGCTGGCGATCGGCACGCCGCTGCTGTGGTGGGTGGCCGCCTTCGCGCTCCTGTATGTGCTGTGGCGCTGGTTCTTCCGCCGCGACTGGCGCGCGGGCGCGATCGCCTGCGGTATCGCGGCCGGGTACCTGCCCTGGTTCATGTACCAGGAGCGCACGATCTTCTTCTTCTACGCCGTCGTCTTCCTGCCGTTCCTCTGCCTCGCCGTCGCCATGATGCTCGGCGCCCTCATCGGTCCACCGGGGTCCAGCGACACCCGCCGCGTGGCGGGCGCGACGGGTGTGGGCGTGCTGGTGCTGCTGATCGCCTGGAACTTCATCTACTTCTGGCCCCTGTTCACCGGGACGGCGATCCCCATCGACGACTGGCGGTCTCGGATGTGGCTCGATACCTGGGTCTAGTTGGGTAACTCCCCTCACAGTTCCCCCTCAGGCCACTTACAGTGCGAGGACTGAACGGGAGGGGAGCGCATCATGCGCAAGGGGGTCAAGACCACCGTCATCGGTGGGGTGTTCGTCGTGATGCTGGGAGGCGCGGGGTACGGCGCCTTCAACCTCGTGTCCGCGCTGAACGGTGACGGCGGGATCGGGGCGAGCGAGCCGGAGCCCGTGAGAACCGGGCCGCCGAGCGGCGACGAGGTCAAGGAGACGACGGGGAAGTTCTTCGCGGCCTGGGAGAAGGGGCAGGCGGCGACGGCCGCGGCCCTCACCAACAACGAGCTGGCGGCCGAGCCGCTGTTCACCGCCTACGGGCAGGACGCGCGCATCACCGGCGTCAGCATCACTCCCGGCGCGGGGACCGGGGCGACCGTGCCGTTCACGGTGAAGGCGACGGTGTCGTACGACGGGAAGTCCAAGCCGCTGACGTACAAGAGCACCCTCACCGTGGTGCGCGGGAAGACCACCGGGAAGGCGCTGGTCGACTGGAAGCCGTCCGTCGTCCACCCCGAACTGCAGCGGGACGACACCCTCGTCACGGGTGAGGCGGCGAGCCCGCCCATCGAGGCCGTGGACCGCGACGGGACCGTGCTGACCGAGGACAAGTTCCCGTCCCTCGGCCCGATCCTCGACGAGCTGCGCGGCAAGTACGGCGAGCAGGCGGGCGGTACGCCGGGCGTCGAGCTGGCGATCCGGCACGCGTCCGCCGAAGCCGCCGACACCTCGCTGCTGACCCTCGCGGAGGGCAAGGCGGGCCGGCTGCCGACGACGCTCAGCGCGAGCGCGCAGGCGGCTGCCGAGAAGGCGGTGAAAAGTTACGACGAGTCGTCCGTGGTCGCGGTCAAGCCCAGCACCGGCGAGGTGCTCGCGGTGGCCAACAACCGCAAGGACGGCTTCAACGCGGCCTTCCTCGGCAAGCAGGCACCCGGCTCGACGATGAAGATCATGAGCGCGGCCACGCTCATCGACAACGGCATCACCGAGATGAACGGCCCGGCTCCCTGCCCGAACGACGCGACCTGGCAGAGCCAGAAGTTCCGCAACATCAAGGGCATGGACCCGAACCTGAACGCGACCCTCTCCGAGAGCTTCGCCCGTTCCTGCAACACGGCGTTCGTGAAGTACGCGGACGCGGTGAAGGTGGACTCCCTGACCAAGGAGGCCGAGGAGCGGTTCGGGCTCGGCAAGGACAACTGGCAGACCGGCATCCCGTCCTTCGACGGCCAGGTCCCGGCCTCCGGTGGCCCGGACACCGCGGCCAACATGATCGGCCAGGGCCAGGTCCAGATGAACCCGCTGAACATGGCGTCGGTCACAGCGACCGCGATCACGGGCGCCTTCCGGCAGCCGGTCATCGTGCCGCAGAAGCTCGACGACCGTGAACTGGCGAGCGCGCGCGGCCTGTCCGCGGACACCGTCGGCCAGCTGCGCGCCATGATGAACCGCACCGCGACCAGCGGCACCGCGGCCGAGGCGATGTCCGGGCTGGCCGGCAGCATCGGCGCGAAGACCGGCTCCGCCGAGGTCGACGGGCAGAAGACGTCCAACAGCTGGTTCACCGGCTACCGCGACGACATCGCGGCGGCGGCCATGACCGAGGAGGGCGGGCGCGGCGGCGACGCGGCCGGGCCGATTGTCGCAGCTGTGCTACGGACCGGCGGCTGAACGGGCGGCGGAACTCACCCGCACAGGACGGGACTCTAGGGTGGTTGCCGTCGTTGATGAGGTGCACGAGGGCAACGGGGACCCTGGGGACTCGCGGAGGATTCGGAAGCTGTGGGAACGAGAAGGCGCGTCGCCGAGCGACGGAGCACGAAGAAACCCGCCGTCATCGGCGGGACGATCGCCGTCGTCATCGCCGGCGCCGGAGTGGGCGTCTACGCGCTGTACGGCGCGGGGGCCGCGGCCGACGACCGTACGTCTCCGACGGCGGCGAGCGCCAAGGAGAAGTCGGTCAAGACCGGCCCCCTGTCGGCGACCGAGGTCACCACGGCGGCCCGCACGTTCCTCACGTCCTGGCAGCAGGGCAAGGTGACCACCGCGGCGGCCGCCACGAACGACGCCACGGCGGCCACCACCCTGCTCACCGGCTACACCAAGGACGCCCACATCAAGGACGTCACCCTCACCGCGGGCACCCGCACCGGCGACAAGGTGCCCTTCACGGTCAAGGCGACGGTGTCGTACAAGGGCACCAGCAAGCCGCTGACGTACGGCAGTTCGCTCACCGTCGTCCGTGACACCAAGGACGGCAAGCCCTACGTCGACTGGCACTCCGCCGTCGTCCACCCGGACCTCGCGGACGGCGACACCCTGGTCACCGGCGCGTCCGGCACCCCGCCGGTCAAGGCGCTGGACCGGGACGGCGGGGAGATCACGACCGCCAAGTACGCGTCGCTGGGCTCGGTGCTGGACGGGCTGCGCGAGAAGTACGGCAAGACGGCGGGCGGCAAGGCGGGCATCGAGCTGCGGGTGATCCGCGGCAAGGAGTCGAAGGCCAAGGAACTCTCCGACGAGACGGTCCTCGAACTCAGCAAGGGCACCCCGGGCACGGTCAAGACGACCCTGGACCCGGCCCTGCAGTCCGCCGCCGAGGCGCAGGTGGCCAAGAAGGCGAACTCGTCGGTCGTGCTCCTGCGCCCGTCGACCGGCGAGATCCTCGCCGCCGCCAACGCCTCGCACGGCTTCAACACGGCGTTCCAGGGCTCCCTCGCCCCCGGCTCCACGATGAAGGTCATCACCTCGTCGCTGCTGATCGAGAAGGGGCTCGCGTCGGAGGACAAGGCGCATCCGTGCCCGAAGTACTTCACGTACGGCGGCTGGAAGTTCCAGAACGACGACAAGTTCCAGATCAAGGGCGGCACCTTCAAGGCGAGCTTCGCCCGCTCCTGCAACACGGCCTTCATCAGCCAGGCCCCGAAGCTGGACGACGACGACCTCACCCAGCAGGCCCAGCAGGTCTTCGGCCTGTCCCTGGACAACTGGGCGATCGGCGTCCCCTCCATGGACGGCTCCGTGCCGGTCCAGTCGGACGCCCAGATGGCGGCCTCGCTGATCGGTCAGGGCGGCGTCCGCATGAACCCGCTCAACATGGCGTCGGTCTCGGCGACGATCAAGACGGGCGTCTTCCGCCAGCCCTACCTGGTCTCCCCGGACGTCGACAACCGCACCCTCGCCACCGCCTCCCGCACCATGTCCGCCTCCACCCTCTCCCAACTGCGCGACCTGATGGCCTACACGGCGGCCTACGGCACGGCGGCGGAGGCAATGTCCGGCGTCACCGGCGACGTGGGCGCGAAAACCGGCTCCGCCGAGGTCGACGGCCAGAAGAAGCCCAACGGCTGGTTCACCGCCTACCGCGACGACCTCGCGGGAGCGGGCGTGGTCCAGTCGGGAGGCCACGGCGGAGAAACGGCGGGCCCGATCGTGGCGGCGCTGCTGAAGATGGGCAGCTGAAGCGCCGGCTCCGCCGCGTGGGCGCGACAAGCCACAACGGACCCGCAGACGAAGCACGCACCTCAATGCGGGACCGGCGCCGCCAAATACGTCCTACGCAGGAACCGCATCAACGCTTTCGTGTCGAACTGCACCACCGAAACACCCTGCGCCGAGTGGAACTCGACAACCGCCTGCACCCGGCCGCAAGGCCACACTCGTACGTCCCCGGTACCGGCAGGTGCCCGCAGCCCCTGCTCCAGCAGCGCCCGCGAGAACGTCCACTCGTGCGACGCCCCCGGCAGGCCGACCCGTACCGAACGCGGGTCGGCCTCGGGGTCGTAACGCAGGACAACCGGGATCGTGTCGCTGTCCTCGATGGGCGCGTCCGTGACGATGTGGGCTCGTGCGTACTGTTCGACTGCAGACATCGGACGGCCCCTTACACTGCGTTACCAAAGTAAAAACTGTGCATCCGCTTCCCCTCTAATGTCCCATATTTTGCGGATTACGCCTGCTGACGTCGCACATCTCACGTAGCCGATGTACGAGCCACTCGCTCTTGCAAGACGTTCGCAACAAGCCACTATCATCGAACGGTGCACGTACCTGACGGATTCATAGACGCCCCCACCTCCGCCGTGACCGGCGTCGTCGCCGCGGCGGCGGTCGCGGTGAGCCTGCGCGGCGCGCGCCGGGAACTCGACGAGCGCACCGCCCCGTTGGCCGGTCTGGTCGCCGCGTTCATCTTCGCCGTGCAGATGCTGAACTTCCCCGTCGCGGCGGGGACCAGCGGCCATCTCCTCGGCGGCGCGCTCGCCGCGATCCTCGTCGGCCCCTACACCGGCGTCCTGTGCGTCTCCGTCGTCCTGCTCATGCAGGGCATCCTCTTCGCCGACGGCGGCCTGACCGCGCTCGGCGTGAACATCACGGACATGGCGATCGTCACGACGGTCGTCGCATACGGCGTCTTCCGCGCCCTGGTGAAGCTCCTGCCGCGCACCCGCCGCTCCGTGACCGCCGCCTCCTTCGTCGCCGCCCTCGTCTCGGTCCCGGCCGCGGCTGCCGCCTTCACGTTCCTGTACTGGATCGGCGGCACCACCGACGTCTCCCTCGGCAAGGTCGCCACCGCCATGGTCGGCGTGCACGTCCTCATCGGCATCGGCGAGGCCGCGATCACCTCGCTGACGGTGGGCGCCGTGATCGCCGTACGCCCGGACCTCGTGTACGGCGCGCGCGACCTGCGCCAGCGCCTGAAGCTGCGGGTGAACGGCGAACTCGTCGACGCGCCCGCCCCCGAGATCGCCGTGGCCGCCCGCACCTCCCACCGCAAGGTGTGGATCGGCGGTCTGGTCACCTCCCTCGTGCTGGCCGGTTTCGTCAGCTTCTACGCGTCCGCCGACCCGGACGGCCTGGAGAAGGTCGCCGCCGACAAGGGCATGGACCAGAAGGTCGAGGAGCACGACACCGCGGACTCGCCGCTCGCCGACTACGGCGTCAAGGACATCGCGAACGCCCGCCTGTCCGGGGGGCTGGCGGGCGTGATCGGCGTGGGCGCGACGGTGGTCGCCGGCACCGGCGTCTTCTGGGCGGTGCGCAGGCGTCGTACGAGCGACGACTCCTCTCCCGTCAGCACGAGCGTCTGACATGGGAGCGGGCCACGCGCACCGGCTCTACCGGCACGGGCACTCGCCCGTGCACGCCCTGCCGCCGCACACCAAGCTCGCGGCGGTGTTCGCCTTCGTGGTCGTCGTCGTGTCGACGCCGCGGGAGGCGATGTGGGCGTTCGGGGGGTACGCCGTGCTGCTCACGACGGTCGCGGGCGTCGCGCGGGTGCCCGCCGGGTTTCTGCTGAAGCGGCTGCTGATCGAGGTGCCGTTCGTCGCGTTCGCGGTGCTGCTGCCGTTCGTGGCGGAGGGCGAGCGGGTCGACGTGCTCGGCCTCTCGCTGAGCGTCAACGGGCTATGGGGCGCGTGGAACGTGCTCGCCAAGGGAACCCTGGGCGTCGCCGCCTCCGTACTGCTCGCCTCCACCACCGAACTGCGCGAACTGCTGCTGGGATTGCAGCGGCTCAAGCTGCCGCCACTGCTCGTACAGATCGCGTCCTTCATGATCCGGTACGGCGATGTCATCGCGGACGAGATGCGGCGGATGCGGATCGCCCGGGAGTCGCGGGGCTTCGAGGCGCGCGGGGTCAGGCACTGGGGTGTGCTGGCCAAGAGCGCGGGCGCGCTGTTCATCCGCTCCTACGAACGCGGTGAGCGGGTGCATCTGGCCATGGTGAGCCGCGGGTACGCCGGTTCGATGCCGGTGATCGACGAGGTGACCGCGGACCGGGCGCAGTGGTCGTACGCTCTCGCCCTCCCCGCCGCCGCCCTTGTCGTCTGCGTGTTGGGATGGACCCTGTGAGTACTGCTTCCCTGGAGGTCTCCGGCCTCGCCTTCGCCTACCCCGACGGCCACCAGGCCCTGTTCGGCGTCGACTTCTCCATCGCGCGCGGCGAGCGGGTCGCGCTGCTCGGGCCGAACGGCGCCGGCAAGACGACGCTCGTCCTGCACCTCAACGGCATCCTGACCGGCGGTACCGGCACCGTGCACGTCGCCGGGCTGCCCGTCGGCAAGCGGCACATGGCCGAGATCCGGCGGCGGGTCGGCATCGTCTTCCAGGATCCGGACGACCAGCTCTTCATGCCGACCGTGCGGGAGGACGTGGCGTTCGGGCCCGCGGCGGCCGGGCTGAAGGGGGCCGAGCTGGAGGCGCGCGTCGACCACGCGCTGGAGCTGGTCGGCATGGCGGAGTTCAAGGAACGGCCGCCGCACCACCTCTCCTTCGGCCAGCGTCGCCGGGTGGCCGTCGCGACGGTGCTCGCGATGGAGCCGGAGATCCTCGTCCTGGACGAGCCCTCCTCCAACCTCGACCCGGCATCCCGCCGCGAACTGGCCGACATCCTGCGGTCGTTGGACGTGACCGTGCTCATGGTCACGCACGACCTGCCGTACGCCCTGGAGCTGTGCGCCCGGTCGCTGATCCTGAGTGAGGGCGTGATCGCCGCCGACGGCAAGACGGGCGAGCTGCTCGCCGACGAGGAGCTGATGCGGGCGCACCGGCTGGAGCTGCCGTTCGGCTTCGACCCGCGCACTGTGACCGCGGCGAACCGTCCATGATGCGCTTCCGTGACGGCCGTCCGCGGTCGTCCGTGACAATGGACGCGTGACGAACCAAGAGGACGCCGGATCGCTGCTGCTGGACGAGCAGCTGTGCTTCGCGCTGTACGCCGCCCAGCGCGCGGTGACGGCCATGTACCGTCCGCTCCTCGACGAGCTGGGGCTCACCTATCCGCAGTACCTGGTGCTGCTGGTGCTGTGGGAGCGCGGCGAGGCCACGGTGAAGGAGCTGGCGGCGGCGCTGCGGCTCGACTACGGCACGCTGTCGCCGCTGCTCAAGCGGCTGGAGAGCGCGGGTGTGGTGCGCCGGGAGCGCGCGGCACACGACGAGCGCTCCGTGGTCATCGCGTGCACGGGGCGTGGAGAGGAACTCAGGGAACGCGCGGCGCGCATACCCGGGGCGCTCCTCACGGCCACCCAGCTCGGCGGCGCGGATGTCACCCGGCTCCGCGAGGAGTTGTGGCAGCTCGCACAACGGGCGCAGGCCGCGGCCGAGCGCTCCCGCTGAGCTTCGGTTACCGCCGGTTTCCTCCCCCTCCCGCCCACAGCCGCCATTACCGGCGAGTACCTTGTGCACGATGCACTTGCACACACCTGTGTTGCCTGCTGCCCCGTCCCATCAGGGGGAGGTCCTGCCATGATCGACGGCGCCGAAGCCGACATCCGTCCAGACAGCCGTACCGACACACGCCCCACGAAGATCGTGTACGTCGCCGAGGCCACCGCCCACGGCGGCCGGGACGGCTATGTCACCAGCCAGGACGGCCAGATCGAGCTGAAGGTCGCGATGCCGCCCGAGCTGGGCGGCGACGGCAACGGCACCAACCCGGAGCAACTGTTCGCGGCGGGCTACAGCTCCTGCTTCCACAACGCGCTGGTCCTGGTCGGCCGCCGCGAGGGCTACGACCTGACCGGCTCGACCGTCGCCGCGAAGGTCGGCCTCGGCCCCAACAGACAGCGCGGCTACGGTCTCGCGGTCGCCCTCAGCGTCTCGCTCCCGGTCCTCGACACGGACATCGCGGCGAAGCTGGTGGACGCGGCCCATGAGGTGTGCCCGTACTCCAACGCGACCCGCGGGAACATCGACGTGACGATCCTGCTTGGCTGAGGTGAGGGGGAGACCCCGGAGCGAGACGAACCCGGCGAGACGAGGAGTACGCACGTGGACGTGAACGGCACTGTCGCCGAAGGCTTCGAGCCGGTCAGGGACGCGTTCGCAGCGAACTTCGAGACGCTCGGCGACCGGGGTGCGGCGGTCGCCGTATACCGGGACGGGCGCAGGGTCGTCGACCTGTGGGCCGGTACCAGGGACATCGACGGCACCGAGCCCTGGCTGCGCGGCACCGCGCAGATCGTGCGCTCGGCGACCAAGGGCGTCGCCGCCGCCGTACCACTGCTGCTGCACCAGCGGGGACTGCTCGACCTTGACGCGCCGGTGGGCGAGTACTGGCCGGAGTTCAAGGCGCGCGGCAAGGAGCGGGTACGGGTCAGGCACGTCCTGAACCACCGGGCCGGCCTGCCGGTCCTCGACCGTCCGCTCACACCCGAGGAGGCCCTGGACCCGGCACGGGGCGCCGAGGCGGTCGCCGCACAGGCCCCGGTCTGGGAGCCCGGCACCGACCACGGCTACCACGCGCTGACCTACGGCTGGATGCTCGACGGACTCGTCCGGCGCGTGACGGGCCTGTGGGCCGGCGAATGGATCGCCGCGGAGATCGCCGGACCGCTGGGCGCGGACCTGTGGCTGGGCCTGCCGGAAGCCGAGGAAGCCGCCGGCCGGACGGGCCGGGTGGGCCGTATCGAGACCCCCGAACCCGCCACCGGGGCGGGCCTGCGCGTCCGCCCGAGGCGTGCGGTGACCGAGGCGTACGACGACCCGGCCTCCCTCACCCGCCGCGCCTTCGCCGCGATCACCCCCTTCCCCGACCAGAACGCCCCGGCGTACCGCGCGGCGGCCCTGCCCTCGACCAACGGCATCGCGACCGCCGACGGACTGGCTCGCTTCTACGCGGCGCTGATCGGCGAGGTCGACGGCGCCGCACGGCTGTTCACGCCTCAGACGCTCGCGTCGGCCCGCGCCGAGGAGTCGGCGGGCCCCGACCGCGTCCTGGTGGTCAGCACCCGCTTCGGCCTCGGCTACATGCTGCACGGCAGCGCGTCCCCGCTCCTCGGCCCCGGTTCCTTCGGCCACCCGGGCCGCGGCGGCTCCCTGGGCTTCGCCGACCCGGAGACCGGCATCGCCCTCGGCTATGTGACGAACGGCTTCCGCAAGACCGTGACGGCGGACCCGCGGGCGCAGGCGCTGGTACGGGCGGTGCGGCGGGCGACGGCTGCATAGCCTTCAGCGGGAAGACAGCGAGGTCGCGCGGAACTGCCAGATCTGGGCCGGGTCCTGAGGGCGCAGGGCGGTCAGGTCGATGTGCGGCGGGTGGATCCGCAGCGGGCTGCCGTCGAGGGCGAGCCCGGTGCCGGGAGCCCTGAGGTGATGGCCGTTCGTGGCCGTGACGAGGGACCACTCGACGGGGACGGCGTGTCCCACGACCCGCTTGCGGAGCCCCCGGGTGCGCGCATAGCCGAGGTAGGTGCCTTCTTTGACGTTACGGATGGTCCTGTTGCCGTTGGCCAAGGGCTGGACCTCCCACACCTGGCCACCGCCCGCGCCCTCCGGCAGCAGCACGACAGCCCCCTCCGCTTCATTGAGCGTGAGGAACTGCCAGTGAAAGCGGGAGATCGTGTAGAGCCCGCTGCGCAGCGGCGCGGCGGCGCGGGCGGGACTCGCGGCCGGGAAGAGGGCGGCCAGCCCCGCGGCCGCCACGGCGCCGAGCGCGCCGCGCCGGCTGATGGATCGCTCTGTCATGCCGCGATCGTGACGCCCCGCCGCCTCCGCGATCCGCCCGGACCCGCTCGGGCGGGCCGATTTCCCTCAGCCGTGTGAGCCCGCCCGGACCGGTGTACCTCCCTGACCAGACGTGAATCGGATGCCCGATCAGACGTGAATCGGATGCGAAGTACGCCCGGACGCCGAGTCGATCTCGGTGTGCGCCTTGGTCAGCATCTGCATGGCGAGTTCGTTCAGTGCGCGGGCCGCGGCGATCTCCTCGCCGACCCGTGGCTGATTCGGGTCCGTGTGGTGGCGCGTGGCGTGCCCATGCGCCCGTACTTCGCTGCCGTCGGGCAAGCGCACCAGCGCGGCCGCCCGGGTGTGAGTCTCGTCCTCCTGGAACTCGAGCTCGACATGCCATCCCACTGTGGTGTGCATCATGACGATCACCTCCGGAACACTTGCTTCCAGGGTGCTCCTTCCGGCCTACGGCCGCATCCATGAGGCGTGTCCGAAGTCACGCGGACACGCCGCGAGTGACGGATGTCGCACGCCGGACCGTATGACGCCGCCGACAAAACCGCCGCAGTTAACGTCAACGGGGCACAAACTGCAGTATGCGCTGCTGCCTATCCGCTCCCCTGTCGGTCCTGGCCGCCCTCCCCAACCCCTGCGACATCATGCGCTCCGGCGCACTGCTGGGGCCCGCTGTGCTGCGCGGTGCCCTCACGCGCGCCCAGCGGGCACGCCACGCCTTCCCCCACCACCCCGACGCTCTGGCCGCCGTACACCTCGAACTGGTCACCCTCACCGAGGACCGCGCGATCATCACCTGGTTCACCGGCATCCCCGGCACCGACGACGGCTGGGGCCATATGCTGCCCGCCTTCACCGAGGGCGAGGTCGTCTACGGCACACACCCCGGCCGGCTGACCCGTACCGCGTCCGAAGGCCGCCTGACCGCGCACCACCAGGTGGAGATCACCGGCCTGGAACCGGGCCAGACGTACTACTACCAGGCCCGCTCCCGCGGTACGGCCGCCACACCCACGCCCCTGCACCTCGTGCGCGGCAACGCGGTCGGCACCAATCTGCACGGCATCGGCTCGCGCGGCGGGCCGTACTCCTTCACCACGCCCCAGCCGCCGCCCGGCCGCCACCTGATGTCCATCGCCCTCTGCAACGACCTGCACCTCGGCGAGACCACCGCCGGCCGGGTGGCCGGAATGCCGATGCTGCGCGGCATCTCGCAGCAGCCCGGGCTCGCCCCGTATCCGGAGATCATGGGCCGGGCCCTGGTCGAGGAGGCGCGACGGCGCGGGGCTGACGTGCTGCTGGCCGCCGGGGACATCTCGGCGGGCGGCGCGCCGCGGGACCTGGCCGAGGCGAGACAGATCCTGGACGGTTTCGGCGTCCACGGGCGGGACTACTTCGTCGTACGCGGAAACCACGACCGCCCCGGGCCCGCTGGAGACACCTTCCGCGACGGCTTCCTGGGCGGCACGGGCCCTGGCTACCTCACCCACGACCTGGGCGGACTACGGCTGATCGGGCTCGACACCTACGAGAAGAAGGGCAACGGCGGCGACGCGGGCGGGCTCGGCGACGAGCAACTGTCCTGGTTCCGGGCGCGGCTGCGGGAACAGCGAGACCAGCCCACCCTCGTCTTCGGCCATCACCCGCTGACCGTCCGGGACTCCGTCTTCCCGATGGGGCGCGGCCAGCGGCTCGACCGCCGCCAGGCCCGGGCCATCGTCGACGCGTACGCCGCCTCGCCGGGCGTCTTCCTCCACCACGCGGGCCACACCCACCGCAACAAGCGCACGGTCCTGATGCGCGCACCGCACGTCACCCAGCAGGAAGTCAGCGCGGTCAAGGACTACCCGGGCGGCTTCTCCCTCCTGCGCATCCACACCGGCGGCTACGCCCTCAACTACTACAAGTGCGGCACCGACCCGGCCCGCGAGTGGAGCGAACGCAGCCGCCGCGTCGCCGGAGGCCTCTGGCCCCACCACGCCCTCGGCCGCTCCCCCGCCGACCGCAACAGCATGCGCACCCACGACCTGTCCGGCATCGCCGTCCCGCGCCAGCGGACCGCTTCGGCGGCTTTGCCGGGCGCGTCGGGGCTGTCGTGAGGGTAGCCGTATCGGTTCTTGTTCGCCGAAGTGGTCGTCCGCCCGCCGACGAAGTTGGGCATGGACCGATGTGGGGCGCTGATCAATACGCCTTCGTGCGGTTGAAGTCCGCGATGTTCAGCTTTACGTCGGCGTCATTGATCACTGTTGGCGACTCGCCTGTTGTCGTCTGGCCGGGCTGAACATTAGTGACGAATTCCGTCGAATTGGCCACGCGTTTGCCGCTTGGGTCGATCGCCTCCCACTCCCAGGAGTAGTTGGACTTCTCCGAGCTGTTGTTCTTGATCGTCCACGTCACCCAGATGTTTGTGAAACCAGCTTGGGAGCGGTCATCGAGCTTGAAGCTGATCAAGTCCTTGCGTTCGCTGGCTCCGGGTTCCTCCCGGCCGCCTTGGGGTGATTCCTCTTGTTCGGTCTGCTGCTCCTCGGTCTTCGTCGGACCAGTGGGCGCAGGAGTCGACCCGCCGTTCCCGTCGGTGTCGCAGCCCACGAACGTTGCGCCGCCGGCTGCCATCAAGACTGCTACAAAAGTTGCTGCAATGAGCCTGTGTTGCATGACCGTGCCCCTTGTTCTTTACAACCGTCGTACACCCGATCGATTGGCGCGGCACTTCGGGAGGCCCTTAAGAATCCTTCCGTGCAGGGCCGAGGAATCGCGCAGCGCTGTTCGGTCCTGTCCATGTGGGGAACTTGGTCGCCTGGCCCTCGACTGCCCGAACCCCTTGCTCGCTGCGGCGTCTGGTCACCGAGGCACCTCCCGCTCTTCACTGGCGATCTCACGGTTCGCGGCGAGGTCTGTCGCGACTCCAGCGGCCAGGGGTGCGGCGCCGAGGTGTGGCCGGAGCGACCCTTCCCGCTGTGTTGCGCTCTGAGGCAGCAGATCGCGCGTGATCAACCAGCGCACGGCTAGTGGTGCCCAACCTCGGCGTGCGCCAGACACACACCTCGGCCGTGCCGAGGACTCAGAGCGCATTGACCTGCTGCACCAGTTCCGCTCAAGTAGCTTGATCGGCATGGATCAGGGGCGGGTAGTTGAAGCGTTTCGTCTTGAGGCGGGGCAGCTCGCGCGGGCGATGACCGGGGTCTCGGCGGCCGAGTGGCGTCTGCCGACGCGGTGTGCGCCGTGGACGGTGAGCGATCTGCTGGCGCATGTCCGGGTGGTGATTGCCTGGCTGCCGGGCATGCTGGCCGCGCCGGCGCCGACTCGTGCCGAGGTCTCGGCAGTGGAGTACTACCGGCCCGACGACCGTTTCGCTCCGGACACCAACGCGGCTCGGATCGCTCTGGCCCAAGGTCATGCGGCCGCACAGCTCAGCGGTGCCGCGCTTGCCGACGACTTCAACGCCACGTGGCAACAGGTGGACCGACTGTGCCGGGCCGAGCCCGAAGGGCGTGTGGTTCGCACCCGGCACGGGGATCCGATGTTCCTGTCGGAGTTCCTGCTGACGCGCGTGGTCGAGGTCGCCGTGCACGGCCTGGACCTGGCCGACGCCCTGGGGCGCGAGCCGTGGCTGACTTCCCAGGCCGCCGATTTGGTGCAAGACCTTCTGCTCGGCCCGGACGGGGCAGCTGCGCTGGAGAAGCTGGGGTGGAGTCAGCTTCGCTTTCTGCGCAAGGCGACGGGGCGCGAGCCGATCACCAGGGAGGAAGCATTGGACGTCAGCCGCCTGGGCATCCGATGGCTCACGCTGGGCTGAGAACGGCGTCAACTGACCCCAGCGAAAGGGCAGATCTCAACACGCACGGCAGATCTCAGCACGCACTCATGGCGCGCGACGAGGCGGGCGGAGTCCCGACCTGGGCTTTGTCTTGTCACAGTCGTGTGACCACTCTGGCCCCCAGCACCTCGCCTACGCAGGATGTCCCCGGACGTACAACATCCTGGGGGAATCATGCGTATCCGTGCCACCACCGCAGCCGTCACCGCCGTACTCGCCGTCAGCCTTGTCGGCTGCAGCAGCGACAACGGCACCGACAGCAAGGCCGACACCGCTCCGAGCAGCGCACCTGCGGCTCCGAACACCGCGGACAGCAGTGGCACCTCCGAGGCCGACAAGGTCGCCCTCCCCGAGCCCACCGGCGACAAGAGAACCGCCGTCATCGCGGCCATGAAGGACGTCAATCCCAAGCTCGTCCAAGACGAGGACAAGGCCATCGAAAAGGCGCGCTACCAGTGTGTGAATCTCGATGGCGGTGTCTCGGACACGGTCAACAGTGCAATGGAACTGTTCTCCTACGACGGCGTCATGCTGACCGAGGACGACGCACGTCACCTCAACATCGGGCTGCGCAACACACTCTGTTCCGAAGCCTGATCAGCCACCGCCTCCGGCCCGGCCGCATCCGTATGCTGCCGGGCCTCGCCGTATCCGGCGTGTGCATCGTCTGCGGGCGGACGCGCACCCAGGGCCCCGGCGTTCTCCCCTGGTTGTCCGGCGCCGTCGCCGTGGCGAAGTGTGACGCCTGACAGACGAGTTGGGAGGGCGCTCGAACCTCGGCCGGGCGCCGATGAAACGGTTGACCGCCGTCCGGCTAATCAGCGGGTGAAGGGACCACCGACCGCCTTGGAGGAACGGGTGCCCTTAATACCTGAATGGGCGGCAGTGCCCGGACAACGCGCGAGCCGGGCCGCGCCGCCCCGGCCGGACGCCGCCGGATTCGCGGTGTTCTACGAGGAGAACTTCGACGCTGTCCTCGGGTTCGTGGCCCGGCGCACGTCGTGCCCGCAGGTGGCCGCGGACCTCACCGCGGACATCTTCGTCGCCGCACTGGAGGCCGCCGGTCAATACGACCCTGAGCGCGGGGCGCCCGCCGCCTGGTTGAAGGGCATCGCCCGGAACGTCCTGTTCTCCCATTACCGGGGCAACGTCCGCGAGCAGCACGCGGTGGCCCGGCTGAACGGACGCCGGCTGCTGGACGAGGAGGACATCGCCGTACTGGAGGAGCGGATCGACGCGGAACGGGCGGCGCGTGCGCTGGCCGAGCGGCACAGCGCGCTGAGCGAGCCGCTGCGCGAGGTCCTCGATCTGGTGGCCGTCGACGGCCTCACCCCGCGCGAGGCCGCCCAGGTCCTCGGGCTCAACCAGGCGACGGTGCGGGTTCGCCTGCACCGCGCGAAGCGCGCGCTGCGCGCCGAACGTCCGTCCGTCACCGACCGCGCAGAACACAGCTTGGAGGTTGTCTCATGAACACGCCCACCGGATTCAAGCAGCGCCTGGCGTCGGAGCTGTCGGCCATGGCCACGGCCCCGGCCCCCGTTCCGGGCACCCGGGCCCCGGCCCGTCGTCGGCGCATCCCGTTCACGGTCGCGGCGGTGGCGACGGCCGCCGTCGCGGCGGCTGTGGTCGTGCCGACGCTGACCGGCTCGGGCAGCTCGCCCGCGTACGCCGTGACCCGGCAGGACGACGGTTCGCTGATCGTGGAACTGAATCGTGCCGAGGGCGCGCCCGGCCTCCAGAAGCAGCTGAACAAGATGGGCGTGCGGGCGGCCGTCCTCGAGGGAGACGACCGCTGCGCCACGGGCGCGCCGCCCGAGGCTCCCGGCTCCCACGAGCGCTACCCGATGACGTTCAGCGACTCCGAAGCCCCCTGGATGGGCCACATCCATCCGGACCTGATCCATGACGGCGAGACGTTGCTCCTCGTGGCGGAGTCCAGGGACGACGGCACCACCCGGGCGGTGTCCTCCCGGCTGGTGACGAAGGTCCCGACGTGCAGCGTGCCGGGAATAGGCGGCGGCCCGGACGCGCACGCCTGACCCAGGACCGCCGCAGGGAAGCCGCCCATGACGGACGGTCAGCCGATCGACAGCCAACGATGATTCGAGGAACAGCAATGTCAGCACGTCACGCCACCGCCCGCAGCCTCCGTCCGAGCCGGGTTCGCACCGCTTTGGGCATCTCTGCTGCGGGCGCTGCGCTGGCTCTCGGCGGGGGCATCTCCGCCCACGCCGCAACAGGCCCGGCGACCGCCTCCACCGACGCGGAGGAGACGCACCCGGCTACCGCGGTGGCGTCCGCTTCCACCGGGAAGCACGCCAAGCCCGCCTCTGCCGGATCACACTCCAACGCCACGGCTGAGGCCCCGGTCCGCGCCCGCTGATCGGATTCCGGGTCGCTTCGGCGGCACGGCCTGAACGCAAGCTGCCCCGCCCGCCCGGTGCCCCGGGCGGGCGGGCCCGGGTACCCACGGCCTCCAGGGAGTTGGCGGTTCAGAGCAGTCACGCGGTGTGCTCGCGTACGTCCACGAGGGTGGCGCCGGCGTGGGCGATCAGCGTCTTGGGGTCCATGGGGAAGACGGTGTGCGGGGTTCCGGCGGCGGCCCACACGAGGTCGTGGTCGAGCAGGGAACCGTCGGCGAGGACCCGGGTCTTCGTGCGGTGCCCGAAGGGCGGCACGCCTCCGATCGCGTACCCGGTCGTCTCCCGTACGACGTCCGCCTTCGCGCGCGTCACCTTCTCGGCTCCGAGTTCCCGCCGCACCAGCTCCACGTCGACCCGTGAGGCCCCGTCCATCAGCACCAGTACCGGTACGCCGTCCGCCGCGAAGATCAGCGACTTGCAGATCTGGCTCAGCTCGCAGCCGATCGCGGCGGCGGCCTCGGCGGCGGTGCGGGTGGCGTCCGGGAACCGGCGGATGCGGCTGTGGAGTTCGCCGAGTCCCAGCTGTTGGAGTGCTTCGGCGAATCGGGGGTGGGCTCCGGAGGATTCGGTGGCGGAGGTCGTCATGAACGGCACGCTAACTCACAGCACCCTTGCTCTTCGCGTTCGTTTTCATCGGTGTCACCGCGCCCCGCGCAGAGCCCGCAGATCCCGCCGAGGGAGAAACCCATGTCCCGCTACCTGTTCGACAACACCGACGCCCGTACACCCGACCGCTTCTCGACCCTGGAGTCGTGCTACGACCCCGTCTCCCGCCGCCAGTTGGAACAGACCGGCCTGGCCACCGGCTTCCGATGCCTGGAAGTCGGCGGGGGCGGCGGCTCGTTGGGGGCGTGGATGGGGGACCGGGTAGGTCCGGAGGGGGAGGTCACGGTGACCGACCTCAACCCCCGCTGGGCCGAGTCCCGGCCCCGGCCACCGCAGGTACGCCTGCTGCGCCACGACATCGTCAACGACCCGTTGCCGGGCGGCGACTACGACCTGATCCACGCCCGGCTGGTCCTGCTGCACCTGCCGGAGCGGATCGCCGTATTGGAACGGCTCGTGTCAGCCCTGCGGCCGGGCGGGTGGCTCCTGCTGGAGGAGTTCGACTGCACCTGGATCCCCGTCCTCGCGACCCCGGATGACGATTCCATCGCCCTGTTCACCCACGTCCAGGCCGCGCTGCTGGCCCAGTTGGAGAAGGCGGGCGCCGAGGTGGCGTGGGGGCGCCGGGTGCCTTCGGCGATGACACGGGCGGGGCTCACGGACGTCACGGCTACGACGTACGCGGAATCCTGGGCGGGCGGCGGCACGTAGATCGACCTGCACCGCGTCACCTTCTCGGCCGTGAACGGCCGAGCTTGTGTACTCGGTCGTTCACACCTTGTCGCGCTCCCGGCTGCCCCCTACGACAGGACGGTCACGGGTCGCATCTCCCCACAATCCGGCCTGTTCAGGCTGGTGCGGGGACGGGTGCGGGGACGAACACCCACGCCGAGCGCGCGCGGTTGCGCACGTTGACCCCGGCGACGTGATCGGCAGGCCCAGCGAGACCGCACCGACGACAGGAGAAACGGTCCCGGTCGGGCCGGTTGGCCCGCGCGGTGTGCCCGCAGCGCGGGCAGCGCTGCGAGGTATGGGCCGGATCCACCTCCACAAACGGCACCCCGGCCCGGCGGACCTTGTAGGCCAGGTGCTGTCCGAGCTGGTGGAACGGCCAGGAAGACAAGGTGCCCCGCTGGTCGCGGCGAAGCCGTGCCCGGTCCCGGATCCCGTCGAGCTGCTCGACGGCAATCCCGCGACAGGTGCGTTGCGCGACGGACACGATCTCCTTCGAGATCCGGTGGTTCACATGGGTGGCATGGCGCTGCTCCTTCTTCGCCCGGCGGGCCAGGCGGCGGGTGGCCGAACGGCTTTGCTTTGCCTGGAGTTCGGCGCGTTTGCGGGCCTGCCAGCGCCGGTAGCGGTTCAGGCGACGGCCCTGGTAGTTGGTGCCGTCGCTGGTGGTGGCGAGGTTGACGATGCCGCGGTCGACACCGATCCAGTCGGTCGGCTCATACACGTCGGGATCGGGAATGTCGCAGGTCGCGATCAAAAACCACTTCCCGCCCCGCTGGACCAGATCGGACTCGCCCTTGCGGTACTCGGCCAGCGTCTTGAGCTGGTCCGACGAGCCGGTGTAGCGGATGCCGCGCAGCCGCCCGTCCACCGTCCAGATCGACACCGTCCGCGCGTCCGTCTGCCAGGACAAGCACCGGTCGTCGAACGGCTGCGCCGCCTCGGGCCGGAAAGTGACCGGCGAGCCGACCGCCTTGCGGTACCGCTTCGACTCGGGGCCGCCCAGCCGCCCGGCTTGCAGGCTCGCTGCGAGCGCACCGTAGGCGTCCACGACCTTCTTCACCACCCGCACCGCGGGCTGCGCCGACAGCCCGAAGGCGGCCTTGATGTCCGCGTAGACCAGTTTCTGAAGCCCGTTGCGGTCCTTGATGCCCGATTGGAAGGCGGTCCGGGAGACGTGGTCGGCGGCCCGGTTGCAGGCACGCAAGGTCGCCTCCAGCGCCGCCGCCTGCTCCGGCGACGGCAACAGCTTCACCTGCACCACCAGCTTCACGAGCCCAAACCTAGGTAGCACCTCGCACACCCGGGCGGATTTCGCACATCTCCACCCATCCGCGCGACCATCCAGGACGCGTGTGCGAATTCCCCGGCTCCGCCGAACAGCATGTGGGCACTCCGTGCCCGGCCATGGGACGCGGTGACGCTCCGCGTCACCGGTTCGAGATGCGATTCCTCCCCGGCGTGAACGCCGGGGAGGAATCGCAAGAATCAGGTGAATATGGAGCAGGCGGAGGTGGGGCTTCGGGGGGATGGCGTTACGGAGGGGGAGCTGCGGCGGTTCTACGCGTTGCTGAAGAACCCGGGGTTTGTGATCAACTCCTATCCGCTGATCAGCACGCGGGGGCGGCGGCCGGAATCTGGCGAGGGCGAATTCCGGTGACCGTCGGGGCCGCCCGCTTCTTTGGCAGTGTCGTGCTTCCGCGACCCGAGTAAAGGGCGCTCCGCTGCGCTACGCGTCGGCTACGCCGATTCCGCTTCGCTCCACCCTTGACTCGGCTCACTCCAGCACGAGTGAGAAGCGAACGAGCGGCCCGGAGAGGTGGGTGGCCGACGCATGTTCGCGGCCAGGTGAGCTGGGATGCCGGCCGGGATGAGCGGCGCGGCCGCGCCTCGCCTGCACGCCGGGTCGGCTCAGCGGCTTGCGGGGCGGTGGGTGGTGCGCGGTCGTACCCCGCGAGGCATATGGGCCTCGCGGGCCCTGCCAGAGCCGGTAATTGGCAGATTTGGGCCAGCCTCTGTGCTGCCGACCGAGGGGTCCTGGCTCAGGGATGGCCCGAACGTTCCAATTGCTGCTTTCCGGCGGGCCGGGAGTGGCGGGTCGGGCTATCCCAGTACCGCCGTGTCGGTCAGGGGGGCGAGGTCGAACTCGATGCGGACCTCGTCCGTGAGTCGCAGGGCGCCGGCGAACGCCTTGTACGGCTTGATGCCCCAGGTGCTCTGTACGACGGTGGCGGCGCCGTGCACACCCCCCTCGGCGTCCAGGCGCGCCTCAAGGGTGATCGGATGGGTCGTGCCCATGATCGTGAGATCGCCGGTCACGGTGAAGGCGTGCGGGGTGCCTGCGATCTCGGTCGACGTGAAGGTGATGCGCGGATGCTCCGCAGTCCTGAGGATCTTCTCTCTGATCGTCCGCTCGATGTCCGCTCGGTCGTCGTCCGTGAGCGGCTTCAGGCCTCCGACTCCCTCCCGGACCTCCAGGGAGTCGACCTCGATCGAGGTGACCACGGACGACTTGCCCGGATCGGCGACATCGACCGTGACATCCCCGGACCAGCGGGTGACCTCGATCGTCAGGTCATGGCCGGCCTTGCGGCCCAGCCCGGCGCGGCTGGTCTTGATCCGTAGCTGCCCTGTGTCCGAGCCGATGTGGTGCTTTCCGCTTACAGGGTCCATACGGCCAACATACGTCCGGCCCCTCGTCAGCGCCTGACCTGCGTCACGAAAACCGCATTGTGGGGGCGGGGTCGGTCCCGGACGGGCAGCATGCGGTGATGACCTCGACGCCCGCCGGGACCCATGACGTCACACCCGCCGCCGTACGCCCCTATCGCCCCGCCGATCGCGAACGCCTCGACGACATCTGTGTTCGCACCGCCCACGTCGGCCAGGACAGCCGCCCCCACTACGCCGACCCCGGCATCTTCCCGGTGATCTTCGCGCAGCCCTACGTCCATCTGGAACCGGAGCTGGCGTTCGTACTGGACGACGGGCAGGGGCAGGCCGTCGGTTACATCCTGGGGACCGCGGACACCCCACGCTTCGTCGAGGGCTTCCGGGCGAAGTGGCTGCCGAGGGTGGCGGACCGGTATCCGGAGCCCAGCGATCCGCCGCGCACGCTCGATGACGAGATCGTCGCGCTGCTGCGCCGTCCCGAGCGGCTGCTGCTGCCCGAGGTCGCCGACTACCCCGCCCATCTGCACATCGACCTGCTCCCGGAGTGGCAAGGACGCGGCTACGGACGGGAGTTGATGCGGGCGTTCCTGCGGGCGCTGCACAGCAGGGGTGTGCCGGCCGTGCATCTGTCGATGCTGACCGCCAACACGCCCGCGAGAGCCTTTTACCGTCGTCTCGGCTTCCATGAGATCGCGGTGCCCGATCCGGGGCCGGTCACGTATCTCGGGCGCGGCACGGAGGCAGCAGAAGGCCGGTGAAGGCCGCCGTCCCCACGGAGCCCTCACCGGCCGGTCCTACGGAATCCGGTACCTCAGACGCGTACCAGCTCCCGTTCCTCGTCCGGATCCGCGTTCTTGCGGTCCTCCGCGGTCCTCAGGCCCTCGCCCTCGACATCCACGTTGGGCAGCGCTCGGTCCAGCCACTTCGGCAGCCACCAGGCCTTGTGGCCGAGCAGTGCCAGCACCGCCGGGACGATCGCCATCCGCACCACGAACGCGTCGAAGAAGACCGCGATCGCGAGGCCGAAGCCGATCATCTTGATCATGGACTCGCTCGAGCCGATGAAGCCGCCGAAGACCGCCATCATGATCACCGCGGCGGCGGTCACTACCCGGGCGCCGTGCCTGAAGCCCGTGACGACCGCTTGGCTCGGCTTCTCGCCGTGGACGTACGCCTCGCGCATCCGGGTCACGAGGAACACCTCGTAGTCCATCGCCAGGCCGAAGACCACGCCGACCATGAAGATCGGCATCATCGACATGATCGGGCCGGTCTCCTCGACACCCATGAGGCCGGCCAGCCAGCCCCACTGGAAGACCGCGACCACGGCACCCAGCGCCGCCAGCACGCTCAGCAGGAAGCCGAGGGCCGCCTTCAGCGGGACCAGGATCGAGCGGAAGACCGCGATCAGCAGCAGGAACGCCAGCCCCACCACCAGCGCCAGATACGGGACCAGCGCGTCGTTCATCTTCTGCGAGAAGTCGATGTTCATCGCGGTGGTGCCGGTGACCAGCACGTCCGCGTCCGTGTCGGACTTGATCTGCGCGCCCTCGTCACGGATGGAGTGGACGAGGTCCTCGGTCTGTGTCGAGGAGGGCTTGGAGTCGGGGATCACGGTGATGGTGAAGGTGTCCCCGGCCTTGTTGAACGCCGCCGGGCTGACGGATACGACACCGTCCAGGCCCTTGATGTCATCGATCGTGGTCTGCGCGACCGCCTTCGGATCGTCGCTGCCCTTCGCGTCACCGGCGATCATCAGCGGCCCGTTGAAGCCGGGCCCGAAGCCGTCGGAGAGGGTGTCGTACGCCCGTCGCTGTGTCGTGGACGTGGGCTGCGAGCCGTCGTCGGGAAGGCCCAGCTCCAGCGAGGCGACCGGAACCGCGGCGGCTCCGAGACCGATGACGCCGAAGAGGAGGACGGCGACGGGACGGCGTACGACGAAGCTCGCCCAGCGCGTGCCCATGTTCGGCTTGGTCTGCGCCGCCGCGGACTTCCGGCGGCCGAACAGCTTGCTCTTCTCCCCCGCCGGCTGCACCTTGCGGCCCGCGTACCCGAGCAGCGCCGGGATCATCGTCAGGGCGATCAGTACGGCGATGACGACCGTGGCCGCCGCCGCGAAGCCCATCTTCGTCAGCATCGGGATGTTGACGACCGCGAGTCCGGCCAGCGCGATCACGACCGTGAGGCCCGCGAAGACGACCGCGGAGCCCGCCGTACCGACGGCCCGGCCGACGGCTTCCTCTCGGTCCCGGCCCTCGGCGAGTTCGGCCCGGTAGCGGGAGACGATGAACAGCGCGTAGTCGATGCCGACCGCGAGGCCGATCATCGTGGCCAGCGTGGCCGTGGTGTCGCCGAGGTCGAGGGCGTTGGCCAGAGCCGTGATGCCCGAGACGCCGATGCCCACGCCGATGAGCGCCGTCAGCAGCGGCAGTCCGGCCGCGACCAGGGAACCCAGGGTGATGACAAGGACGACCGCGGCGACGGCGATACCGATGATCTAGGTGGAGCCGGTCTCGGGCGTCGCCTGGAGCGCGTCACCGCCGATCTCGACGGTCAGTCCGGCATCCCGCGCGTCCTGCGCGGCGTCCTCCAGCGCCTCCTTGGAGGCGTCCTTCAGTTCCATGCCGGAGACGTCGTACGACACCGCCGCATACGCGACCGTTCCGTCCTTGCTGACCGCGTTCGCCTTGAACGGGTCGGCGACGGAGGTGACCTCGGAGCCGTCGGACAGGTCCTGGACGGTCTTCTCGACGGTCGCCTTGTTGGCGGCGTCGGTCATCTTCTCCCCGTCGGGCGCCTGGAAGACGACCCGCGCGGTCGCGCCGTCGGCGCTCATGCCGGGGAAGCGCTCCTCCAGCAGGTCGAAGGCCTTCTGGGCCTCGGTGCCGGGGATCGAGAAGGAGGCGGAACCCGCCGCGGGGGCGCTGGCCGCGCCCACACCCGCGAGCGTCAGCAGCGCCACCCATATCAGGGCGACGAAGTGGCGTCGCCTGAAGGCGAGCCGGCCGAGTTTGTAGAGAAACGTTGCCACGAGGGCGTACTCCCGGTCAGGTCGTGGGTGTAACAGGGCAGGGGTGATCAGCCCGATGGGTGGCAGGCGTGATCGGCCCGACGACGTGAGCGGTTACGTCAGGTGAGGCTGCTGTGGGGAATTACCGGTTGTGGAGAATCACCGGTTGTGGGGAATCACCGGTTGTGGGGAATCACCGGTTGTGGGGAATCACCGGTTCGCGGATACGCCGAGGGCGGGGAGGACCACGGCATCGATGTACGAGGTGAGGAAGGCCCGGGTCGGCGGCCGGTCCTCGATCAGGCCCCGGGCGACGAACGCACCGACCATCATGTGCGTCACATAGCCCAGCGCCGGGTTGTCCGCCCGGATCTCACCCCGGTCGACGGCCCGTTGCAGCACACGATCGAACTCCGCCATTTCCGGCTCGACGAGCTTTTCGCGGAACTCGCGCAGGAGGTCGGGGTTGTTGTGCACCGCCATCGCCAGGCCTCGCATGAGCCCGGCGTTCTGCTCCATCTCGCAGTCGTCCGTCTGCTCCATGTGGGCGTGCAGATCGCCCCGGAGCGTGCCGGTGTCGACGCCTTCGAACGGACCGGGCTTGCTGTGCCGCACGGCCTTCACGACCAGCTCGGGCTTGCCGCCCCACTGGCGGTAGAGGGTGGCCTTGCTGGACCGGGTGCGGGCGGCCACGGCGTCCATGGTGAGGGCGTCGTAGCCGACTTCGCGGAGCAGGTCGAGCACGGCCTCGTACAGCTCGGCCTCGCGCTCGGGCGTGATCCGACTGCGACGCACCGTTGCGGCCTCAGCCATCCCACTCACCTTCTCCTGCTCCTCGCCGGAGCGACCCGGCTTCAACGACGCTGCTTCGAACGACACTGTTTCGTACGTCACGAATGTAGCGCAGACTCCCGCGAAACGAAACCGTTTCGTACGTGTGCTGCCTCACGTGTGTTCGTTCCGCATAAGTTGCCCGGGCCCATCGACGGGAAAAGCATGGGGAGGTGAGCTATCTGCGCCTGCCGCACCTCAGCGGCGACCTCCTGTGCTTCGTGACCGAGGACGATCTGTGGCTGGCCCCCCTCGACGGACCGGGCCGAGCCTGGCGGCTCACCGTCGACCGCACCAAGGCCGGCCACCCCCGCTTCTCGCCCGACGGCCGCCATATCGCGTACACGAGCTGGCGCAGCCTGGTCCCGGAGCTCCATGTGGTGCCGGTGGACGGTGGCGCCGGACGGCAGCTGACGTACTGGGGCAGCGCGGACACCCGGGTGTGCGGCTGGACCCCGGACGGCGACATCCTCGCCGTCGCCTCCCACGGCGAGCCCTTCTCCTACTTCACCTGGGCCTACAAGGTGACCCCCGACGGCGACCCCGGCCGCAAGCTCCCCTGGGGCCCGGTCTCCGACATCCAGGTCGCCGACCTCGACGGCGAGCGCAAGACCCTGCTCCTCACCGGCACCCCGCCCCACGAACCGGCCGCCTGGAAGCGCTACCGCGGCGGCGCCATGGGCCGCCTCTGGCTGCACGGCGACCGGCTCCTCGCCGACCTCGGCGGCCACCTCGAATCCCCCCTGTTCGTCGGCGGCCGCATCGCGTTCCTCTCCGACCACGAGGGCGTCGGCAACCTCTACTCGTGCGCCTACGACGGCTCCGGCCTGCGCCGCCACACCGACCACGACGCCTTCTACGCCCGGCACGCCGCGAGCGACGGCACACGCGTCGTCTACCAGTGCGCGGGCGACCTGTGGATCGTCGACGACCTGACCGCCGACTCGAAGCCGCGCAAGCTCGACGTACGCCTGAGCGGCCCCCGCGCGGGCCGCCGCCGGTATCAGGTGCCCGCCGCCCAGCACGTGGACGGCATCTCCGTCGACGAGACGGGCCGCGCGAGCGCGGTGATCGTACGAGGAAGTCTGTACTGGCTGACCCACCGCGACGGCCCGGCCCGTACGATCACCGACACTCCGGGCGTACGGGTCCGGCTCCCGGAGATGCTCGGCAAGGTCGGCCAGGTCGCGTACGTCACGGACGCGGGGGGCGAGGACGCCGTCGAGATCGCGTACCTGCCGCGAGCGACGGGCGACCGCGCACCCCGCCGCCTCGCCTCCGGCGAACTGGGCCGCGTCCTGGAGTTGGTCTCCGACCCCCAGGGCGAGCGCCTGGCGATGGCCTCGCACGACGGACGCCTCCTGCTCATCGATGCGACGGAGGACTCCAACGGCGAGGTCACCGAGCTGATCAGCTCGATCAACGGCCCGGTACGGGACCTGGCGTTCTCCCCCGACGGCGCCTGGCTGACCTGGTCGCACCCGGGTATCGGCCGCTCGCTCCGCCAGATCAAGATGGCGAGGATCAAGGACCGTTTCATCGTCGACGTGACGAACGGCCGCTTCGAGGACGAGAACCCGGTCTTCACGCGAGACGGCCGCTATTTGTCCTTCCTCTCCTGGCGAGGCTTCGACCCGGTGTACGACGTCCACACCGGCGACCTCTCCTTCCCCCTCGGCTGCCGCCCCTACCTGGTCCCGTTGTCCTCCGCGACCCCCTCCCCCTTCGCCCTGAACCCCGAGGGCCGCCCGGCGGCGGGCGGCCTGGACCCGGTGGAGGACGACGAGGGCGGCGACGGCGCGGTGACGGTCGAAGTGGAAGGCCTGGAAAGCCGAGTCACCCCCTTCCCGGTCGCCGCCTCCAAGTACTCGGCGCTGTACCCGGTGTCCGGCGGCGGACTGGTCTGGCTGCGCTGGCCTATCTCGGGCGCGCTGGGCGAGACGTTCGCCAATCCCGACGACACGACCGGCCGCCCCACCCTCGAATACTTCAACATCACCAAGGCGAAGAAGTCCGAACTGGTCGAGCACCTGGACTGGTTCGCGGTGAGCGGCGACGGCACCCGCCTGGTCGTCGTCGACGAGGGCGACCTGCGAGCCGTCCCCTCCACCGAATCAGGAGACAGCGATACGACCGTCTGGATCGACCTCCGCCGCATCCTGCACGAGGTCGACCCGGCCGCCGAGTGGAACCAGTCGTACGAGGAGGCGGGCCGCCTGATCCGCGCCTACTTCTGGGAACCCGGCATGTGCGGCATCGACTGGGACGCGGTGCTGGACCAGTACCGCCCCTTGCTCGAACGAGTGGCCTCCCCCGACGAGTTCGCGGACCTGCTCCGCGAGGTACTCGGTGAACTGGGCACCTCCCACGCCTACGTCTCCGCGGCCCGCCGCAACGAAGGCCCCCCGCACTACCAGCGCTGGCAGGGCCTCCTCGGCGCCAACTTCGTCCGCAGGGACGGCGGCTGGACGGTCAAGCGCATCCTGCCCGGCGAGTCGTCCGACTCCAAGGCCCGCTCCCCCCTCGCCGGCACCGGGATCCGCGAGGGCGCGGTCCTGACCCACGTGGACGGCCGCCCGGTCGCCCCCGACACAGGCCCTTATCCCTTGTTGGCGGGAGCAGGCGGTACGACGGTGGAGCTGACGTTCACCCCGGCGGAGGGCGAAGGCCGCTCCCGCAGGGTCGCCGTGGTCCCCCTGATCGACGAACGCCCCCTGCGCTATCAGGACTGGGTGGCCAAACGCCGCGCAGTCGTACGCGAGTTGAGCGGCGGCCGCTGCGGCTACCTCCACATCCCCGACATGGGCGGCTCCGGCTGGGCCCAGTTCAACCGCGACCTGCGCATGGAGGTCTCCCGGCCGGCCCTCATCGTCGACGTCCGCGGCAACGCCGGCGGCCACATCAGCGAACTCGTCGTCGAAAAACTCACCCGCACCATCCTCGGCTGGGACCTGACGAGAAACGCCCAGCCGGTGTCGTACGCCTCGAACGCCCCAAGAGGCCCGGTAGTCGCCCTGGCCGACGAGGCGACTTCTTCGGACGGCGACATGATCACGGCAGCCTTCAAGCTCCTCAAGCTGGGCCCGGTGGTCGGCCAACGCACCTGGGGCGGAGTAGTCGGCATGACCGGCCGCCACCGCCTCGGCGACGGCACGGTCATCACGGTCCCCATGAACGCGGCCTGGTTCGACGCCTACGGCTGGTCCATCGAAAACCACGGCGTCACCCCCGACTTGGAAATCCTCCGCACACCACTGGACTGGGCAGAGGGCAGACACGCCCAGCTGGACGACGCGGTGAAACTGGCCCTGGACCTGCTCCAGACGTCGCCTCCGGCAACGCCGCCGGACTACTCACACGTACCGGACCGCTCTCGGCCCAAGTTGCCGCCGCGCACGGTGGATTGACATGCGGAGAACGGCGTATTGACGGCGCATCACCTCGACGGGATCGTTGCTCTTCAGCCGAAACACGGGGGAGGCTGTTGATGAATTCTTCCGGCCTGTACAACCGGGGAGAAAGCCCGTTCGAAATAGACGATTCGAAGCTGCTGGACGATGCGATCTCGACGGTGATCGGGAATCCCGAGATCAAATCCACCATCGCCGAGCTGCAAAACCCTATCGATCTCGCAGCCAAGGTCAAAGAGCACCGGAGGAACATCCTGCACAACATCGCGGACCCGCTGAACCGGGCCCGCACGCTCGGCGACCGGCTGAACGAAGAACTGATCACCTCGGACGAATTCCTCACGAATCTCGTCTCCGCCTCGGCGGGTCTGCGTTCCGCCCAACGCGCCATCCGGGACGCGCTGAGCGGATCGGCCGGTCGTACGACCCAGCCCTACGAGGTACTCCTGGCGAACGCCCGCGAGTATCGGGCGACAGCCGAGTCCGTCCTGGCCTCAGGGGTGGAAAGGCACTTCAAGGCGGTCCTGCGAGCCGTGACGCCACCTTCGGCCGCAAGCGCGTCCGAGGATTTCCGCGCCGACCTGGAGATCGAACTCGCCGGGCTCAAAGAGGTTCGGCACCAGATCGACGAGATGGCGAGGCGGAGATTCGCGCAACTGGTGCCACCGGCGCGCAGTCAACTCGGGTTCAGGGCCCTGGAGGGACAGTGGGAAGCGGCCGTCCACGAACTGTCGCAAACCATCGAACTGACCGTTCAGAGCTTTGTCCTGACCGATCTCAACTCCGAACTGGCACAGCAGTACAACACGCGTATGCGAGTACGTTCGGCGGAAGGACTGCGCGAACGGCTCACTCGCGAGAAAGTCGTCCGGACACCCGCGTACGACCAACTCGACGTCATGATGCGGCAACGGCAGGGGGGCAGTTTCGGCATCTCGGGTCCGCGCGGGGTCGGAAAGACGACACTCATCGAGTTCTTCACCAAACTCGACGGCGTCCGGGACAAAGACGGTCCCGAGGAAAAGCAGGCATTGGGGGCGCAGGTGTCGGCGCCCGTCCAGTACGACCGGGAAGAGTTCGTGCTGCACCTGCACGCCACACTCTGCCGCAAGATCATCGGTTCCGACGGGGACCGGGCCCTCGATGCCCCGAACAGTGAGGAGTCGAGGATCCGCATACCTCTCGTTGCCCATATCGGCATGACGTTCGTGGGTTCGGTGTTCCTCGTCGCAGCGACGGCTCTTCTGGTTCACGCCTTCGCGGTCCCACCGGTCCCGACTGACCTCCAGGTATGGGGCGGGGTTTCCGCGAGCGCGGTCGCGGCCGGACTGCTCGGGTATCTCATGGCCGTCACTTTCGCTCTCCTGATCGACGTGGTGGCCCAGCCTCGGGCCTCGTCCGTGGAGTTCGCTGCGTGGCAGGGCCCCAGCGTCCGGCGGTTGTACCTCGCCTCCCGTCTGTTTCTGCCCGTCGCGGCGGCGGGGGCCGCACTGTTCGTCCTCGCTCCCTCGTGGGACGGGACCTGGACGTTCCTGCTCGGCGCGGTGACGGGCGCGGCCGGACTGTCGGTGCTCTCGGTCACCGCCGGCCCGCTCGTCCTGCGCCGGTCCCTGTCGGAGAGCTCGGTCGGTCTCCTCCTCTCGCACGCCGCCTGCTCGGCGAGCCTGGTCGAGGCCGCCGTCGACGAGTTGCGCCGCATCCGTTACCAGCAGTCGTTCAGCAGCGAGCGGTCCATGGCCGGAAGGGTCGGGGGCAACCGCCGGTTCCCGCTGGCCATGGAAGCGGGGGTGAAACAGGGCACAGCATGGGCCGAGCGCCGCCGTACCTACCCCGAGATCGTCACCGACTTCCTGAACTTCCTGGTCAGGGTCGTGCAAGAGTGCCACGTCGTCATCGCCATCGATGAGCTCGACAAGATCAAGGACGGGGACTCCGCGCAGGACTTCCTCAATGACATCAAAGGGATCTTCGAGGCTCCTGGCTGCTTCTTCCTCGTCTCCGTCTCGGAGGACGCGGCCGGGAACTTCGAGCGCCGGGGCGCGCCCTTCCGTGATGTGTTCGACAGCGCCTTCGACGACATGGTCACCATGGACCGCCTGGGCCTGGCGGATGCGAGGAAGATCCTTTACGGTCTTCTCCTCGGCTGGACAGAGCCCTTCATCGGGCTGTGCTACGTCCTGTCCGGCGGTCTGCCCCGGGATCTGCACCGCAGCGCCCGAGGCGTCATCGGGGACGTCTTCCGGGAACACGGGAACGGAAAACCCGAGATAGAGCTCGAGAACGCCATGCTCGACCTGCTCAGGCGCGAATGCGGCGGCCGTCTGCGGGCCGTGCGGAAGTCAGTGACCAGCGACTCGCTGGACGCGGCGGGCCTCGGCCTGCTCGACGTGCTGGACGGCATCGAGCCCGACGAGCGCACGACCGCAGCGCACTTCAGCCGGTGGCACGACGAGCTCCACCGTTGGACGTCCGCCCGGAGCGCCACACCGGACACGGCCCAGCAGCCGCGCGCCGTCCGGCTGGGGAGAGAACTCGAGGCATTCATGTACTTCACCTCGACCGTGTGCGACTTCTTCGCCACCGACCGGATCTCCACGCGGATGCGGGAGGCCCGCAACGCGGTGCCCGGCAGGAAGTGCCTCGATCGACTGGCCTCGGCCCGCCACGCGATCTCCCTCGATCCCGGCGCCTCCCTGTGTCAGACCAAGAGTTTCCGGGAGGCCTGGGGCCTCGACTGAGCGCCGGAACGCAAGTTGGGGTGCCCCTCTCACGGGGCACCCCAACTGCCAGTCGCGACGCGTCAGGCGTCGTAGTCCTGGTTGAACCGGTCCTCTTCCTCCCGCCGGAGGCGTTCCGTCTCCTCATCACGCGGCCGGCCACTCCGCTGAGGCTCCTGCTCCTGCCCCCGCTCCTCGCGCTGGCGCCCATGCTCTTCCCGCTGGCGCCCCTGCTGAGCCTTCTCCTTGGCCTGCTGCTGCCACTGCTCGGCCTGGTCCTGGAACTTGTCCTTCATGCCCATGTGGTTTCACTCCCGAAATGGGTGAGGGGGATCGGGCTCGACCAGCCTCACACGCGGTGTGACGCTCCGCATGTCGATCAGTTACGCCGCGTAACCCGCTCCTGCTCATCGGCGGAGCCGCCCGCACCGACCAGCCCCGTCCGCATGCCCTCCAGCCGATGGGCGAACCGCTTCATCTCCCGCTGCCCAACGGTCCCGATGACCCCGGGCAGATACCCCCGCACGCCCTGCATCCCGCGCAGCCACCACTGCCCGTACACATGGCTGGACCGCCGCTCGATGCCGGCGACGATCCGGTCCACCGCGGGACCCAGCGGATACGTCTTGTTGGCGGGCCAGGGCAACCGCTGCCGCAACTCCCGCATCACATCGTCCTGGTCGGCCCCGCGCACCATGTCCGTGTCGGTCCACGACAGATACCCGACCCCGACCTTCACGCCCTGGTACCCGACTTCGGCCCGCAGGCTGTGCGCGTACGCCTCGACGCCCGACTTGGACGCGCAGTACGCGGTCATCATCGGCGCCGGAGTGATGGCCGCGAGCGAGGCGATCTGGAGCAGATAGCCGCGGCTCTCCCGCAGCACCGGCAGGAACGCACGCGCCGTCACCGCCGACCCGATCAGATTGACCTCGATCACCCGCCGCCAGGCGTCCGGATCGGAGTCGGCGAAGGGACCGCCGGTCGCCACACCCGCGTTGGCGACCACGATGTCGACCTTCCCGAACCGCTCCTTCACTTCGCCCGCCACCCGCGCCATCGCCTCGTGGTCGGTGACGTCGGCGTGCCAGTGGTCACTGTCGCCGTGCAGCCGGTCGGCGACCTGCTTGAGCGCGTCCGGCTCCAGGCCGACCAGCGCGAGCTTCGCGCCGCGCGCGGACAGCTTCCGGGCGAGCAGTTCGCCGACGCCGCGCGCGGCCCCGGTGACGACCGCGACCTGCCCCTCCAGGCTGACCCTGCTCATGCGCCCTCCTTGACCTGTGCGTACGTCGTGACGAGTTCCCGTATCTTCCCGGTGACCAGCTCCGGCGCCTCGATCGGCGTCATATGGCCGAGGCCCGGCAGTTCGGTGATCCCGACGCAGTTGGGCAGTGCGGCGACCAGCGAGCGGGCGTGCGCGACCGGCGTCAACCGGTCCGCCGTACCGACGACGACGGCCGTCGGGACCGTCAACTCCCTTACGCCGTGGACGACATCGAGCAGGTCGAGCACCTGCGACCAGGCGTACCGCACCTTGCGCGGACACGCGTGCACGATCCGCGCGCACGCCTCGACCATGTGCGGATTCGAACCCGGGCCCATCGTCGCGTACTTGAGGATCCGCCGGGCGAGCGGCGTGAACGGTCCGAGGGGCGCACGGGAGCCGAGGATCCGCCGGGTCAGCGCGGTCCGCAGCCGCCCGGCCCGCATCGGTACGACCGTCGACTCGGCGACCAGCCGCGACGCCCCTGTGCTGCACAGCAGCACCGCCGCCGCATGCCGCCGGAACCCGGGCCGCGTGGAGGCGGCCATGACCGTCATCCCGCCCATGGAGTGGCCGGCGAGCACGGCCTTCTCGCCCGGCGCGAGAGCCGCTTTCAGTACGGCTTCGAGGTCGTCCGCGAGCGCGTCCGTACTGCAGGCGCGGCTCGCCGGGCTGCGCCCGTGGCCACGCTGGTCGTAGGCGATGACCCGGTGATCGACGGCCAGTTCGCGTATCTGGGCCGCCCAGAAGGCGGTGGAGCAGGTCCAGCCGTGGGCGAGGACGACGACGGGGGCGTTCTCGGGGCCGTGCAGCTCGACGTGGAGCCGGGCGCCGTCGGCGGAGACGGCGGTGAGCTCGCGGGCGGGGACGGGTGGGGCGTACGGGCCTGAGGCCACGTGCATCAGACGGCTCACGCGTCCACCTCGGCCTTCTTCTCCGCGGACACCCGCAGGACGTCGTACTCCGACAGATCCACCCGCCGCGTCGCCCGCCGGAACTCGGTCGTCGTGCCCGGCCAGATGGTGGTGTTGCGGCCGCTGGCGTCCAGGTACCAGCTGGTGCAGCCGCCGGTGTTCCACACGGTGCGCTTCATGCGCTCCTGGACCTTGTCGTTCCAGGCCTGTACGGCGTCCGGCCGGGCGTCGAGGGCGGCGCGACCGCCCAGGACGCTCAACTGCCGTACGAAGTCGGCCAGGTAGTTCAGCTGGGACTCGATCATCAGGATCATCGAGGAGTTCCCCAGCCCCGTATTGGGCCCGATGAGGGTCATCCAGTTGGGGAACCCGACCGCCGAGGCTCCGCGCAGCGCGTTCATGCCCGTCTTCCAGGCCTCGGCGAGCGTCCGCCCGTCCGTGCCCACCACCCGTTCGGCGATGGGCATGTCGGTGACGTGGAAGCCGGTCCCGAAGATGATCGCGTCGACCTCGGCCTCGCTGCCGTCGGCGGCGACGAGGGTCGATCCGCGGACCTCGCTCAGCCCGCTCGCGACCACGTCGACGTTGGGCTGGGCGAGCGCCGGATAGTAGTCGCTGGAGAGCAGGATCCGCTTGCAGCCGATGCGGTAGTCGGGGGTCAACTTGGCGCGCAGGGCCGGGTCCTTGATGGAACGGGCCATGTTGCGTTTGGCCAACTGCTCCACCAGGCCCAGTTCGTTGGGGTGCTTGGTGAAGGCCTGGACCTGCAACTCCCGTATGCCCCACAGCAGTCCACGGCGGGCCTGGGCGGTGAAGGGCAGGGCCCGGTGCAGCGCGCGCTCCGCGCCGCTGATCGCCCGGTCGACGCGGGGCATCACCCACGGCGGGGTGCGCTGGAAGAGGGTGAGCCGCTCGGCGAGGGGCTGGATGGCCGGCACGATCTGGATGGCGGAGGCGCCCGTCCCGACCATGGCGACCCGCTTGCCGCGCAGGTCGTAGTCGTGGTCCCAGCGGGCCGAGTGGAAGACCTTCCCGGGGAAGGAGTCCAGCCCCGGGATGTCCGGGGTCTTGGGCTCGGACAGCGGCCCGGTGGCGGAGACGACGATGTCCGCCGAGAGGGAGCCACTGCTCGTCTCGATGTCCCAGCAGAGCCGCTCGCCGCTCCAGGTCATGCGCTGGACCTCGGAGTTGAAGCGGATGTGGGGCCGGAGCCGGAAGACGTCGGCGACATGCTCCAGGTAGGCGCGGATGTGCCGCTGCCCGGAGAAGGTGCGGGGCCAGTCGGGGTTGGGCGCGAAGGAGAACGAATACAGATGGGACGGCACATCGCACGCGCACCCGGGATAACTGTTGTCCCGCCAGGTGCCGCCGACGCTGTCGGCCCGCTCCAGGACGACGAAGTCGGTGACACCCTCGCGCCGCAGCCGTACGGCGGCTCCCAGCCCGCCGAACCCGGACCCGACCACCGCCACCCGCACATGCTCGTGCTCCTGCTGGGCCATGCCGCCTCCACGCATCCGCTCGCGACTCTGCCAGTGAACACTGGCGCAATGGGAGAGTAGGGCAGGACCGTACTGATGGGTAGGGGTCCTGCGCGGGAAAGTTACCGGCGGTACAACATAGGCTTCCGGCGTGGCAGAAGACGGAGGACGACGCGAGTACCGCATGGAGGAGCTGGCCCGCCTGGCCGGCATCACCGTCCGCACCCTGCGCTTCTACCGCGAACGCAAGCTGATCCGGCCACCCCGCCGCGAGGGCCGCATCGCCTGGTACGACGACCACCACCTGGCCCGCCTGCGCACGATCGCGGCACTACTGGAACGCGGCCACACCCTCAACGGCATCGCGGAGCTCGCGGAGGCCCTCGAACACGGCCGCGACGTCGCCGACGTACTCGGCGTCGACACCCCCACCGAAGAGGAGCCGGTCCACCTCACCCCCGAGGAACTCGCCGCCCGCTTCGAGGGCGAGGTCACCCCGGAAAACCTCGCCGCCGCGATGGACCTCGGCTACCTCGGCACCGACGGCGACGAGATCGTCCACGTCAGCCGCCGCCTCCTGGACGTATCAGCCGCCCTCGTCCGCGAAGGCATCCCCTTGGCGGAAGTCCTGGCAGCCGGCAAACAGGTACGCGAACACGTCGACGCCCTCGCCGAACTCTTCGCCGACGTAGTCCTCCGCCACGCCACAGAGGACGACATGCAACGCCTGCGCCCACTGGCCCGGAGCGTGGTGGAGGCGGAACTTTCGCTGGCGATGGACCGGCGGATGCGCAAGAAGGGCTAGCGGTCGTAGACCACGGTCACGGGCGCGTGGTCCGACCACCGCTCCGCGTGCGTGGCCGCCCGCTCGACGTACCCCTTGAGGGCCTTCGCGGCCAGTCCGGGCGTCGAGACGTGGTAGTCGATCCTCCATCCCGCGTCGCCGTCGAAGGCCCGCCCCCGATACGACCACCACGTGTACGGCCCCGCCACATCCGGATGCAGCGCCCGCACGACGTCGACGTACTCGTCGAACACCCGGGACAGCCACTCCCGTTCCTCCGGCAGGAAGCCGGAGTTCTTGGTGTTGCCGCGCCAGTTCTTGAGGTCGGTCTGCTGGTGGGCGATGTTCCAGTCGCCGCAGACCAGGACTTCGCGGCCGTCGGCGGCGGCGCGCTCGCGCAGGTCCTTCAGGTAGGCGAGGAACTCGCCCATGAAGCGGACCTTCTCGTTCTGCCGCTCGGTGCCGACCTCGCCGGAGGGGAGGTAGAGGGAGGCGACGGTGACACCGGGCAGGTCGGCCTCGACGTAGCGGCCGCTGGTGTCGAACTCGGCCGAGCCGAAGCCGACCTGGATGCGGTCGGGTTCGCGGCGGGAGTAGAGGGAGACGCCGGCGCGGCCCTTGGCGGCGGCGGGGGCGTGTACGACATGCCAGCCGTCGGGCGTGCGCACATGCTCGGGCAGCTGCTGCGGCTCGGCGCGCACCTCCTGCAGGCACAGCACGTCGGCTTCGGTCTCCGCGAGCCACTCCACGAAGCCCTTCTTCGCGGCGGCGCGCAGCCCGTTCACATTCACAGAGGTCACAGTGAGCACCCGGGCACCCTACCGGCACACTGGACAGAGTCTAGATTTCACCACCTCATAGATATACGATTGATAGCATGCATATACGTCGCGTCCCTTTCGACCACCCCGACGCCGTCAAGCTCGACGACGAGGTCCAGGCCGAGTACCACGAGCGCTACGGCGACGGCGGCGACGCCACCTCCCTCGCCCCGTCCGACTTCGAGCCGCCGAACGGCGTGTACCTCATCGCGTACGACGACCAGGACCGCCCCGTGGCCACCGGCGGCTGGCGCAGCCAGGACGAGAACGCCGAGGGCAACCAGGACGGGGACGCCGAGCTCAAGCGGATGTATGTCATCGCGGATATGCGTGGGCGAGGGCTGGCACGGCGCATGCTCGCCGCCCTCGAGGACGACGCGCGCGCGGCGGGCCGTGTCCGCATGGTCCTGGAGACCGGGCTCCAGCAGCCGGAGGCGATAGGCCTGTACACGTCCAGCGGTTATGAGCCGTGCGAGAAGTTCGGTTACTACCGCTTCTACGAGTCCAGCCGCTGCTTTGCGAAGCAGCTCAACTCCGCAGATAGGTAAGGACCGCGAGGACCCGCCGGTGGACGTCGTCGGCCGGCGGCAGGTCCAGCTTGGTGAGGATGGAGCCGATGTGCTTGCCGACGGCGGCCTCGGACACCACCAGCGCCTTGGCGATCGCGCCGTTCGAGCGCCCCTCGGCGATCAGCGCCAGCACCTCCCGCTCGCGCGGGGTGAGACGGGCGAGCGGATCCCGGCGCCGGCGCAGCAGTTGTCGTACGACTTCCGGGTCGACGACCGTGCCGCCGGACGCCACTTCTGCGAGCGCGTTCACGAACTCCTCGACCTGGCCCACCCGGTCCTTGAGCAGATAGCCGACGCCCGATCCGTCGCCGGAGTCGAGCAGTTCGGCCGCATACGCCCGCTGCACGTACTGGCTGAGCACCAGCACCGGCAACCCGGGCCGCTCCTCGCGCAGTTGGACGGCCGCGTGCAGCCCCTCGTCCTGGAAGCCGGGCGGCATCCGTACGTCCGTGACGACGACGTCGGGTTCGTGTTCGGCGACCGCCGCCCGCAGGGCGTCCGCGTCGCCGACGGCGGCGACCACCTCGTGCCCGAAGCGGGTGAGCAGCCCGATCAGCCCTTCGCGCAGCAGCACACTGTCCTCGGCGAGGACTATGCGGAGGGTTCTGGTGCGGGGCGGCTCGGACGGCAAGGAATCTCCATGCGCAGCAGGGTCGGTCCACCCGGCGGGCTGGACAGGGTGAGTCTGCCATCGAGGACCGACACCCGGTCGGCGAGGCCGGTGAGTCCGGTGCCCTGCGACATATCGGCTCCGCCGCATCCGTCGTCCTCGATACGGAGCACCAGGCGTCCGCCGTCGTACCGCCCGTGTATCCCCGCCGTCTCCGCCCCGCTGTGCTTGGCGACGTTGGCGAGGGCCTCGCGGGCGACGAAGTACGCGGCTGTCTCGACGGGTCGGGGCAACCGGCCGGGCAGGTCGAGGTCCAGGTCCACCGGCACCGGGCTGCGGTCGGCCGCGTCGGTGAGGGCGGCTTCGAGGCCGTAGTCGGCGAGGACCTTCGGGTGGATGCCGTGGATCAGTTCCCGCAGTTCGGCCAGGGCTCCGTCGGCGTCCGCGTGGGCCTTGGCCAACTGGTCGGCGAGCGGGCCCGGCGGCGCGTCGAGGCGGGCGAGGCCGAGGGTCATGGTGAGGGCGACGAGGCGCTGTTGGGCTCCGTCGTGCAGATCGCGTTCGATACGGCGGCGCTCCGCCTCGAAGGCGTCCACCAACCGCACACGGGAGCGGACCAGTTCGGTGACGCGTTCGCTGTCCTCGGCCTTCGTGGTGAGCAGCGCACGCGCCAGCTCGGCGCGCGCTCCGGCGGCGCACCCGAGGGCGTACGCGCCGGGCGCGAGGAGCGCCAGCCCGAGCACGGCGACCCCGAAGGCGCCGGGCCAGGTGTCGATGGTCCACAGCTTGACCACCTTCGCCTCGCCGTCGACGGCGACGACCAGGGGTGCGCAGGCCATGGACAGTGGAAGGCCCGCCAGGAGTACGACGGCCAGCGCGTCCAGCGGCCACAGCACCAGCCCGAACAGCACGGCGTACGCCAGCTCCCGCCAGGTCGCCGCCTCCTTCAGCCGCGTCGACAGCCACGCCCGCAGCCCCGGCACGGCAGGCTCCCGATGCTGCCCGGCGGCCACCTGCTGCCCGGCGATCCGCAGCCGCCACCGCTCCACGCCCGCCACGGGTATCCCGGCCAGCGCGGTGAGCAGCAACAGCGGCAGCCCGACGACCACGACGGACAGCGCGGCCCCGACCACCACCCCACTGACGATCACCACCAGGACGACCGCCCCGCACACCGCCCCGCTCGCCAGATAGGCAACGGCCCGCCAGGGCCACGGGGACAGCAGGTACCCGCGACTGCCCAGCGCCCGCCAGATGTTTCGCATGGGGATCACCGTAGGAGGCCGGAGCGTCCCCCGCGATCGGGCTGCGCGGAGAGTCGGGGGTATGCCTGGCCCTACCCCAAGTCTCGGTCCTGCCGCACTGCTTCGGACGGCGGTCGGGCGGTTTCGTGGACGCCACAAAGCCGAACGACCATGACTGCGGGGAGAGATGAGACCCAACGCGATCGAAGTGCGGGACATCAGCAGGCAGTACGGCGGCGGCGACGGCGGGGTGACGGCGCTGGACCGGGTCTCGCTGGCGTTCCCGCCGGGCACCTTCACCGCCGTCATGGGCCCGTCGGGGTCGGGCAAGTCGACACTGTTGCAGTGCGCGGCCGGGCTCGACCGGCCCACGTCCGGCTCGGTCAGGATCGGCGACACGGAGCTGACCCGGCTGAGCGAGCGCAGACTGACCTTGCTGCGCCGGCAGCGGATCGGCTTCGTGTTCCAGTCGTTCAACCTGCTGCCGTCCCTCACCGCCGAGCAGAACATCGCCCTGCCCCTGCGCCTGGCCGGACGGCGCGTGGCCAAGGCCGCGGTACGCGAGGCGCTGCACCGGGTCGGCCTCGGTGACCGGGCCCGGCATCGGCCCTCGGAGCTGTCCGGCGGGCAGCAGCAGCGCGTCGCCATCGCCCGTGCCCTGATCACCCGCCCCGAGGTCCTCTTCGGCGACGAGCCGACGGGCGCGCTGGACACGCGGACCGGGCGGGAGGTGCTGGATCTGCTGCGCGGCCTGGTCGACGCCGAGGGCCGCACGGTGGTGATGGTGACCCACGATCCGGTGGCGGCGTCGTATGCGGACCGGGTGGTCTTCCTGGTGGACGGTCGTGTGCACGGGGAACTGAGCGGGGCGTCGAAGGGGAAGATCGCCGCGCACATGACGGAGCTGGAGGCCCTGCCGTGCTGACCACCACCCTGAACGCGCTGCGCACCCGCTGGACCACCTTCGCCGGCAGCTTCGTCGCACTCTCGCTCGGCGTCGCGCTGATGACGGTCATGGGGCTGACCCTGGCCTCCTCCGTGGACGCGCCCGGGCAACCGCCGGAACGGTTCGCCGCGGCCCCGGTCGTGGTGCAGGGCCAGGACACCCTGCGCGTCGGCGACCGCACCCAGAAGCTGGCCCAGCCACGCCCGGTCCCCGCGCGGACGGTCGCCGCGCTGCGCACCCTCGGCAAGGTCACCGAGGACCGCGCCTTCGCCGTACGAGCGGAGCGCGCGCCCGGCGATCTGGTGGGTCACCCATGGTCGACGGCCGCGTTCGCCCCGTACGAACTCAGCGCGGGCCGTGCGCCCCGAGCCGCGGACGAGGTGGTGGCGACGGGCGACTGGACCGCCGTAGGGCAGAAGCTGCGCACGGACCACGGGACGGTGCGGGTGGTCGGGACGGTGCGGGTGGTCGGGCAGGTGCGGGTGGTCGGGCAGGTGCGGGCACGCGGCTTCGAGGACGCGCTCTTCTACCCGGATGCCCGGGCCGCCGCGCTGTCGCCGCCGGTCATGCGACTCGTCGTGGACGCGAAGGCGTCGGAGGTACGACGGCTGGTGACTCCCGGCGTGCGTGTCCTCACCGGGGACGAACGGCGGCTGGCGGACACCGATCCCGACCGTGACGCCGAGGCGCTCACCGCGCTGAACGCCCTGTTCGGCACGGCGGGCGGCGTCACCGCGTTCGTGTCGGTGTTCGTCGTGGCGTCCACGTTCGCCTTCGCGGTCACCCAACGGCGCCGCGAGTTCGGGCTGCTGCGCATGGTGGGGGCCACGCCGGGCCGGCTGCGTCGCATGGTCGTCGCGGAGGCGCTGACAGTCGGCGCGCTCGCGTCGACGGCAGGCTGCGTAGCGGGGGCGTACGGCGCCCCGCACCTCGCCGACCTGGTCGTCGAAGGCGGCCTCGCCCCGGCCTGGTTCACGATCGGCGACCACACCTGGCCGTACCATCTGGCGTTCTGGACGGGCCTGTTGGCCGCCCTGTGCGGGTCGGTCGCCGCGTCCTGGCGGGCCGGGCGGACCGGTCCGACGCAGGCGCTGCGGGAGGCGTCGGTGGACAGCGGGGCGAACCGGCCGGGCGGGACGCGGCCATGGGGCCGACTGCTCTGCGGGACAGCCCTGCTGCTCACCGCCGCCGTGACCCTGGTCCTGGCGCTGCTGACCGAGCCGGACGACCTGTTGCACCGCAAGACGTACATCAGCCGCCCGATGCTCCTGATCACCGCGATCGCCCTGCTCTCCCCGGTCCTGGTGGGTCCGCTGACCCGGCTGATCGTCCGGTTGCCCGGCGCGATCGGCCTGCTGGTCCGGGAGAACGCCGCGGCCGGCGTCGGACGCACGGCCGCCGTGGCCGCCCCGGTGCTGGTCACGGTCGCTCTCACGGGCTCCCTGCTGGGCGCCACGGCGACCTTGAACGAGGCACGGGCGACCGAGGCACGGGAGCGGATCGCCGCGGACTTCGTGGTGACGTCCACGAGGGCGCCCTTGGATGCGGCGACCGTGGGGCGGCTGCGGGAGGTGCCCGGGGCCGAGGTGTCCCCAGTCGCGTCGAGCGCGGTGTACGTCCTCGAGGACGGCGTCGCCCTCATCAAGTCCCAGGCCCACGCCGTCGATCCACACCAACTCGCCGCCACCGCACGCCTGCCGCTCACCGACGGCCGCCTCACCGACCTCGACGACGACTCGATCATCGTCAACGAGGAGTGGTCCCGGCACAGCGTCGGTCAGCGAGTGACGGTCTGGCTCGGCGACGGCACCCGACGGTCCCTGCGGATCGCCGGGGTGATGCCGGTGGGGACCGGGGACAACGGGGTGTACGTCACGGTGGCGAACGCGCCGGGGGCGGTAGTGGAACGGGTGGATGTGAAGGTGCGGGACGGGGCGGACAGGGCGGATGCGGCGGGGGCGTTGCGGCAGGCGGTGGGCGGCCGAGGGCACGCGGCGCACGCTGACGTCGTCCCCTCCGACGAGTGGCTCCGGACGGCCTTCCCCACGACCGGCCTCGCCGACACCGACAGAACCACCCGCCTCGGCATCCTGCTCGTCCTCGGCATCGCCCTCCTCTACACCGGCATCTCCCTCGCCAACACCC
Source organism: Streptomyces sp. 4N124 (assembly GCF_052245395.1). Lineage (NCBI taxonomy): Bacteria > Bacillati > Actinomycetota > Actinomycetes > Kitasatosporales > Streptomycetaceae > Streptomyces > Streptomyces sp. 4N124. The sequence continues at coordinate 54,808 of NZ_JBQQBS010000037.1, forward strand.
AGCTCATGGCGGCCTCCGACCGCGCACGAGAGCTGACGGCCCTACGCCACGCCGGCGCCACCCGCACCCAGGTGCTGCGCCTGGTCGCCGCCGAGGCCCTGACGGTCGTGGTGATCGGCGCGCTCCTCGGCCTCCTGGTGACCGGCCTCAACCTGCTCGGCATGTGGAGCGCCCTCGCCCTGCAGTCCGTGTGGTCGCCGATCCGACTCCCCTGGGCGGAACTCGGCGCGGCAACGGGCGCGTGCGCGGTGCTGGCTGTGGTGTCCGCGGTACTCCCGACCGCGGTGGCGCTGCGCCCCCGCACAATGCCTGTCAGGACGTGGGAACGCCTGCCTGTGCGGCGAGGCGGTCCGGGTTGGTGGTGAGCCAGTCGTAGCTGACGCTGTTCCAGAACGAACACTGGTGTCGATCCGCGTACACCTCGGACTTCAAGGCCTGGCTGTCATCACCGGGCAACAGAGACATGTACGTGCCGCTGCGGTACGACGGCCAGGCTGCCAGTCCTCCGGTGGTGGGGTTCGCGTGCTTCACGAACGCGCCCCAGTAGCGCACCATCGCCCTGGACAGCTGCTGTTGCTCCTCAGCCAGCGACTTCGAGGTCTCCATGGGCAACAGGTACCCGAGCTCGCTGGCATGTGGGGCGCCGGAGTCGAAGCCGGGCGGAGTCTTCGCCGGGGTGGGTGGGTGCGGGTCGTCGAACTCGTAGAAGTACGTCTTCGGTTGCCGAGTGGCGAACTGAGCCGTGAGGTTCTGGTACTGGCAGCCGCCCAGTCCGTAGAAGACGCTGCTGTCGCCCCACAACGTGCCGATGGCGTACGTCGCCGTGTACGGGCTGTCGTAGGCGCTGTAGGGGTAGCGCGCGAGTACGGCGTCGGCCTGTGCGCCGAACTCCAGCCTGACCGCCCGCTCGTACTGACCCTTCGTCGCGTTCGCGAACGGCAGGGCCCATTGGCGCACCTCGTCGCGGGTGCTGCCGATGAGGAGGGGGACATTGTGGATCCGGCCGGATCGGACGGCAGCGCTCGGCGCGAGGGGCAGTTCGGGAACCCCGGACACGGGAAGGGGACCGGTCAGGATGCCGCCGACGAAGCCCCTGTCGGCGGCCCGCAGTTCGTTCGCCGACTTGGCCCGTAGACAGGACGCCCTGGTCGCCGGAAGGGAACAGCCGACGGCCGCGGCGTAGGCCTCGCCCTTGGCGGTGGCCTGTGCGACCGTGAGGCTCGGGCACCCGCCGCTCTGGATGATGGCACCGACGAACAGATCGCGCGCCGGAGGCGAGGCCAGCAGAGCGCAGACGGAGTGGCCGCCGGCCGACTCGCCCGCGATGGTCACGCGGCCCGCGTCCCCTCCGAAGGCACCTATGTTGCGCTGCGTCCAGCGAAGAGCCGCCTCCTGGTCGAGCAGGCCGTAGTTGCCCGCACCCTGCCTGCTCAGCCCGGGCACGCCGAGGAAACCGAAGACGCCCAGCCGGTAGTTGATCGTGACGACCACTATGTTGTTGGCCTTCGCGATCCGCGAGCCGTCGTAGAGGTCACCGGCACCGCTGGAGAAGCCCCCGCCGTGGATCCAGAACATAACCGGCAGCGGGCGGCTCGTTCGCCGTTCGGGGGTGTGGACGTTGAGATACAGACAGTCCTCGCTCATGCCCGGGCCGGTGCTGGTGGACGCATGCGGGCAGCGCGAGCCGTACGCGGTGGCCGACCGCGGGCTCGACCAGGCGGAAGCCGGTGCGGGAGGCTGCCAGCGTCTGGTGCCGACCGGTGGCGCGGCGTACGGAATGCCGAGGAACCGATCGACCCCGTCCGCCGTGGCTCCCGCGACCGACCCTTTGTCGGTGGAGATCGTCAAGGAGCGAGGGGCCGCGGACGAAGGTACGGCCGATACAACGGTCAGCAGGGCGAGCAGACTCACAAGAGCCGCGAGTTCTCGTCGGACCATGGAGCGCACTGAACCTCCCGAGAGGCAGGATCGAGCGGGAAATCCACATGCTCCGTTTCGAGCAACAGGTGTGCAACGCCGCCAGTCCGCTCAACGGACCTGTACCTTCAGGTGCCTCAAACATCGGGAGACGAGGGCATCCATCGGCATGACAAAGCCCCTACCGGTGATCACCAGTAGGGGCTTTGAGCTGCGGTGGACCTGTGGGGATTTGAACCCCAGACCCCCTCGATGCGAACGAGGTGCGCTACCGGACTGCGCCACAGGCCCTTGCAACGAGTGAAACCTTAGCACCCCGATCCGGATGCTTGGAAATCCGTTCCTTCGCCGGTCGAGGGGACAGGGCTGGTGGGGCGGGTAGGAGGTGCTGGCTCCGGGCGGCGGCGCGTGGCCTACTCGTTCGCCGCGCGCGGCCGGTCCCCGTCCTCGTACTGGTCGAACAGCGGCGTGCGCCCCCGCTCCCGTGCCCGGCGGGCGGAAGCGGCGCGGCGGGCGTCGCTGCGGCCGCCTTCTTCGTCCTTGTCGTCCGCGCGGGCGTCCATCTCGTCGTGGTCGGCGGCCTCGCGTACGGCGGCGGAGTCGGCGCTGTTGCCACGCTCCCGCGTCCCGGCTCCCGCCTCGCCGTCCCGGGCGACCGAGCTGGAGCGTGCGGAGCTCCATGCGTCCGGTGCGCCGAGGTCCACGCCGGCGGTGGCCCGCGGGGCGACCGGCGCTGTCACATAGGTGGGCAGCGGCACCGGTACCGGGTCCCAGCTGTCGCCCTGGCCCGGCCGCCGTTGCCGCTCGCGCTGCTGGTCGACCCACTCGGCGTGGTCGGTCTGCTCGACGAGGGCGCGGCGGTCCGCGGCGAGGGCCGAGAGGCCGGTGTCCTGCTCCGGCTTGGGCCCGTCGTCGTGCTCGTCGGTTCCCGTGCCCGCGCCGGCTTCGGCGGAGGTACGCCGACGCGGCTGGCGGCTGCGCTCGCGCAGTCGCTGCGCCGCGGCCTCGGCTCGGCGCCGGTCCATCTGGTAGGCGAAGCGACGGCGTTCCTGGGCGCGGAGGTACACGATGTACGCGCTGAGCATCACGGCGGGCACGCCGGGCGCCCAGAGGAACGCGAGCCCGCCGACCGCGGCGACGATCGCGCCGAGAGTGAAGGCGAGGAAGAGGACCACCGTGGTGCGCCGGCGGCGCGCGAGGACCTTCGAGCGCCGAGCCCGTGCTTCGGCCGCCTCCGCCTCGGGGGTGCGCCGGGCGGCCGGCACCCGCTTGCGCGGCGGCGCGGCGGCGGGTTCGGGCGCCGGCTTGGCTTCGGGCGTGGATGCGTGCGTGGATTTGGGCTCCGGCACGGGCACCTGCTCGCGCGCCGGTTCCGAGCGCCCTTGGGCCGGCGGCTGAACCGCCGCGCGCGCCTGCGGGCGGCTCGGGGGCATGGCGAAGGCCCGGACGTCCACCGAATCGGTGACCGCGCCCGGGTCGTCGGCGCTGGGCTCCCCCTCGTCGGCGGAGCGCGCCCGCAGGTCCTTGGCGTATCGGCGCTCCATCGCCGCCCGTCCGGACAGCAGCCGGATGGCGGTGCTGAAGCGTTCCGTCGGACGGGCCTCGTTCAGCTCGTCCTGCCTACGGAGCCACATCGGCACCAAGTAGGCGGCCCAGGCCCCGACAATGACTGCGTAGATGAGGCCGCTGCTGCTCACGCCTCACACGGTAGAGGGGTTTGCGTGAGGCCATCTGCCAATTGAGCCGGTGTGTCGCACGATCTGGCTGATATTTCGAACTTTTTTTGTGACCGATGCGATCAGCTGGCCGCCGAAGGTGCGATTTTATTGGCTTGAGCCGGTCATCGGGCCAGCAATTTCGAACACTTATTCAATTTCCGGGCTAGGCGGGATTCCCCTGGGTGTTCTGCGGGTTCGTTCGCGGCGCTTTCTGCGAGCGCGACCGGCGCCAGCGGCTCAGCAGCCCTTCGGGTACCTCTTCCGCGGTGAGCGCGAAGACGAGGTGGTCGCGCCAGGCTCCGTCGATGTGCAGATAACGCGGACGCAGCCCCTCCTCGCGGAATCCGAGTTTCTCCACGACCCGCCGGCTGGGCCCGTTCTCGGGGCGAATGCAGACCTCGATGCGGTGCAGACCAACGGTGCGGAAACAGTGGTCCACGACAAGTGCCACGGCCGTCGGCATCACCCCGCGGCCTGCCACCGCCTCGTCCACCCAGTAGCCGATGTGCCCCGAGCACATCGAACCCCAGGTGATCCCGGCGACCGTCAACTGCCCCACCAGCCGCCCCTGGTACTCGATCACGAACGGCAGCATCCGGCCCGCGTTCGCCTCGGACCGCAGATGGCGCACCATCTGGCGGTAGGTCGGCCGGTGCGCGATCGGCCCGCTCGGCGTGGGCGGCGGAATCGTCGCCTCCCAGGGCCGCAGCCAGTCGCGGTTGCGCCGGTTGACCTCACGCCAGGCGCGCTGGTCGCGCAGCTTTATCGGCCGGAGGACGACATCGCCGTCCACCAGCACGGCCGGCCAGGATGGGCTGTTCAGCTCGCACCCCCACTACCGGCGCCGGGTCTGGGGTGGTCCCCGCCGCGGATCTGGTCTACGGCGTGCACCAACAGCGGCTGGAGGACGGCCAGTCCGTCCCTCACCCCGCCGGTGGATCCGGGCAGATTCACGATCAGCGTCCGCCCCGCCACCCCGGCCAGACCGCGGGAGAGCGCCGCCGTCGGCACCTTCTCCCGTCCGAACGCGCGGACGGCCTCCGCGATGCCCGGCACCTCGTGGTCGATCACCCTGCGGGTCGCCTCGGGCGTGCGGTCGGTGGGCGAGATGCCGGTGCCGCCGGTGGTGACGATGGCGTCATAACCGGCCTCGACGCCCGCGCGCAGGGCGGCCTCCACGGGGTCGCCGTCGGGGACGACCTGCGGGCCGTCGACCGCGAAGCCGAAGCCCTTGAGGCCCTCGGCGATCAACGGGCCGCCCTTGTCCTCGTAGACCCCGGCGGCCGCTCTGTTGGAGGCGGTGACCACAAGAGCGCGATACGTCATGCCCGGCTCCAGTCGCCGGACTTGCCGCCCGTCTTCTCCTCCACCCGTACGTCCGTGATGACCGCTCCCTTGTCGACCGCCTTGACCATGTCGATCACGGTGAGCGCGGCGACGGAGACCGCGGTGAGCGCCTCCATCTCGACGCCCGTGCGGTCCGTCGTCTTCACGGTGGCCAGGATCTCCACGGCGTCGTCCGCGACCGACAGATCCAGTTTCACACCCGACACCGACAACGGGTGGCACAGCGGGATCAGGTCCGGCGTGCGCTTGGCCCCCATGATGCCCGCGATCCGCGCGGTGGCCAGGGCGTCTCCCTTGGGAACCCCCTCGCCGCGCAGGAGCTCGACCACGCGGGGTGAGACGAGGACGCGGCCGCTGGCACGGGCGGTGCGCGCGGTCACGTCCTTCCCGGACACGTCGACCATGCGCGCGGCGCCCGCGTCGTCAATGTGCGTCAGTCGGTCCTGCACAGAGGGTCCGGGGGTCTCCCCCCGGGAAGGCACAGTCATGGCGTGTGGCGCTCCCGGTCCGGGCCCGTCGCGGTACGGCGCCGGGCCAGTTGTGCGCGACACGGTACCCCCAACCTGGGGCGCTCAGCGGAGCAGGACCACCTCGACCTCGGTACCGGGCTCGACGGACTCCACGTCCTCGGGGACCACGATCAGCGCGTCCGCCTGCGCGAGGGCCGCGATCAGGTGGGATCCGGCGCCGCCGACGGGGGTCACCTCGCCGTCGGCGTACGTCCCGCGCAGGAACTGTCTGCGCCCCTTCGGCGAGGTCAGCGCCTCGTCCGCGGTGAGCGTGGCCCGGGTGGTGGGCCGGTGGACGTCGTCGAGGCCCATGAGGGTGCGGATCGCGGGGCGGACGAACAGCTCGAAGGAGACGTACGACGACACCGGATTGCCGGGGAGCGCCAGCAGCGGTGTGTGGTCGGGGCCGATGGAGCCGAAGCCCTGGGGCTTGCCGGGCTGCATGGCGAGCTTGCGGAAGTCGATTCCGCTGCCCGCCTCGTCCTCGTCCCCGACGTGCGACAGCGCCTCCTTGACGACGTCGTACGCGCCGACGCTCACTCCGCCCGTGGTGACCATGAGGTCGGCGCGGACGAGCTGGTCCTCGATGGTGGACCGGAGCGTCTCGGCCTCGTCGGCGACGGCGCCCACCCGGTAGGCGATGGCGCCGGCGTCGCGGGCGCAGGCGGTGAGGGCGAAGCTGTTGGAGTCGTAGATCTGGCCGCTGCCGAGCTCCTCGTCGGGCTGGACGAGTTCGCTGCCGGTGGACAGGACGACCACGCGCGGGCGCGGGCGCACGCGTACCGAGCCGCGCCCGATGGCGGCGAGCAGCGCGATCTGCGGCGGGCCGAGGACGGTGCCGGCTTCCAGGGCGCGGTCGCCGGCCTTCACATCGCTGCCCATCGCGCGTACATGCGCGCGTGCCCCGGCCGGCCGGTACACCTCCACATGCCCTTCGGCTCCCGCGGGTGCCAGGCTGCGTGCGCGCATCCCCGTCACCGGGCCCTCGCCGAGGCCTCCGTCGGTCCACTCCACTGGGACGACGGTCTCGGCGCCGGGCGGCAGCGGGGCGCCGGTCATGATGCGGGCGGCCTGGCCGGGCCCCACCTGGAGCAGCTCGGCCTGGCCCGCCGCGACGTCCCCGACGACCTCCAGGACCGCCGGGAACTCCTCGCTCGCGCCCGCGACATCCGCGACCCGCACCGCGTACCCGTCCATGGAGCTGTTGTCGAACGGCGGCAGGGACACCGGCACCGTGACGTCCTCGACCAGGACGCAGCCCTGGGCGTCGAGGAGTTGCAGCTCGATGGGTTCGAGGGGGCGGACGGTGGCGAGGATGTCCGCCAAGTGCTCGTCCACCGACCAGAGGTGGTCCGGACCGGCGGTGCGGGGCGCGGCGCTGCTCAACGTTGCTACATCTCCTCGGCTACGTAACTGCGAAGCCAGGTCCGGAAGTCCGGGCCCAGGTCTTCACGTTCGCACGCGAGTCTGACAATGGCACGCAGATAGTCGCCCCGGTCGCCGGTGTCATAGCGGCGGCCCTTGAAGACCACGCCGTGCACCGGGCCGCCGACCTTCTCGTCGGCCGCGAGCTGCTGGAGGGCGTCGGTGAGCTGGATCTCGCCGCCGCGGCCCGGCTCGGTCTTGCGCAGTATGTCGAAGACGTGCGGGTCGAGGACATAACGGCCGATGATGGCGTAGTTGGACGGGGCGTCGGCCGCGGCCGGCTTCTCGACCAGGTCCGACACCTTGACGACGTCGCTGTCCTCGGTGGTCTCCACGGCCGCGCAGCCGTAGAGGTGGATCTGCTCGGGCGCGACCTCCATGAGCGCGATGACGCTGCCGCCGCGCTGCTCCTGCACCTCGACCATCCGCTTGAGCAGCGGGTCGCGCGGGTCGATCAGGTCGTCGCCGAGGAGGACGGCGAAGGGCTCATGGCCCACGTGCGGGGCCGCGCAGAGCACGGCGTGGCCGAGGCCCTTGGGGTCGCCCTGGCGCACGTAGTGCATGGTGGCGAGGTCGCTGGACTCCTGCACCTTGGCGAGCCGGCCGGCGTCGCCCTTCTTCTGAAGGGCCGATTCCAGCTCGTAGTTGCGGTCGAAGTGGTCCTCGAGGGGGCGCTTGTTGCGGCCCGTGATCATGAGGACGTCGTCGAGACCCGCGGAGGCGGCCTCCTCGACCACGTACTGGATCGCCGGCTTGTCGACGACCGGCAGCATCTCCTTGGGAGTGGCTTTGGTGGCCGGCAGGAACCGGGTGCCGAGGCCCGCTGCGGGAATGACAGCCTTGCTGATCCTTGGGTGCGACTGAGTCATGCCCGCAACCTTATCCGGTGCCTTTGTAGGGAAACTGTGGCTCCGGTTAATTGGCTCTCATATGAGCGTATTGGAAGGGTACGGGTACGACCTTTGAGTCACATCGGACGTCCGGCTGAGCCTGACAAGCGAACGTTGCGGCGAGGGTTCATCTCGGTGAGAAGCAGGTTGACTGCGGATGACCTGCGGGAAACCGCCGAGGCGTTGGGCGAGCGCGCGCTCGAGCTGCCCGAGCTGGCACAGGCCCGCACGGTCGCGGCATACGTCTCCGTCGGGAGCGAACCCGGAACGCTCGCGCTGCTGGACGCGCTGCGCGCGCGAGGCGTACGTGTGCTGCTCCCGGCGCTCCTGCCGGACAACGACCTGGACTGGGGCGTGTATTCCGGAGCGGACTGCCTCGCGCGCGTCCAACACGGCGGCAGAATGGCCCTCTTCGAGCCCACCGGGGAACGCCTGGGCCCGGATGCGGTGACCGGCGCCGACGTCGTCCTGCTGCCGGGCCTGGCCGTTGACGCGCGCGGCATGCGGCTGGGGCGCGGCGGGGGATCGTACGACCGGGTACTCGCCCGCCTGGAGCGCGCGGGCACGCATCCGGCGCTGGTGGTGCTCCTGTACGAGTCGGAGGTCGTCGAGCGGGTTCCCGCGGAGCCTCACGACCGGCCGGTGCACGCGGTGGTGACGCCGTCGGGCGTGCGTCGCTTCAGTCGGCCATGAACGGGTTCGCCCATGAACGGGAAATGCCCCTCCACGCGCGCGTGGAGGGGCATTTCAGTGTCTCAGGGCTTCAGCACCAGCGTGTCACTGGTGTTCTCCTCGACCGCCTTGTCCGAGAAGGACCAGTCCAGCAGTTCGCCCTTGGCCCATTTGTTCGTCTGGTCGGTGTAGTGCGAGCTGTAGGCATGCCCTGACGCGCCGGTGAGGTTGATCCACTTCGACTTGTCGAGGTCGCCGAGGTTGACCACCATGCGCATCGACGGCACCCAGATGACGCCGTAACCGCCGGCGGCGTTCCAGCCGGTCGCGTTGACCGTCGCCTCGCCGCCGCTGAGCCTCCAGGGGCCGCGGTTGAGGGCGTACTGCAGGAAGCCGGGGCCCTCGGTGCCCAGGGTCTGGTTCTTGAGGAACAGGCGGTGCAGCCGGCCCCAGTTCCAGGTGTCGATGTCCTTGCCGAGCTTGGCGGTCAGCTCCCAGCGGGCGTCGATCATGGCGCGCTCGAACAGCTTGTCGCGGTTGTTGGCGGCCGGGCGGGTGCCCGAGCTGGGCGTCTTCCACCAGTCGCTGTTCGGGTCGTCCATGAGGCCCCGAACGACCTCGAACCAGCGGTCACCGCCGTCCGGCTGTGCCTGGTCGGCTTCGCGCTGGCCGCACTCGCGCACCTTCTCGGTCTCGTCAGCGGGGCCGGTGGTGTTGACCGGTTCGACCCACAGGCACTGGCCCTCGACCCGCAGTTCCTTGGGCAGCTTGTTGCCGAAGGCAAGCTTGAGGATGTTGCGCCAGACCGAGTTGAAGTAGGCGGCCGCCGCCGAGTCGGCGTCCTGGGTGTAGTCCCAGCCCTCGAGGAGCTTCTGGGCCTCACGGACGTCCTTGTCGGCGATGTTGATCTTCAGCAGCTGGGGCACGAGCAGCTTGGCGATCTCGCTGCTGTTGTCGAGCTGCATCTGGCGCATGTCGTCGGTGGAGATCTTGCCGCCGTCGTCGATCTTCGACTGGATCAGGTCGGTGATCCGCTGGCTGCGGGCGCCGTAACCCCAGTCCGTGGTCAGCCTGTAGGGGTACTTGTCCTGATCGATGACGGCCTGGTTGGCGGTGACGATGTAGCCGCGCTGCGGGTTGAACTCAAAGGGCAGTTCGTCCTGGTCGATGTAGCCGGTCCACTGGTACTTGGAGTCCCAGCCCGGCGCCGGGATCGAGCCGCTGTCGCCCTCCGCGCGCGTGGGGATCTTTCCGGGCAGCGTGTAGCCGATGTTGCCCTGGGTGTCGGCGTAGACCAGGTTCTGCGAGGGCACCTCGAACAGCGCGGCCGCCTCGCGGAAGTCGTTCCAGTCGGCCGCCTTGTCCATGGCGAAGACGGCGTCCATGGTGGTGCCCGCGTCCAGGGCGGTCCAGCGCAGTGAGATGCCGTAGCCGTCCCCGCGGTCGGGGGCCGCGGCGTCGACGGTGGCCTTCTTGCCGACCTTCACCAGCTCGTCGTCGCGGTCGGACAGCAGGGGCCCGTTGTTGGTCTCACGGACGACGATCTTCTTGGAGGTGCCGTCGGCGACCCTGATGGTCTCTTCGCGCGAGGTGAACGGCTTGACCTTGCCGTCGTACAGGTAGCCGTCGCCGGTGAGCTTCTCCAGGTAGAGGTCGGTGACGTCGACGCCGGAGTTGGTCATGCCCCAGGAGATGCTCTGGTTGTGGCCGATGACGACGCCGGGCATGCCCGCGAAGGTGTAGCCGCTGACGTCGTACTGGCACTTGCTGGAGACGGTGCGGCAGTGCAGGCCCATCTGGTACCAGACGGACGGCAGCGAGGCCGACAGGTGCGGGTCGTTGGCCAGCAGCGGCTTGCCGGTGATGGTGTGCTTGCCGGAGACGACCCAGGCGTTGGAGCCGATGCCGTTGCCGTTCACGCCGACGGCCGTGGGGAGGTCGTCGAGGACGTCGTAGAGGCCCGTCAGCTGGGTCTGGAGGGCCGAGGAGGCCGTGTCCGAGGAGGACTGGCCCGTCGTGCCGCCCATGGACGTCCCTGACGTGCCGCTCGCGCTGTCGCTCTGCTCGAAGGTCTCCGTGAGGTCGTCGTACTGGCCGTCCTGGACGATCGCCTTGTTCCGGCCGTACGGGTAGTCCGGGTACAGGTCGTCGATCTGCTTGGGTCCCAGGCGGCTGGTCATCAGGGCGCGGTCGATCTCGTCCTGCATGTTGCCGCGCAGGTCCCAGGCCATCGCCTTCAGCCAGGCGACCGAGTCGACCGGGGTCCACGCCTCGGGCTTGTAGTCGTTGCTGAACCCGAGGGCCGCGTACTCAAGGGAGATTTCCTTGCCTTCCTTGCCCTCCAGGTAGGCGTTGACTCCCTTGGCGTACGCCTGGAGGTACTTCTTCGTGGCGGGCGACAGCTTGGTGTCGTACTCCTCCTTCGCCACGCGGTCCCAGCCCAGGGTGCGCAGGAACTCGTCGTTGTCGACCTGGTCCTTGCCGAACATCTCCGACAGGCGCCCGGAGGTCATGTGCCGGCGCACGTCCATCTCGTAGAACCGGTCCTGCGCCTGGACATAGCCCTGCGCCATGAACAGGTCCTCGTCCGAGGAGGCGTAGATCTGCGGGATGCCGTTGCCGTCACGCTTGACGTCGACGGGTGCCGACAGGCCATCGAGCGAGATGGAACCCTTGGTCTGCGGGAAGGAGGCACGGACGGTGCTGATGGACCAGTACCCCCCGTAGGCAACGCCTCCGACGAGGGCCAGCACGAGGACGAGGACGATCAGACGGGCTTTGCGCCCCTTCTTCCTCCGAGACTTGCCGGGCTGCTGACCCGATGAGGCGGTGGTATTGGGGGGCATCGCTGTCCTTGCTGTCCTTACGCGAGCGGCAGGGCCGGCTGTCCTTTTGAATGAGCGCTGGAGCAACCATAGGCGCAGGGCCCGGCGCCCCTTGACGCGGACTGGGGAACCGGGACGGACGAGCGTTCGATCTCACTCTCGGAACGTCAAGAAATCGTCAAGAGTTAGGTAAGGTAACGAAGTACTTGGGCGCGAAGCACCATGCCTTCGTGTCAGATGTACATGAGCCCACGCCCACGCGCGCGTGCCGCGTGTGAGCCAGGAAAGGGAACGGCCGCTGACAGTCCACGATCTCAACGAACTTCTGCTCGTCTGCTCGCTCGTCCTGCTCGTCGCCGTCGCAGCGGTCCGGATCTCCTCGCGCAGCGGGCTCCCCGGCCTGCTCGTCTACCTGGGCATCGGCGTCCTCATGGGCCAGGACGGCATCGGTGACATCCACTTCAACGATGCCGAGCTGACGCAGGTGATCGGCTATGCGGCGCTGGTCGTGATCCTCGCCGAGGGCGGTCTCGGCACGAAGTGGAAAGAGATCAAGCCCGCCCTGCCGGCCGCCACCGTGCTGGCGCTCGCCGGGGTCGCGGTCAGCGTCGGGATCACGGCGACGGCCGCGCACTATCTCATCGGTCTTGAGTGGCGTCAGGCACTGATCATCGGCGCGGTGGTGTCGTCGACGGACGCCGCGGCCGTCTTCTCGGTGCTGCGGAAAATCCCCCTCCCCGCGCGCGTGACGGGCACGCTGGAGGCCGAGTCCGGCTTCAACGACGCTCCCGTGGTCATCCTGGTGCTCGCCTTCTCCACGGCGGGACCGATCGAGCACTGGTATGTGCTGGTCGGCGAGATACTCCTGGAGCTGGCCATCGGCGCCGCCATCGGTCTCGCGGTGGGCTGGCTGGGCTCCTGGGGGCTCAGACACGTGGCGCTGCCCGCCTCCGGCCTCTACCCGATCGCCGTCATCGCCATCGCCGTCACGGCGTACGCGGCCGGCGCCATGGCCCACGGCAGCGGCTTCATCGGCGTGTACCTCGCCGCGATGGTCATGGGCAACGCGAAACTGCCGCACTGGCCCGCCACACGCGGTTTCGCCGACGGGCTCGGCTGGATCGCGCAGATCGGCATGTTCGTCCTGCTCGGCCTGCTGGTGACCCCGCACGAGCTGGGCGACGACATCGTGCCCGCGCTGGTCATCGGGCTGGTGCTGACCATGGTGGCGCGTCCGCTGAGCGTGGTGCTGTGCCTGGTGCCGTTCCGGGTGCCATGGACGGAGCAGACGCTGATGTCCTGGGCCGGGCTGCGCGGCGCCGTGCCCATCATTCTGGCGACGATCCCCATGGTGGAGGGCGTCGAAGCCAGCCGCCGCATCTTCAACATCGTCTTCGTCCTGGTCGTCGTCTACACCCTGATCCAGGGGCCGACACTGCCGTGGCTGGCCGGCAAGCTGCATCTGGGCGAGGAGGCCGAGGCCGCCGACCTCGGCATCGAGTCGGCGCCGCTGGAGCGGCTGCGCGGGCATCTGCTGTCCCTGTCGATCCCCGAGGGATCGAAGATGCACGGCGTGGAGATCAACGAACTGCGGCTGCCGGCCGGGGCCGCCGTCACGCTTGTCGTACGCGACGGGAAATCGTTCGTTCCGCTGCCGACGACCGTGCTGCGACGCGGGGACGAACTGCTCGTGGTCGCCACCGACCCCGTCCGGGACGCGGCGGAGCGGCGGCTGCGGGCGGTCGGGCACGGCGGCAAGCTGGCCGGGTGGCTGGGGACCAACGGCGACAACAATCACAGGTGAACGCCACCATGGTGCTCACTTTCACAGGTGCGCCAGTCACTGATCCCTGTACGATGAAGGCGCACTTTGATCGAACCAACTCTGTCTGACGCAGAGCTGGCGCGACCGTATGGCGGCCGTGACGCCCTCCTCAGTGGGCTCCGGTATCTACCGCAGTTCCGCGCAAGAGGACAGCTCTCGGCGCCGCCCCCCACCTGCGGGGGCGCGCTACCAGGCGGCAGAAAGGCACGGACCGTGGCATCCACGGTCACCACCGAGCCGTCGAAGAACTCGCCGGCTTCCTCCCGCCCGGGCTACGGGCAACTGCTGCGCACCCGCGGCGCCTGGACGTTCCTGCTCCCCGGCTTCGCGGCACGCCAGCCGTTCGCGATGCTCACCCTCTCCATCGTGCTGCTGGTGCAGCACACCACCGGCTCGTACGGCGCCGCCGGCGCCGTGGCGGCGGCCACCGGTGTCTCCATGGCCGTGTTCGCGCCCTACAGCGGGCGCCTCGCGGACCGCTACGGACAGCGCGCCGTGCTGCTCCCCGGCGTGCTGGTGCACACGCTGTCGGGCCTGACCCTGACGGCCCTCGCGCTCACGGACGCCCCCCTGTGGGCGCTGTTCGCGGCGGCCCTGCCCACGGGTGCCTCCGTGCCGCAGATCGGGCCCATGGTGCGGGCCCGCTGGGGCGTGAAGCTCCAGGACTCGCCCCTGATGACGACCGCGGCGGCCTTCGAGTCCGTCACCGACGAGCTGACCTTCGTCGTCGGCCCGCTGCTGGCGACCGCCCTGTGCACCGCCGTCGACCCGACCGCGGGCCTGGTGACCGAGGCGGCACTGACCCTCATCGGCGGTCTGCTGTTCGCGGCGCAGAAGAGCACACAGCCCCGCGTCACGGTGAGCGGGCACGCGCGCGTGGAGCACGTTTCCGCGCTGCGCATCCCCGGAGTGCGCGTCCTGATCGTGACCTTCCTCGGCATCGGCGCCGTCTTCGGCGGGATGCAGGTCTCGCTGGCGGCGTTCAGCGAGTCGATCGGCGAACCCGGCCTGAACGGCGTCCTGTACGGCGTCTTCGCCGCGGGCAACATGCTCTCCGGCCTCGTCTGCGGCGCGATCGCCTGGAAGGTCGCCCCGCAGCGCCGCCTCGTGGTGGCGTACGGCGCACTTGCCCTGACGGCCTCCGGCCTGTGGGCCGCGCACTCCGTACCGGTCCTCGCGGGCCTCGGCCTGCTCGTGGGCATGTGCATCGCGCCCGCACTGATCACCGGCTACACGCTGGTCGAGGGCCTGGTCCCGGCCGGCGCCCGCACCGAGGCCTTCACCTGGCTGACCGGCGCGGTGGCCCTCGGGCAGGCGGCGGCCGTCACGATCGCCGGGCAACTCGAGGACCGCTTCCGGGACGGTGCCGGATTCCTCGTGCCGATGGGCGGCACCATGCTCGCCCTGGCGACGCTTCTGGCACTGCGCTCGAGGCTGGCGACGCGGCCCCGCAGCCGCACCGTCGCACGTGGCGTCGGTCACCGCACACCGGTCGCAGTGGACTGATCCCGAGGAATACGTCACTATGGACCGTCGTTAGCACTCATCGAGTGAGAGTGCCAGGAGGAAGACAGTGCCCACCTACCAGTACCAGTGCACCGAGTGCGGCGAGGGCCTCGAGGCGGTGCAGAAGTTCACCGACGACGCCCTGACCGAGTGCCCCAGTTGCCAGGGCCGCCTCAAGAAGGTGTTCTCCGCGGTCGGCATCGTCTTCAAGGGCTCCGGCTTCTACCGCAACGACAGCCGCGGCTCCTCGTCGAGCAGCTCCCCGGCGTCGCCGAAGGCGTCGGCGTCCTCCTCGGACTCCTCGACCACGTCGTCGTCCTCGGACACGAAGTCGTCGAGCACCGGCACCTCGTCGAGCTCCGGCACCTCGTCCAGCAGCAGCTCCGCCGCGTAGGACGCGCAAGCCCCGCACACCGGACCCTGTCGTCGTAGGACGGCGGGGTTCCCGGCATTTCCGGAGCCCCTCTCTGCGCCCGGCCGGGGCCAGCTAGTGTGCTGGTCATGGCGAACGCAGAGATCGGTGTAATCGGGGGCTCCGGCTTCTATTCGTTCCTCGACGACGTGACCGAGATCCAGGTGGACACCCCTTACGGTGCGCCCAGTGACTCGCTCTTCCTCGGCGAGATCGCCGGGCGGCGGGTCGCCTTCCTGCCCCGGCATGGACGCGGCCACCATCTGCCGCCGCACCGCATCAACTACCGAGCCAACCTGTGGGCACTGCGGTCGGTCGGCGTACGTCAGGTTCTCGGCCCGTGCGCGGTGGGCGGCCTGCGTCCCGAGTACGGACCCGGCACGCTGCTCGTGCCGGATCAGCTGGTCGACCGTACGAAGTCCCGGGCGGGGTCGTACTTCGACGGGCTTCCGCTGCCCGACGGCACCCTGCCGAACGTGGTGCATGTGTCCCTGGCCGACCCCTACTGCCCCACGGGGCGGGCGGCGGCGCTGAAGGCGGCGCGGGGGCGTGACTGGGAGGCGGTGGACGGCGGCACGCTGGTGGTGATCGAGGGGCCGCGCTTCTCGACCCGTGCCGAATCGTTGTGGCACCGGGCGCAGGGCTGGTCCGTGGTGGGCATGACCGGGCACCCCGAGGCGGCGCTGGCCCGTGAACTCGAGCTCTGCTACTCGTCGTTGACCCTGGTCACCGACCTCGACGCGGGCGCCGAGACCGGCGAGGGCGTCTCCCACGACGAGGTTCTGCGGGTGTTCGCGGCGAATGTGGACCGGCTGCGGGGCGTGCTGTTCGACGCCGTCGCCGCGCTGCCCGCCACCGAGGAGCGGGACTGCCTGTGCACGACGGCGCTGGGCGGGATGGATCCGGGGTTCGAGCTGCCGTAGCGGCGGGGGCAGCGTGCTCAAGATGACGCGGGTGGCAGGGCGGAACTTCCCGTTCGGGTGAGGGAGTTGTCCACAACCCGCCAGTAGCGCACGGGCCTCAGCGAGCGGCGGCGCGAAGCCTCATCGTGACGTGGAAAGCCGATTCCTCGTCATGCACAGGTGGTGGTCCGCATGTCCTTCGCGTCTCCTCCCTCTTCCTCGCCCTCTCCCTCTCCGATTTCGCCTCGTCCGCTCGGCACCGACGCTCCCGCCACCTGCGAGGTGCCGCACTTCGCTCCCGTGCGGGTGCGCGGTAGTCGCTGTCAACTGCACCGTCTCGTACGGCACCGGAGGCGGGCCGTGGCAGCCGGGCTCGCCGTCACCGCGGCGGCGCTCGTCGCGGCGGGCCCGCGGGAGTCCGACCGGGCGCGGGGGCACCCGGTGGCCGAGCCGGTACGCCAACACCGCGCGGTCGAGCGGGTGTCCGCGCCGGTGCGGATCGCTGACGGAGAGACGGTCCGGCTGCTGCGGCCCGGCGACCGGGTCGACGTCATCGCCGCCGAGGAGACCGCGACGGGCGGTGACGCGCATGTGGTCGCTCGCGGGGCGCGGGTGACGAAGGTGCCCGAGCCTGTGGACTCCGCCGGTGAGAGCGGGGCGTTGGTCGTCCTGTCGGTGCCGCGCGCCACGGCGGCGGGTCTCGCCGGTGCCAGTGCGACGGCGCGGCTGGCGGTGACACTGTGCTGAGCCGGGCGGTTCGCCTTCTGCGCACGCTGGTGTCAAGTCGCTCGTTCAAGCTACCCAGTGGGACATGGCGGCCCCGGGCTGACGTAGGTTGCGGAGCGTTTTGTTCCACAGCCTGTGTGCGCGAGGAGAGGCTCCGCGGTGAGCGAGAAGAAGGATCCGAGCATCTGGGAGGGCTTCAAGGCCTTCCTGATGCGCGGGAACGTGGTCGACCTGGCGGTTGCGGTGGTCATCGGCGCCGCCTTCACCAACATCGTCAACGCGGTGGTGAAGGGGATCATCAACCCGCTGGTCGGAGCGATCGGCACGAAGAACCTCGACAACTACAGCTCCTGTCTGAGCGACAACTGCCAGGGCGATCAGGGCATCCGGCTGCTGTGGGGCTCGGTCCTCGGCGCGACCCTGAGCTTTGTGATCACCGCGGCGGTCGTCTACTTCCTGATGGTGCTGCCGATGGCGAAGTACCTGGCCCGCCTGGAGGCCCGCCGGAAGGCGAAGGAGGGCGCGCACGAGGTCATGGAGGTGACCGAGCTGGAGGTGCTCAAGGAGATCCGCGACGCCCTGGTCGCACAGCGCGGCTCGGGGCACAACGAGCAGTAACCGCGGAGGTCAGGCGGGCGGGAGCCTGCTGGACCCCGAGGGCCTGCTGGACCTGCCGGACTCAGAGGTGGTGCGGCGGCTTCTCGTCCAGGAAGCGCTTGAGGTCGGCCGCGCTGCTGCCGTCGGCGCCGGGCCGCTCGCCCCAGCCGCTGTCCGTGTCGTCCGAGGACTGCTGGTCCAGCGGGTCGTCGAAGATCAACGCGGGCTTGGGGGCGGGCTGCTCGGGGTCGGGGCCGGTGCTCATGCCTTCAGGGTACGGCCGCGGGCGACCGCTCCCACCCATGTCTCGCCTGACCTGGCCTTTCGCAGGCTCTCCGGGTCCCCCGGTCCTTGTGAGGCCTTCACAGGAATTTTGGCGGGTTATCTGCTGTGCTTGGACTCATGACGTCCAGCCCGACTCCGGCGCCCACCTCCCCCGGCCAGCCAGAACGCCGCCGACCGCTGCGCAGCCTCACCGCCCGCGGTCGCGACGAGGCGCACCGGGTCGCCACGCCGCTGGAGCTCTTCTTCGACCTGTGCTTCGTCGTCGCCATCGCGCAGGCGGGCCTCCAGCTGGTGCATGCCGTCGCCGAGGGGCATGCGGGCGAGGGGATCCTCTACTACGCGATGTCCTTCTTCGCCATCTGGTGGGCGTGGATGAACTTCACCTGGTTCGCCTCGGCGTACGACAACGACGACGTGCTCTACCGGGTCGTCACCCTGATCCAGATCGCGGGAGTCCTGGTCCTGGCGGCCGGGGTCTCCCGGGCCTTCGAGGACCACGACTTCCTGGTCGTCACCCTGGGCTACGTGATCATGCGGCTGGCCCTGGTGACACAGTGGCTGCGGGCCGCGCAGTCGGCCGACGGCCCGGAGAGAACGATGGCCCGGCGGTACGCCGGTGGTGTGCTGTTCTGCCAGATCGGCTGGCTGGTGCTGCTGGCCGTGCCCGACGACGCCCTGCCCTGGGGCTTCCTGGTCATGGCGATCCTGGAGATGTGCGTGCCGCCGTACGCGGAGAAGGACTTCACCACGTCCTGGCATCCACACCACATCTCCGAGCGGTACGGGCTGTTCACCATCATCGTGCTGGGCGAGACGATCGCGGCGGCCACGATCGGGGTGAAGACCGGCATCGACGAGAACGACGCGCTGGGCGAGCTGCTGCCGATCGCCGCGGGCGGGCTGCTGATCATCTTCGCCGCCTGGTGGATCTACTTCGTGGTGCCGATCCACGGCCATCTGCGGAGCAACGGACAGGCGTTCCTGTGGGGGTACGGGCACTACCTGATCTTCGCGTCGGCGGCGGCGATCGGCGCCGGCCTGGAGGTGGCGGTCGAGCAGTCCGTCGGCAAGGCGCATATCTCCACGCTGGCGGCGTCGGCCGCGGTGACGCTGCCGACGGCGCTGTATCTGCTGACCGTCTGGGCGCTGCATTCCCGCCACTTCAAGGTGGGCATCGCCCAGCAGCTGGTGCTGCCGACGGCCGCCCTGCTGGTGATCCTCTGCACCTTCCTGGGCGACTGGGCGGTCCTCGCGGCAGGCGTCGTGCTGGCGCTCACGGTGGCGACCGGAGAGACGATGACGGCGCACCTGACCGCGCGGGAACGCAGGGAGAGCACGACGGCCCCGGCGGCGTGAACCGGCCGCAGGGGCGGGCGCACGGGCGAGACTGGGTCCCATGACAGTTGACGCATTGACGGACGTGGCCGGTGTGCGGGTGGGACACGCGACGCGCACCGGCGGCGGTTGGCTCACCGGCACCACGGTCGTGCTCGCCCCGGAGGGCGGGGCCGTGGCCGCGGTGGACGTGCGCGGCGGCGGGCCCGGCACCAAGGAGACCGACGCGCTGGACCCGCGCAACCTGGTGCGGAAGGTCGAGGCGATCGTGCTGACCGGGGGCAGCGCGTACGGGCTCGACGCGGCGTCCGGCGTGATGGCCTGGCTGGAGGAGCAAGGGCGCGGAGTACGCGTGGGCGCCGATCCCACGCATGTCGTGCCGGTGGTGCCCGCCGCCTGCGTCTTCGATCTGGGGCGGGGCGGCGACTTCCGGGCCAGGCCGGACGCGGCCACCGGCCGGGCCGCGGTCGAGGCTGCCGCGGCGAGCGAGCTCGGCGCGCGGGTGGAGGAAGGGTGCGTGGGCGCCGGTACGGGTGCCACGGTCGGTCCGGTCAAGGGTGGCGTCGGCACCGCGAGCGTCGTCCTCGACTCAGGGTTCACGGTCGCGGCGCTGGTGGTGGCGAACGCGGCGGGTTCGGCGGCGGATCCGGAAACGGGGGTGCTGTACGGGGAGTTGTTCCAGGGGCGGGTGAGCTATCCGGAGGCGCGGGTCCACGAGGCCGCGCGTCGGCGGCTCGCCGAGATCGCGGCCAAGAACGCGCCCCCGCCGCTCAACACCACGCTCGCGGTGGTGGCCACGGACGCGGACCTGTCGAAGGCGCAGGCCCAGAAACTGGCCGGCACGGCGCACGACGGCATCGCGCGCGCCGTACGGCCGGTGCATCTGCTCAACGACGGGGACACGGTGTTCGCGCTGGCGACAGGAGAGCGCGCCCTGGACGCCGAGCAGCCGCTCGCCCTGAACGAGGTGCTCGCGGCGGGCGCGGACACGGTGACGCGGGCCATCGTGCGGGCCGTGCGTGCCGCCGAGTCGGTGGACGGGCCGGGCGGGGCGTGGCCGTCGTACCGGGAGCTGTACGAGCGCTGACTCCGAAGATCGTCCAAGGGCGACTACGACGGCTGAATGAGAGGTAACTCACAGGGCAGTACGCGGAATTGTCCCGGTTCTGTCACGTGATGGCGTTCACGGCGCTCGCTGGGAACCCGACCGGGGGCCGATCCCCTCTTTCTCCACGGACTGGAGCGGATCACGCACATCACATGAACCTGGAGCAGCTAGTGACAACGCCGGACATAGCAGCACGGCGCGCACTGGGGGCCAGTGCCGTCCTGATGGTCGGCGCCCTCACTCTCACCGCGTGCGGCGGCAGCGCGAACGCCAGCAACGACGGCAAGGGCGGCGCGGACAACCCGAAGACGTCCGCCGCGAAGATCGTCATCTCGGCCAAGGACGGCTCGACGAGCGCGTCGATCAACACGACCGGCGTGAAGGTGAGCGGCGGCAAGCTGACCGACGTGAAGATGACGGTCGCGGGCGCGGGGACGGCCGTACCGGGAGAGGTGTCCGCGGACGGCTCCGGCTGGAAGCCGAAGGAGCAGCTGGAGCGGGGGACGAAGTACCAGATATCGGCGACCGCCAAGGACTCGAAGGGCAAGACCGCCGCCGCCAACTCCATCTTCACCACGGTCAGTTCGGCGAACAGCTTCATCGGGACGTACACGCCGGACGACGGGAAGACGGTCGGCGCCGGGATGCCGGTGTCGTTCAACTTCGACAAGGTGATCAGCGACAAGAAGGCCGTGCAGTCGCACATCACCGTGACGTCGAGCAGCGGGCAGAAGGTGGTCGGGCACTGGTTCGGGGCGCAGCGGCTCGACTTCCGGCCCGAGGAGTACTGGAAGGCCGGTTCCAAGGTCACGATGAAGATCGACCTGGATGGCGTGGAGGGCGCGAACGGCGTCTACGGCGTGCAGAAGAAGACCGTCACGTTCACGATCGGCCGGTCGCAGGTCTCCACGGTCGACGTCAACACGCAGACCATGACGGTCGTACGGGACGGCAAGACGATCAAGTCCGTGCCGATCTCGGCGGGCAGCGCTCAGCACACCACGTACAACGGGCAGATGGTGATCTCGGAGAAGTTCACGCAGACGCGGATGAACGGCACGACGGTCGGCTTCGGCGGGGAGTACGACATCCCGGACGTGCCGCACGCGATGCGACTGACGACGTCGGGCACCTTCATCCACGGCAACTACTGGTACAACAAGGGCAATCCGCCCTTCGGGCGCGAGGGCACCAGTCACGGCTGTGTCGGTCTCGCGGATGTGCAGGGCGCGCAGGGGGACACCCAGGCCAAGTGGTTCTACGACAACTCGCTGGTCGGGGACGTGGTGATCGTCAAGAACTCCCCCGACAAGACGGTGGCGCCGGACAACGGGCTCAACGGCTGGAACATGTCGTGGAGCCAGTGGCTCGGGGGAAGTGCCGACTGAGCGCCGCGGCAGCATAACTTCTTGCTGACCAGCATGTTTTGACGGATCATCGGGCCGCGTGGGAACTTCCCACGCGGCCCACGCGTTTTCCGAGCGTACGTTTTCTCGGTTCCCGGACATGATGTCCGACCGAGGGGCTACGGTATGCACCCACAAGGTGACATGCAGCAACGCCGGGAGAAACCTTGAGCGTTCCGTACGAGACGGCAGCGTACGAACCACCCGAGTCGCCCGAGTCTCCGGAGGAGCACCTCGCGCGACTCCTCGGCCGTGCCCTGAACTCCTTCGAGCTGCCCGACGAGACGATCCGGCGGCTCGACTGCGCGCTGGCGCACGACAGCTCGCTGCACTCCGCGCACCACAGCGCGGGACTGCACCGCGAGACATACCGGCACACCTGGCTGCTCGCCGACGGCTCCGCGCTCACCCTCTGGGAACTCGTCCACAACACCGCCCCGGGCCGCGACGCGCAGCACGAGGTGTACGTCGACGAGGAGGAACTGCGCGCCGCCACCGCCCGGCTGCCGCTGCCTCCGGACGCCCCGGACTTCGAACTGCCCGTGATGGTGCAGCTGTCCCCGATCCCGGTGCCCCGGCACGCGTACATGCACGACGACTCGGCGGACCACGCGCGCCGACTGCTGCGCCGCGCGGAGAACCCGGACCGGCCGGGGGCGGACACGGCCGCGCTGCTGACCACGGCGTTCGCGCACCAGATCACGCAGGCCTTCGGACGCCCGTGCCGGGCGGGGCGCGCGGGACTGGGTTACGCGCTGTACGAGCACGCGTTCCTGCTGCGCGACGGCGAGGAGATCTCCCTGTGGGAGGTCGAGCACACGGCGACGCCGGACGGGCGGCACATGTGCGAGGTCTACGTCACCGAGGACGCGGCCCGGGACGCGATGGAGCGGCGGGCGGCACGGGTCTCCTGAGGCGCGTGACATGTGACGCGTGACATGTGACGCGTGACATGTGACACAGCACTGTCAGATGTATCCGGACGGCCCACCGCGCCCACCACAAGCGGACATGCGATCGGCCGCGAGCCTCCGAAGAGGACCCGCGGCCGACCGCACCGTGCTGCGTACGCGGCTACACCACCGTCACGCCGCCACCGGCTGCTTCGCCTCCGCCGGTGCCGCGGGCGAACCCGCTGTCTCGGCGGTCACCGTGCCCGGGACCGTCTTGCGCAGACCCTTGAGGATGATCACCAGGGTGGTCGTGACGCCCACGCCCGCGGCGATGGCGACCAGGAAGAGGAACGGGTTGCCGATCAGCGGGACCACGAAGATGCCGCCGTGCGGGGCGCGCAGCGTGGCGTCGAAGGCCATCGACAGGGAGCCGGTGACCGCGCCGCCCACCATCGACGCGGGGATCACCCGCAGCGGGTCGGCCGCGGCGAACGGGATCGCGCCCTCGGAGATGAAGGAGGCGCCGAGGACCCAGGCGGCCTTGCCGTTCTCGCGCTCGGTCGGGGTGAAGAGCTTCGCGCGCACGGTCGTCGCCAGTGCCATGGCCAGCGGCGGAACCATACCGGCCGCCATCACGGCCGCCATGATCTTCATCGCCGAGTCGCTGGGGCTCGCGACCGCGATGCCCGCCGTGGCGAAGGTGTACGCGACCTTGTTGACGGGGCCGCCGAGGTCGAAGCACATCATCAGGCCGAGCAGGGCGCCGAGCAGGATGGCGTTGGCGCCGGAGAGCCCGTTCAGCCAGTCGGTCATGCCCTTCTGGGCCTCGGCGATGGGCTTGCCGATCACCACGAACATCAGGAAGCCGACGATCGCGGAGGAAATCAGCGGGATCACCACGACCGGCATGATGCCGCGCACCGCCGGGTGGATCTTGACCTTCTGGATGGCCATCACCACGCCACCGGCGATCAGACCGGCGGCCAGACCGCCGAGGAAGCCCGCGTTGATGGTGAGGGAGATCGCACCGCCGACGAAGCCGGGCACCAGGCCCGGCCGGTCGGCCATGCCGTAGGCGATGTAGCCGGCCAGGACCGGGACGAGGAACTGGAAGGCCACGCCGCCGATCTGGAAGAGCAGCGCGCCCCAGCTGTCGACCTGGCCCCAGTCGAAGTGCTCCATGACCGACGGCGCCTTGTTGACCTCCCAGCCGCCGATCGCGAAGCCGAGGGCGATCAGCAGACCGCCCGCAGCGACGAAGGGGACCATGTAACTGACGCCGGACATCAGCCACTTGCGCAGCTTGGTGCCGTAGCCCTCGCCGGAGTCACCGGCGCGATCGACCGGCGTGCCCGCGCCGGAGGACGCCCCCGCGGTCTTCTCGCCGCGCGCCGCCTTCCCGCGCACCTCGGTGATCAGCTCGCCGGGCCGGTTGATGCCCGCCTTCACGCCGACGTCGACGGTCGGCTTGCCGGCGAAGCGGTCCTTCTCCCGTACGGGTACGTCGTGGGCGAAGATCACACCGTCCGCCGCCGCGATGACCGCCGGGTCGAGCCGGGTGAAGCCGGCCGAACCCTGCGGCTCGACGACGACCTCGACGCCCGCCTCGCGGCCCGCGTTCTCCAGCGACTCGGCCGCCATGTAGGTGTGCGCGATGCCGGTGGGGCAGGAGGTGACGGCGACGATACGGAAGGGGCGCTCGCCGGAGTCGGACGACGTGCCCGGCTCCGTGCTGACCGCTGCGGCGCCGGCGGAGGCCGCCCCCGGCGCCGCAGCGGTGTCTTCGGGGGCGCTCTCAGCACCCTGCGCGCCCTGCGCACCCCGCACGCCCTCGGACGCGCCCTCCGCGCCGCTCTCCACCGTCGGCGCCTCGTCCCCACGGATCAGCGCCGCCGCGGACCCCGCGTCGCCCACCGACCGCAGTGCGTCCGTGAACTCGGTGTTCATCAGCTGCCGGGCCAGCGACGAGAGGATCGTCAGGTGGGCGTCGTCGGCGCCGGCGGGCGCGGCGATCAGGAAGATCAGGTCGGCCGGCCCGTCCGCCGCACCGAAGTCGATGCCGTCCGCGCTGCGCCCGAAGGCGAGCGTCGGCTCGGTGACGTGCTCGCTGCGGCAGTGCGGGATGCCGATGCCGCAGTCGAGGCCGGTCGGCATCTGTGCCTCGCGGGCGGCCACGTCGGCGAGGAAGCCCTCGAGGTCGGTCACCCGGCCCTGGGCGACCATGCGCTCGGCGAGGGCTCGGGCCGCCGCTTCCTTGGTGTCGGCGGACAGGTCGAGATCGACCAGGTCCGCGGTGATCATGTCGCTCATCGCGGGCTCCTTCGCACGCGTATCGCCCGGGGACTGCGGTGGGCGCTTCGGGGGACGGGGATGCTGTGGGGGGCTTCGGGGGGTGCGGAGGCGGGGCCGGGGAAACCCCGCCTCCGCCGGTCGGCAGGGCGGCTCAGGGTGCCCTGCCGACCGTCGGCCGCGGCGAGTAACGGGGTGCTTCGCCGCATCAAGGCCGGTCCGTGCGGTGTCGCCGATGACGCCATGGCCGTAGCGGCCATCGTCGTAAAAGTCATCAATGCCGCAAAAGCCGTGAGCGGCATGAAAGACATCACATCGGTCATGACACCGGTTCCTTCAGTACGCGGTCCACCGGCACCTCGGCCGTGACCGTCACTGCGGCCGGGTCCAGGTCGCCGGGTGTCGGCATCACGCTGCCGGGCAGCTGGACGGCGGCCGCGCCGTGTGCGACGGCGGAGGCGAGGGCCTCCGGGCCGCTGCCGCCGGCGATCAGGAACCCGGCGAGCGAGGAGTCGCCGGCGCCCACGTTGGAGCGCACGGCGTCCACGTGCGCGCTGCCGAACCATATGCCCGCGCTGTCCACGAGCAACTGCCCGTCCGCGCCCAGGCTCGCCAGCACGGCCCGCGCGCCCATCTCGCGCAGCTCCTCGGCCGCCTTCACCGCGTCGCCCACCGTCGCCAGCGGGCGTCCGACGGCCTCCGCGAGTTCCTCGGCGTTCGGCTTCACCACGTCGGGCCGCTCACGCAACGCCGCCAGCAACGCGGGCCCGGAGGTGTCCAGCGCGATACGTGCGCCCATGGCGTGCGCCCGCGCGACCAGTTCGGCGTACCACGACGGCGCGAGCCCCCGCGGCAGGCTCCCGCAGCACGCGATCCACGCGGCGTCCAGCGACTGCCTGCGCACCGTCTCGAAGAGCAGCTCCTGCTCCTCGGCCGACAGCTCCGGGCCCGGTGCGTTGATCTTCGTGAGCACCCCGTCCGCCTCCGCGAGCGCGATGTTCGAGCGGGTGGGCCCGGCGACCGGGACCGGCGCGACCTCGATGCCCTGCGCGTCCAGCAGATCCGCCACGAGCGCGCCCGGCGCACCACCCAGGGGCAGCACCGCCACCGAGCGCTGCCCGGCTGCTGTGACGGCGCGCGAGACGTTCACGCCCTTGCCGCCGGGGTCCATGCGCTCGCCGGTGGCGCGGATGACCTCGCCGCGCTCCAGCGAGGGGACCTCGTAGGTGCGGTCGAGGGACGGGTTCGGGGTGACGGTGAGGATCATGCGCGCACTACTTCCGTGCCGCCGCGCTCGATCGCGGTGGCGTCTTCGGGGCTCAGCCCGCTGTCGGTGATCAGCAGGTCCACATCGCTCAGGTCGCCGAACCGGGCGAAGTGCTCCTGGCCGTGCTTGGAGGAGTCGGCGAGCAGCACCACGCGGCGGGCGGCGGCGAGGGCCGCGCGCTTGACCGCGGCCTCGGCGAGGTCGGGGGTGGTCAGGCCGTGGTCGGCGGAGAAGCCGTTGGCCGCCACGAAGAGGACGTCCGCCCGGATCTCGCCGTATGCGCGCAGCGCCCAGGCGTCCACGGCGGCGCGCGTACGGTGCCGTACGCGCCCCCCGACGAGATGGAGCTGGATGCCCGGGTGGTCGGCGAGGCGGGCCGCGATCGGCAGGCTGTGGGTGACGACGGTGAGGGAGGCCTCCAGCGGGATGGCCGCGGCGAGCCGCGCCACCGTCGTACCGGCGTCGAGGATCATCGTGCCCTCGGTCGGCAGCTCGGCGAGGGCCGCCTTGGCGATGTGGTCCTTCTCGTCGGCGGCCGTGGTCTCGCGTTCGGCGAGGTCCGGCTCGAAGTCGAGGCGTCCGGCCGGGATGGCCCCGCCGTGCACCCGGCGGACCAGGCCGGCGCGGTCGAGTGCCTTCAGATCACGCCGGATCGTCTCCGCCGTGACCTGGAACTGCTCGGCCAGGGACACCACGTCCACGCGCCCGCCGTCACGGGCGAGGCGGAGGATCTCCTGCTGCCGCTCCGGTGCGTACATGCCCGTTCACCTCCGACTCATGCCCGAACTTGTGGTTTCAGGTCGGGAGGCTACGCCCGGATTTCCGGAAAGTAAACAGGGTCGGACCTCATCCGGGCATGAACGGACTTCGGGCCTTGTCACATGTGACATAGCACTAAGCCATATGTGACATAGCACCGCTCGGAGGGGCCCGGCGCCGACAGCGGCACCGAGCCCCTCCGAGCGGACGCACCCCCCGCCTACGACACCAGCTCAGGCTCCCGCTCCCCCACCTGCACCTCGGCCTCCGCCCCCTCCACATGCTGAGCCGGCCGCTTCGGCAGCGCGAACATCAGCAGGAAGATCGCGCCCATCACCGCGGCCACCCACCCCAGCGCGTACTGGAAGGCGTCCACGAAGGCCGGGCCCACCTCGGCCGGCGCCAGCCGCTCGCTGATCCGGCCGAAGAACACCACCGACACCAGCCCGAGCCCCAGCGCGTTCCCCATCTGCATCACGGTGTTGATCAGTCCCGACGCGGAACCGGCGTGCTCGCGCGGCACCTCCGACAGCACGGCGTCGGTCAGCGGGGCGAAGATCAGGCCCATGCCCGCACCCATCACGATCAGGGGCAGCGCCATCTGCCAGGAGGCGATACCGAGGCCGTACCGCTCGGACTCCCACAGGTAGAGCAGGACACCCGCCGCCATCGTCAGCGCGCCCGCCTGAAGCACCTTGCGCCCGAAGCGCGGGACCAGCTTCTGCACCGACATCCCGGCCGCCACCGACACCGCGATCGAGAACGGCACGCCCGTCAGCCCCGCCCGCAGCGGGCTCCAGCCCAGCCCGGTCTGCATGTACAGCGTCCACACCAGGAAGAAGACACCGAGCCCGATCCCGAACACCGTCTGCACCGCGATACCGGCCGCGAAGCTCTTCACCTTGAACAGCGACAGCTCGACCAGCGGGGAGCCGTCCCGCGCGGTCTTCCGCTTCTCGTACGCCACCAGCGCCGCGAACACGACGAGCGCGCCCGCCATCGACACGTACCCCCACAGCGGCCAGCCCAGCTCACGGCCGCGGGTCAGCGGGTAGAGCAGCATCAGCAGACCCAGCGTCACCAGGCCGACGCCGACGAGGTCGAGCTTGAGCGCCCGCGGCGCCCTGGACTCGGTGATGAAGCGGCTGCCGAGGATCAGGCCGGCGATGCCGACGGGCAGGTTGATCAGGAAGATGGGCCGCCATTCGAGGCCGAAGAGGTTCCACTCGGTCAGCAGCGCACCCAGCAACGGACCGGAGACGGCTCCCAGACCCACGATCGCGCCGAACAGCCCGAACACCTTGCCCCGCTCGTGCGCCGGGAACGTCGCGTGCACGATCGACAGCACCTGCGGCACCATCAGCGCCGCCATCGCGCCCTGCAGGATCCGCGCGGCGACCAGCATCTCCGGGTTCGCCGCGAAGCCGCACAGTGCCGACGCGAGCGTGAAGCCGCCGATGCCGACGAGGAACACCCGCTTGCGGCCGTGAATGTCGCCGAGCCGTCCGCCGGTGATCAGGCCGGCGGCGAAGGCGAGCGCGTAACCGGCCGTTATCCACTGGATCTGGCTCCAGGAGGCGCCGGCTTCCTGCCGGATCGACGGGATGGCGATGTTGACGATCGTGACGTCGACGAGGTCCATGAAGGCCGCGGTCATCACGATCGCGAGGGCGAACCAACGGCGGCGGTCCGCTGGAGCGGCCGGCACGTGCGGTGAGGTCTCGGTGGAAGTCATGTCCTCAAGTTAGAACCGCACTAGGTCAGATCGTGTCCTAGTTCTACGGCATCCTCGAACTCATGACGACGGACACTCCGGCCCGGCTCCTCCAGTTGCTCTCCCTGCTTCAGACGCCCCGCGAATGGCCCGGCGGCGAGCTCGCCGACCGGCTCGGCGTCTCCCGCCGCACGGTCCGCAGGGACGTCGACCGGCTGCGCGAACTGGGCTATCCGGTACAGGCGACCATGGGCGCCGACGGCGGCTACCGGCTGGTCGCGGGCAAGGCGATGCCACCGCTCGTCCTCGACGACGAGGAGGCGGTGGCGATCGCGGTCGGACTGCGGGCCGGCGCGGGGCACGCGGTGGAAGGGGTCGACGAGGCCTCCGTACGGGCCCTGGCCAAGCTGGAGCAGGTGCTGCCGTCCCGGCTACGGCACCGCGTCTCCACCCTCCAGGCCGCGACCACACCGCTGACCAGCGGCGACGGGGCGAGCATCGCGCCCGAGACGCTCACCGTGATGGCGTCGACCGTGGCCGGGCGGGAGCGGCTGCGGTTCGCCTACCGGGCGAAGGACGGGACCGAGTCGCGACGGCTGACCGAGCCGTATCGGCTGGTGTCGACGGGGCGCCGCTGGTACCTCGTCGCCTACGACCTCGATCGCGCCGACTGGCGTACGTTCCGCGTCGACCGCGTGAGCGAACCCTTCGCCACCGGCGCGAGGTTCGCTCCGCGGGAGCTGCCGACGGGGAGTGCGGCGGAGTATCTGCGGCAGTCGATCCGGGGGCAGCAGGACACCTACGCCTTCATGGTCACGTTCGCCGACTCCGCCGAGGCGGTGGGTGCACGGCTGCCGGCCTGGCTCGGGGCACCCGAGCCGCTGGGCACGGACCGATGCCGGCTGCAGGCGACCACGAGCGATCCGGTGGAGTGGCTGGCGGTACGGCTCGCAATGCTCGGGGTCGATTTCGCGGTGCAGGCGCCTACCGAACTGGTGGAGTGCGTACGGGAGTTGGGCGGGCGGTTGAGCCGGGCGGGCGGGGTGTGAAGCGCCCCGAAGGGGCGCGGGGCTGTATTGGATTTGCGGCTACCGCCGCGTGGGCGCGACCAGCCACAACGAACCCGCAGACGAACAACGACCTATCGCTGCCCCCAAAACCCCCGCACCGCCGCCAAGTTCCGCAACGCCAACGCGGCCGGCCCATCCGGTCCCGTCGCCGGTGCCTCGCCCGATGCCCAGGACTCGACCGCCACACGCACCGCGGCGCCGGCGACGGCAGCGGCGTAACGGAGTTCGGGGGACATCGCGGAGCGCTCGGCAACGTTGTCGTCGCCCTCCGCGACCCCACCCCGCTCCCCCAACACCACAGCCAGCGAGGTCTCGGACGCCAGACACACCTCGCCCCACACCTTCCGCAGCCCGGGGCTGGTCATGGCCAGGCGGACCAGCGTGCGGACCCACTCCCAGGACGCGGCAGAGACCCCCGCACCCGGCGTGAGGGTGTGCCGTACGGCGTGTTCCAGGGCCTCGGGGAGCGGCAGTTCGGCGGGTGCCTCCCGTACGGCCTCGGCCCAGCGCTGGGCGCCCGTGGTGTAGAGGGGGGCGACGGCCTCCTCCTTGGTCGCGAAGTAGCGATAGAAGGTGCGGGGAGCGATGCCCGCGGCCTGGGCGATGTCCTCGGCGCGGGTGGCCCGCAGACCCTGGGTGACGAAGAGACGGGCCGCCGCCCTGGCGATCTCCATCCGGGTCTCCGCCTTGCGTCGCTCGGTCAGCGACATCGGCGCGGACCCGGAGGGCGTCGCGGAGGCGGCCCGGTTCTGTGCGGGGGTGGGACTACTCACATTCGGCAGGCTATGCCCATGTGACACAATCTGCCATTCGGCGGGCCACCCCGTGGTTCAGGTACGGGGTGGCCTGCCTTCCAGCATGCCTTGGCAGGGGGAGGCCGGGGCAGAGCCGGGCCCCGGCGCCCGGGGGGAGGGGCACCGGAACCCGGCTCGGGGAGAGTCCCGGCGCCGGGGGGAGGGCGTCGGGACTTGGTTCAAAGGGGGTCGATGGTCTTGTTCCCGCGACCCCACGGGTTGAAGCGGCGTTAAACACGCCATGTTTGCGCGGTCTTTCGCCACCAGCGCACGCGCCCCCCGAGGCCGTACGCCGCCCGACGCGCGCAGCGTGCCACGCGCGCCGGACCCGAAACAGTGTGTCCTACAGGTCTCTTACAGGTCTCTTACGCCGCCGCGTCGAACCCGGTGTCCCGGGCCAGCTTCTTCAACTCCAGCAGGGCGTGCTTCTCGATCTGCCGGATCCGCTCGCGCGTGAGGCCGTGCTCCTTGCCGACCTCCGTCAGCGTGCGCTCCCGGCCGTCCTCGATGCCGTACCGCATCTTGATGATCGAGGCGGTGCGCTGGTCGAGGCGGCTGATCAGGTCTTCCAGTCCCTCGCTGCGCAGCAGCGTCAGCACCGACTGTTCGGGCGAGACCGCGGAGGTGTCCTCAAGCAGGTCGCCGAACTGGGTGTCGCCGTCGTCGTCCACCGACATGTTGAGCGAGACCGGGTCACGGGCCCAGTCCAGGACGTCCGTCACGCGCTCCGGCGTCGAGCCGAGTTCGGCGGCGATCTCGGCGGGCTCCGGCTCGCGGCCGTTCTCCCGGTTGAACTCGCGCTGGATGCGGCGGATCCGGCCCAGCTCCTCCACCAGGTGGACGGGCAGCCGGATGGTGCGGGACTGGTCGGCTATCGAGCGGGTGATGGCCTGGCGGATCCACCAGGTCGCATACGTCGAGAACTTGAAGCCCTTGCGGTAGTCGAACTTCTCCACCGCGCGCACCAGGCCGGCGTTGCCCTCCTGGATGAGGTCCAGCAGGGGCAGGCCGCTGCGGGGGTAGCGGCGGGCCACGGCGACGACCAGGCGGAGGTTGGAGCGGATGAAGACGTCCTTGGCCCGCTCACCCTCGGCGATCAGTGCCTCGAGCTCCTCGCGGGAGGCGTCCACCTGGGACTCCGCCTCGCCGTCGAGGACCTGTCGCGCGAACACACCCGCCTCGATGGTCTGAGACAGCTCGACCTCCTTGGCGGCGTCGAGCAGCGGTGTGCGCGCGATCTCGTCGAGGTACATGCCGACCAGGTCGCGGTCGGCGATCTCGCCGCCGTGGGCGCGAACACTGCGTGCCGCGTCGGTCCCGCCCTTGGCGGACTGACGACGGGCGACGGCACCGGTTGCCATGCGTGCTCCCTTGCGATGGTGAGGTCAGCGGGTGGTCCTTCGGATGCCCGGTTCTACGCCTCGGGTGGCTCTTCGGTTCACTCCTCGGGTGCCCTGCATCCGATGGAAACAACGACTGGAATCAGGACAGAATTCCCAACCCGCACCTCTATTTTTCTGATCATGCAGTACCCTGTGCCGCCACACGAGGAGGCGTGATGTCGTCGGAACGTACAGAGGTGCAGGTCAGGCCGGGAGTCGAGGGCGACCTCGAAGCCCTCACCGACCTCTACAACCACTATGTACGTGAGACGCCCATCACATTTGACACGGCCGTCCACATTCCGGAAGAGCGCCGCCCTTGGCTGCTCTCCCACCCTGAAGACGGCCCGTACCGGCTGATGGTTGCCACGGCGGTGGACTCACAGGAAATTCTGGGCTACGCCACATCCAGCCCTTACCGTGCGAAGCCCGCCTACGCGACCTCCGTCGAGGTCACGGTGTACGTCGCCCCCGGCGCGGGCCGCCGCGGCATCGGCACGCTCCTCTACAAGGCCCTCTTCGAGGCGCTGGCCGGCGAGGACCTGCACCGGGCCTACGCGGGCATCGCCCAGCCCAACGAAGCGTCCACGCGGCTGCATGAACGCTTCGGATTCCGGTACGTCGGCACGCACCGCGAGGTGGGCCGGAAGTTCGGCCGCTACTGGGACGTCGCCTGGTACGAGAAGGATCTGTAGGCCACTCGAATCAAGGCGCCAGTCGAACCGAGGTCACCCGAACTGAACGGACCGCTTCGCCATTCCCATCCAGAACCCGTCGATCACCGACTTCTGCGCGTCCAGCTCACCGGCCGCGTCCGCCGCGCCCAGCGTCACGAACAGTGGGGCGAAGTGCTCGGTGCGCGGATGGGCGTAGCGGCCGGCCGGGGCCTTGTTCAGGAAGTCCAGCAGGGAGTCCACGTCATGGGACTCCAGCGCGCTCCGACCCCAGTCGTCGAACTCGGACGACCAGCGCGGCACTCCCCCGCCGGTGTGCCGCAGCGCGGCCAGGTTGTGGGTGAAGAAGCCGGAGCCGACGATCAGTACGCCCTCGTCGCGCAGCGGCGCGAGCTTGCGGCCGATCTCCATGAGCCGGACCGGGTCGAGGGTCGGCATGGAGACCTGCAGGACCGGGATGTCGGCAGCGGGGAACATCTCCACCAGCGGGACGTAGGCGCCGTGGTCGAGGCCGCGGTCCGGGACGTCCTGCACGGGCACGCCCGGAGCCCGCAGCAACTTCCGTACGGACTCGGCGAGTTCGGGGGCACCCGGGGCGTCGTAGCGCACCTGGTAGTAGTGCTCGGGGAAGCCCCAGAAGTCGTAGACGAGCGGGACCGGCTCGGTGGCGCCGAGGGCGAGCGGGGCCTCCTCCCAGTGGGCGGAGACCATCAGGATCGCCTTGGGGCGCGGCAGGTCGGCGGACCAGGCGGCGAGTTCGCCGGGCCAGATCGGGTCGTCCGCGAGCGGTGGGGCGCCGTGGCTGAGATACAGGGCGGGCATGCGCTCCTGAGTGGCGGCGGACATGACGGCGACTCCCTCCGACGAACTGCTGCTCGAACTATTGCTTCAACTCTGAAACATCCCTTCTGAATCCTACGCCTCGTTTGTTTAACCTTCAAGAAGAGCCCTCGTACAGTGGAGTACATGAACATGGCACCGACATCCGCAGAAGATGCGCCCGCGGCGGAGGAGCCCCGTTGGCTCACCGCCGACGAGCAGCGCACCTGGCGCTTCTACCTGCACGCCACCACACTCCTCGAGGACCACCTCGACCGCCAGCTCCAGCGTGACGCGGGCATGCCGCACATCTACTACGGCCTTCTGGTCGCCCTTGCCGAGGCCCCCGACCGCCGGCTGCGGATGACCGAGTTGGCCATGAACGCGAAGATCACCCGGTCCCGTCTCTCCCACGCGATCGCGCGCCTGGAGAAGAACGGGTGGGTACGGCGGGAGGACTGCCCCTCCGACAAGCGGGGCCAGTTCGCGGTACTGACGGAGGAGGGCGCGGAGGTGCTGCGCCGCACCGCGCCGGGTCATGTCGAGGCCGTGCGCCAGGCCCTGTTCGACCGGCTCACCCCGGACCAGCAGAAGGCCCTCGGCGAGATCATGCAGATCATCGCGGAGGGGCTCCAGCCGAGCGAGGCGGGTGCGGATTTGCCTTGGCTCCGCTGAGGGCTCTGCAGTTCGTCGGCTGCGGGCCGGTGGGGGCTTGTCGCGCCCACGCGGCGGTAGCCGCAAATCCAATTCAGCCCCGCGCCCCTTACGGGGCGCTGCCATAAAAGGGTCGGACCCGCCCCGGCTCCGGTGCGCGGAGTCGGGACGGGTCCTGGGATTCGTACGTACGAGAGCGTCCCCTCCCCCGTACGTACGAGTCGGTCCCGAAGGGGGTCGTCGGCTCAGTGGGCGACGACGGGTACCGCCACCTCATCCTCGACGCCTTCGGCAGATCCGGCCACCGCGGAGGTGTCGGGCTTTCCGGCGTTGACGAGGACCATGACGATGACCGCGGCGAGCACCAGCATGCCGACGGCGAACCAGATCGCGTTGGTGTAGCCGTGCACCTGGCCCTGAAGCTGGACCAGCTGCTGCTGGGAGCTGGAGGTCGCGGAGCCGATGTGGTCCGCGATGTAGGTGGTCGTGGCCGACGCGGCGATCGTGTTCAGCAGGGCCGTACCGATCGCGCCGCCCACCTGCTGCGAGGTGTTGACCATCGCGGAGGCGACACCGGAGTCCCGGGGCTCGACGCCCAGGGTGGCCAGGGACATGGCCGGCATGAAGGCCGTACCCATGCCGAGGCCGAGCAGCAGCATCGCCGGCAGGATCGTCGAGTTGTACGACGAGCCGATCTCCAGCTGCGTCATCAGGAGCATGCCGATCGCGGCGACCAGGAAGCCGGGGCCCATCAGCAGCCGGGCCGGAACCCGGGTCATCAGGCGCGTGCCGATCTGGGTCGAGCCGACCATCATGCCGACGATCATCGGCATGAAGGCGAAGCCGGTCTTGATCGGCGTGTAGCCCTTCACGATCTGCAGGTAGTAGGTGAGGAACAGGAACGTGCCGAACATCGCGATGATCGCGATACCGAGCGAGAGGTAGATCCCGCCACGGTTGCGGTCGGTGATCACGCGCAGCGGCAGCAGCGGGGCCTTGACCTTGGCCTCGGTGATGACGAACGCGATCAGCAGCACCGCCGACGCGACGAACATGCCGACGGTCACCGAGTCGCCCCAGCCGTCGGACTCGGCGCGGGTGAAGCCGTAGACCAGCGCGACCAGGCCGAGGGTGGAGAGCAGAACGCCGGGGATGTCGAGCGGGTTGCGGTTGCGGCCGCCCTCCGGCTCACGGATGACGAAGTACGCACCGAGGGCCGCGACGATCGCGAACGGGATGTTCACGAAGAACGTCCAGCGCCAGTCCATGTACTCGGTCAGCACACCGCCGAGGATGAAGCCCACGGCACCGCCACCACCGGCGATCGCGCCGTAGATGCCGAACGCCTTGGCGCGCTCCTTGGCGTCCGTGAACATCACGGCGAGCAGGGAGAGAGCGGCGGGCGCGAGCAGTGCGCCGAACACGCCCTGGAGGGCACGGGCGCCGAACATCATGGCCTCGTTGGTGGCCGCACCGCCGAGCGCGGAGGCACCGGCGAAGCCGATCAGGCCGACCACGAAGGCGCGCTTCCGGCCCCACAGGTCGGCGACCCGGCCACCGAACAGCAGCAGTCCGCCGAAGGCGAGGGCGTAGGCCGTGACGACCCACTGCCGGTTGCCGTCGGAGATGCCCAGGTCCTGCTGGGCCGAGGGCAGCGCGATGTTCACGATGGTCGCGTCGAGCACGACCATCAGCTGGGCGAGCGCTATGAAGACGAGCGCTTTCCAGCGGTTGGCGTCGCCGGACGAGGCCGGGGCGCCGGGAGCCTTTGAGGCTGTTTCAGACATGGGGATACCCACTTCGGGACTTCGGGACGGAAAAACGGTGAGGTAAGGGAACGACTGGTCAAGGGAACGGCTCGTCGTCACTGACGGCCGGAAGCTGTGTGTCGTGACTGACTGGCGTGACGCTCTGAACTAATCGGTCAGGCTGGGCTCCGCAGGTCCTCCATCGTTGAGGCCACCCCCGGCAGGACCGAGCGGGCCGGGGCCCGCAGTCCGTCCAGGAAGAGCTGCAGGTGCCGGTGGACGAAGCGGTCGAGGCTCATGCAGCCGACGCCGGCCGGGGGCCGGCTCAGCTGGGCCACGGCGAGCATCACGTCGCCGACGGCCACATCGGGGCGGAGCTGGCCCGCCTTCTGGGCGCGCTCCATGACCTCTTCGATGAGCTGCTCGACCCGTTCTCGCGCCGCCTCCAGGTCGGGGTGGTGCTGGTCGAAGGTGCCGGAGATCATCGGGCACAGCGCGCTGATCCGCTCGTCGGCGGCGGCGTGCACAAAGCGCTCCAGCGCCTCGAAGGCATCCCCGGTCTCCGCGAGCGCCTGGTGCGCGGCCTCTGCCGTACGGTCCATGACCGAGCAGACGACCTCGCGGACCAGCGCGTCACGGTCGGGGAAGTTGCGGTACACCGTGGCATTGCCGACGCCGGCCCGGCGGGCGATCTCATCGAGCGGCACATCAGGGCCGAACTCGGTGAACATCTCGCGGGCGGCGGTGACGATCCGCTCCCGGTTGCGCAGGGCGTCGGCGCGCGGCCGGGTCACCTTCTTCTGCACGGGGGTCGCGGTCTGCACGGCGTACTCCTCGATTGACTCTGGTGCGATCCGGGGAAGCTCTCCCCGCTTCGCGCGGACACAGGTCTAAACGGGGAAACGATCCCCGGTTATTTCCCGCTCTCGAAGAAACATCCTGTGACCTGAGTCACATCTCTACTGGCGGGAAACGCACGTTCGGCCCCTCCAGCGCGCGCCCGCCCCATCCACCGCCCCAGGGTGATCGAAAGGGCGCAGCCGGTGACCTGCGGCTGCCCGAAGCGAAGGGGGCCGTGCATGCCGCAGCCGACCGCCACCCGTCGGATACGCCCGCGTCGCCTGGCCGCCCTCGCGTCCGTGACCGTCCTGACCTTCGCGGTCAGCAACGCGGCCGGTACGGGGCACCTGGCGGCGACCTCCACGACGGCCGGCGCCGGCTCGATCACCCTGGCCCGCTCCGCGGCCCACGGCCCCTGCATGATCACCGGCGGCCCCCAGGTCCAGATGTCGGAGGGCGTCCCGACCCCCCGCGGCTACTCCCGCTCCACCGGCACCGTCCGCGCCCTCACCCTCATGATCGACTTCTCCGACGCCCCCGGTCAGGGCACCGCGCTCGACCGCTACGCCGAGTTCTTCCCGCAGACCCAGGAATGGTTCCGCACCAGTTCCTACGGCCGCCTGGACTACCGCCCCGAGACGCCCATACGCCAGTGGCTGCGCATGCCGAAGTCGTTCCGGGCGTACGGCATAGAACGCGGCGCCCCCTTCGATCCCGGCTACCGCGACCTGGTCCAGGACCTCGTCGCCGCCGCCGATCCCAAGGTCGACTTCACGTCGTATGACTTCCTGAACGTGCTGATCACTCCGAACGCCGGCCCCTCCGCGCTGGACACCGTCCTGTCGGTGACCTTCGCCGGCAACACCGAGGCACCGGTCGCGGACGGCAGGCCGGTGGCCAACGCGTCCTTCGTCTACTCCCGCCAGGACGACGGCTCCGGCACCTACGGCAAGACCGGCTACCGCGTCCTGCCCCACGAGAACGGCCATGTCTTCGGCCTGCCCGACCTCTACACCCAGGAAGGCGGGGCCGCCGTCGGCCACTGGGACATCATGAGCGAGGACTGGGGCGCCAACAACGACTTCCTCGGCTGGCACAAATGGAAGCTGGGCTGGCTGGACGCCACCCAGGTCAGCTGCGCGGCCGACACCGGCACCAGCGACCACACGCTCACCTCCTTGTCCCGCGCGGGCGGCCCCAAGCTGGTCTTCGTCCCGCTCGACGCCCGCACCGGCTACGCGGTCGAGCTGCGCACCCGCGGCGGCAACGACGAGGCGGTCTGCCGCCCCGGCGTGCTGATCTACAAGGTCGACGCGACGGTGGACACCGGCCGGGGACCGGTGACGGTGTACGACTCACGCCGGCACAGCGGCGGCTGCACCCGCAGCCCGAACGTCCACGCGGAACTGTCCGACGCGCCCTTCACCCCGGGCGAGGACTTCCGCGACCCCCGGCACGGCATCCGGATCGCGGTGACGGACGCGGATCCCGGCGGGGAGCACCGGGTGCGGGTGACACGGGGGCCGAGGCCGACGCGGAAGTGAGGGAAGTTCCCCGCGCCCCTTAGGGGCGCGGGGAACTGCGCGACCAGCCACGACGAACCCGCAGACGACCGACCACCCATCGCGGCACTTTCTGCCTGCAGGGCTGGGGGAACGGAAACGCGCGCGGGGCCGACAGAAACGGGCGCGGATTACCGTAGGCCTGCCGCGACCGCCGTACCGGAGAGCCGATGCCCGCGAACACCACGACCGCCGCCCTCGGGGCGACCGGCCAGCCCGCCGCCGTACCGGCCGAGGCGGTCACCCCGCTGATGCGCGGGATCGCCGTGCTGCGGCACCTGACCGAAGCGGGCGGCACACTGAGCCCGAGCGGCCTGGAACGGGCCACCGGACTCGCCCGCTCCACCATCGACCGGATCACCTCGACGCTCGCGCGCATGGGGTACGTCCGTCTCGACGGCCGGGACGCGGTCCTCACCCCCCGCCTGATGGAACTGGGCAACGCCTACCTGTCCGCCCTGCGCCTGCCGGCCCTGTTGGCCGCCCGCGCCGACGAACTCGCCGACGAACTCGACGAGTCGGTGTCGCTCGCGGTGGGCGACCGCGACGGCATCCGCTTCATCCACCAGGCCACTCGCCGCCGCGCGATGTCCCTCAGCTTCCGCATCGGCGACCTCCTCCCGGCCGAACGCACCGCGCCCGGACCGCTGTTCGCCGCCGAGTGGAGCGACGGCGACTGGGCGCGCTGGCGCGCACGCCGGGCGACGGACCCGCAGGACCGCGCCTTTCCCGCCGTACCGCCACGCGAACACACCCACCCCGACGAGGAGTTCGAGCACCGGGCGGCACAGGCGGCGGCGGACGGCTGGGCGCTGGACGACCAGCTGATCGAACCGGGCCTGGTCGCGGTGGCCGTACCCGTACGCGATCCCCGGACCGGCCAAGTCGCCTGTGTGGCAAGCGTGGTGAGCCACACCAGCCGCCACACCGCCGCCGGCCTGCGCGACACGCTCCTGCCCCGGCTGCGGGCGGCGGTGACGGACATGGAACGCGAGCTGCGCGAGTCCCCGCCGCCGGAGCCGGCCGCGCCGCCGTCGGGGCTGGCGACCTGGACGGGGGCGTCGAAGCAGGAGCTGGGGAGGGAGTTCGTGGAATCCCTGGCCCGCGGCCTGACCGTCCTGACGGCCTTCGGCGAGGGCCGCGCGGAACTGACCCTGACGGAGGTCGCGAAGGCGACGGGCCTGGCCCGGGCGACGGCCCGCCGGGCGCTGATCACCTACGAGCATCTGGGGCTGGTACGGCCGGGTCCGCACCGCACGTTCACGCTCACCCCGCGGGTGCTCTCCCTGGGCTTTCCGCCCCTCTCCCACACGACCCTCTCCCAGATCGCGACCCCGCACCTCGCCGACCTCTCCACCCGGGTCCACGAGTCGGCGTCTCTGGCCGTCCTGTCGCCGTCGGGCGAGGAGATCCAGTACACGGCCAGGGTGGCCACGATCCGGGTGATGAGCGTGAACATCACGGTGGGGACGCGGCTGCCGGCGTACGCGACCTCGATGGGGCGCGTGATGCTCGCCGGCGCACCTGAAACGGCGCGCGCACTGGGCGAGTTGAAGGCACTGACCCCGCACACGGTCACGGACCCCTCGGCGCTCTCCGCGATCCTGGACAAGGTCCGTGCGCAGGGCTACGCCCTGGTCGACGAGGAGCTGGAGGAGGGCCTCCGCTCCATCGCCGTGCCGGTCCGTGACCGCACGGGCCGGGTGGTGGCCGCGGTGAACGTCGCGATGCACGCGGCCCGCCACACCGCCGCCGAATGCGTCCACGACATCCTGCCCGAGCTGAGGACGACGGCGGCGGGCATCGAGGCGGACCTGCATGTGGCGGGGAGGTTCACGCGGGTGTCGGCAGCGTGAGGGGCGCGCACGCCACTCAGCCCCTTGGGGCCTTGTAGAGACGTCCTGACATATCCATTGACAGCCCTCGGGAGCGGCTTCATAGTACGTGGCACTTGGAACTAGAGCGCGCTAATAAAGCGCTCTAGTCCCCCGGACCGCACAGCGAGGTGCATGGGACATGCGCAGACACCAACGAGCCGCCACACTCACCGCCACCGCTCTGGCCGGCGTCCTGTTCGCCGCGGGCTGCTCCAGCAGCTCGGGCGGCAAGAAGTCCGAGGAGGAGGGCGCGGCCGCCTCGGCGGGCAAGGCGAACACCCCCCGGATGACGGTGGCCATGATCACCCACGCGTCGCCCGGTGACACCTTCTGGGACCTCATCCGCAAGGGCGCTCAGGCCGCCGCCGCCAAGGACAACATCAAGCTCGTCTACTCCAGCGATCCCAGCGCCGGCAACCAGGCCAACCTCGTGCAGAACGCCATCGACCAGAAGGTCGACGGCATCGCCCTCACCGCCGCCAAGCCGGAGGCCATGAAGGACGTGGTGGCCAAGGCCGAGGCGGCCGGCATCCCGGTCGTCGGCTTCAACTCCGGTGTCGGCAACTGGAAGGAGCTCGGCATGCTCGAGTACTTCGGCCAGGACGAGAACATCGCCGGCCAGGCCTTCGGTGAGCGGCTGGGCCAGCTCGGCGCGAAGCACGCCGTCTGCGTCATCCAGGAACAGGGGCAGGTCGCCCTGGAGGCCCGCTGCGCCGGCCTGAAGAAGGGGTTCAAGGGCAAGACCGACACCCTCTACGTCAACGGCACCGACATGCCGTCCGTGAAGTCGACGATCACCGCCAAGCTCAAGCAGGACAGCTCCATCGACCAGGTGGTCACCCTCGGCGCCCCGATCGCCCTCACCGCCGTGCAGTCCGTGTCCGACGCGGGCACCGACGCCAAGGTCGCGACCTTCGACCTCAACAAGGAGCTCGTCAAGGCCGTCCAGGACGGCACGATCGAATTCGCCGTCGACCAGCAGCCCTACCTCCAGGGCTACCTCTCCGTCGACGCCCTCTGGCTCTACAAGACCAACGGCAACTTCAGCGGCGGCGGCACCGCCCCCGTCCTCACCGGACCGGCCTTCATCACCAAGGACAACGTCGACGAGGTCGCCGACTTCGCGGCGAAGGGGACACGCTGACGGTGGGGCGGCGGGGCCGGCGCCACGTCGCGTGGCGCCGGTCGCGGCTCAGCTGCTGAAGGATCCGGGACCGAAGCGGCCCCACACCAGGACTGCCGCGAGCGCGAGATAGGCCAGATTCAGCGCCACGAACCTGAATTCGCCGAGCCGGCCATGGGTGATCATCGCGCCGACCATCAGCAGGACCCAGCACACGGCGGTCACCGGCACCAGCACCGGCGCCACACCGACCGCAGCGGGCAGGATC
The DNA here is from genome assembly GCF_052245395.1 of Streptomyces sp. 4N124. Classification (NCBI taxonomy): domain Bacteria; kingdom Bacillati; phylum Actinomycetota; class Actinomycetes; order Kitasatosporales; family Streptomycetaceae; genus Streptomyces; species Streptomyces sp. 4N124. Next base: position 95,946 of record NZ_JBQQBS010000037.1, read on the forward strand.
AGGCCCACCGCGGCCAGCAGCTCCAGGACGCCGAGGGTCTTGACGAACCCGACGCCCACGTCCGCGGTCCATCCCCCACCAGGGGCCGCGGCCAGCGCCTCCTTGGGCACGAACGTCTTGCTGATTCCGCCGGCCAGGGCCACGGCGGCCAGCAGTCCGGCACAGATCCACAGTGCGAGGTTCATGAGGTCACGTCCCTGTCGCCCGACATCTCTTCTCCGTCTCTTCGCCCCACCTCTCCGGTGGAGCTCCGACATCGAGACGAAACAGTCCGACGACTTTGTGACATAGCCCGCTGACCTGCCCAAACAGGAACCCGTCCACGGCCTATCCCTTATCCGCTAGGCTAGTCGCCGGATCTCCGCGAGGTCCTTGCCTTCGTAGCTCAGGGGATAGAGCACGGCTCTCCTAAAGCCGGTGTCGCAGGTTCGAATCCTGCCGGGGGCACCACGTAGTACGGCTCTGACCTGGGGTTTCTCCCCAGGGAGGGCTCCTACTCGGCCTCGGACTCCTTGTCCGGGGCCGTTTGCGTGAGCGGTCAGTCCCGCGCCGCCCCGGCCAGGGACAGGTCCCAGAACGCGGCGTACCGGCCGGCGCGTCGCAGCAACTCCTCGTGGCTGCCCTGTTCGACCACCCGCCCGGCGTCCAGGAAGGCGACGCGGTCGGCCCGGCGCACGGTCCCCATGCGGTGCGCCACCAGCACCACGGTCCGGCCCGCCATCAACTCCTCGATGCCGGCGTGCACGGCCGCCTCGTTCACCGGGTCCAGGGCCGAAGTGACCTCGTCGAGCAGCACGATCGGCGCGTCCTTCAGCAGCGCGCGGGCGATGGAGACGCGCTGCCGCTCGCCGCCCGACAGCAGTGCCCCGCCCTCACCCGCGTCCGTCGACCAGCCGCCGGGCAGCCGCTCGATCACCTCGTCGAGACGGGCCGCGGCGGCCGCGGCCCGTACCTCGGCGTCGGTGGCGTCCGGGCGGCCGAGGCGCACGTTCTCCTCGATCGTGCCGTCGAAGAGGTAGACGTCCTGGAAGACGATGGCGATACGTGCCATCAGGGCCGCAGTGTCCATCTCCCGTACGTCCACGCCGCCGATCCGCACCGCGCCCGCGTCGACGTCGTAGAAGCGGGCGAGCAGCTGCAGCAGCGTCGTCTTGCCCGCGCCCGACGGCCCGACGACGGCGAGCCGCCGGCCCTCGGGTACGGAGAGCGTCACCCCGTCGGCGACCGTGCGGTCGCCGTGCCGGAAGGTGACCGCGTCGAACGCGACGTCGTGACCGGCCGGTTCGCGCGGCACGCGAGGTTCCGGCAGCGGCTTGGTGCTCAGGACGTCGTCGAGGCGGGTGAGTTCGGCGCGGGCGGCGCGGATGCCACCGCTCATCTCGGCTAGGGACAGCAGCGGGTCGGCGCAGCGGGCGGCGAGCACCAGGACTGCGAGCAGCTCGGCCGCGCCGATGTCCCCGCCGAGGGCGAGGTACGCACCGAGGGCGAGCAGCGCTGTGAACACCGCCTGCACGGTGACCGCAAGACCCAGCACACCCGGCAGCGCCGAAAGGGTGGAGCGACGCGAGGCGCGGCGCAGTTCCTTCAGGGAGTCGTCCAGCAAACCGAATCGCTCGCCGGTGCGGCCGCCGGCGCGCAGCACCGGCTGGGCCTGGAGGTACTCGATGACACGGCCGGTGGCCGCGCGCTCGCGTGCCACGCGCTCCGCGTCGGTCGCCGTCGTCGCGCGGGCCGTACGCAGCTGTACCGCGGCCACCAACGGCACAGCGGCCAGGCCGGCAAGCCCCAGCTGCCAGTTGAAGGCGAGCATCACGGCGACGATCGTCAGCGGCGTCACACAGGCGGAGATGAACGGCGCCAGCAGGTGCGCGATCACGCTCATCGCCTGCAACACGCCCTGGCTGGCGAGGACGGACACCTCGCCGGTGCGGCCGGGTTGGTACCAGCCGATGGGCAACCGGGCGAGGTGTTCGCCGAGGCGCTCGTACATGCCGTGCAGCATCGTCGTGCCCACGCGGAAACCGGAGCGGTCGCTGACGTACCGCAGCACCGCATAGACCGCGACCGCCGCGCCGAAGGCGGCCAGCCAGGGCCGGGCGTCCTCGGGTGTGCTGCCGAAGAGCGCGCGCAGCACGGGCACCAGCAGGGCGTACGACAGTCCCTCGGCGAGGGCGGTCGCCGTCATCAGGGCGACGGTGCGGCGCACCGGCCCGGCGTACTCGTGGCCGAGCACACGCAGCAGTGTGCTGATCATCGGGCCTCTTCCCCTTCCATGGCACCCGCTTCCACGGCACCGGCTTCCACGGCATCGGCGTGGATCTTCCAGAATTCGGCGAATGCGCCGTCCCGCGCGAGGAGTTCCGCGGTCGTGCCCCGCTCCACGATCTCGCCGTCGCGCAGCATCACGACGGTGTCGGCGTCGGCGATCGTCTCCAGGCGGTGGGCGATGACCAGCGTCGTCCGCTTCTCCCGGGTCTGCGCCAGCGCCTCGCGCACCGCCTGCTCGGTCTGCGGGTCGGCGAAGGCGGTGGCCTCGTCGAGGACCAGGACGGGGGCGTCTGCGAGCAGGGCGCGGGCGATCGAGACGCGCTGCGCCTCGCCGCCGGAGAGGCGGGCGTCCTCGCCGATCACCGAGTCGTAGCCGCGGGGCAGTTCGAGAACGCGGTCGTGAATGCTCGCCCGGCGGGCGGCGCGGACGACGGCGTCGCGGTCGGCGTGCGGGACGGCGAGGGCGATGTTGTCCGCGACCGAGGCGCGCAGCAGCCGGACGTCCTGGAAGACGAAGGACACCCGCCGGTACAGCTCCTGGCTGCCCACCTCACGCAGGTCGACGCCGCCGAGGAGCACGGAGCCGTGCGTCGGGTCGTAGAACCGCGGCAGCAGCTGCACCAGCGTGGACTTGCCGCTGCCGGACGGCCCGACCACGGCGGTGATCGTCCCCGGCTCCAGCACCAGGTCGATCCCGCGCAGCACCTCGCGCCCGGCCTCGGCACCCTCGTACCCGAAGCGGACGTCCCGCAGCTCCACCCGGTGTCCCTCGGGCGCCACCGGCCGTACGGGCTCGGGCAGCGACGGCTCGGCGAGTACGTCCCGGATGCGGCCGACGGCGCGCCGCGCGGCCTGCAGGTCGTCGAAGCCGTGCCCGAGCGCGGCCACGGGCGCGGTCAGCCCGAGGCCGAGGAGCAGGAACGGCAGCAGGTCCGCCGGGGCGAGCCCGCCCCCGGTGATCCGGTACGCGCCGCCGACCAGCACCGCCAGCAGCA
>NZ_JBQQBS010000038.1:0-98777 GCF_052245395.1 Streptomyces sp. 4N124
GGGCACCCCACGCCACCCCCATGCGTCGGTCACCGTCGGCGATACGACTCCACGTAGCCCCGCGCGGGTGTCCCCACGCCCGTCACGTCGTCGTACCCCTTGACCGCCTTCAGCGAGCTGTCGGTGCCGAGGGTGCGGACGGAGGTGGTCAGGCCGCCGCTCGCGTCGTAGCCGTTGACGAAGTCGACGCGGGCCACGGCGAGCCCGGAGCCGGTGGGGGCGTCCGTGACGTCGTGGTACGCCGTCGAGCCGTACTTGGCGTAGATCGCCGGGTTGGCGAAGCCGATCGCCTTCCCGCCGCGCGCCTCCTGCGCCAGTGCCTGCACCGCCGCGATGACCGGCGCGGCGAGCGAGGTGCCGCCGATGCGGTACTCGCTGTACTGCTGCGAGCCGTCCGGGAAGGTCTGCGTCTGGCCGACGAGGAACCCGGTGTTGGGGTCGGCGATGGCCGCGATGTCCGGGACGACACGGTTGCCGGAGGCGCTGTTGGCCTGCGCCAGCGAGGACGGCACGACGCCCTTCTGGTAGGAGGGCTCGGCGACCGTCCTGCTGGTGCCTCCGCCCGCACCCGAGGTGTACGCGCCCGGGAAGTCCACCCAGCTCTTGCCGTCGTCGGACAGCAGCGCCTTCTGGGTGCCCCAGCCGGTCTCCCACAGGTACGAGTCGCCCTTGCCGACCGCCAGCGACGTACCGCCGACCGCCGTCACCCAGGCCGAGTTGGCCGGGGTGTCGACCTGCTTCGTGCCGGTGTGGGCGACCTCGTCGCCGTTGTCGCCGGAGGAGAAGTAGAAGCCGATGCCCTCGGCCGCGCCGAACTGGAAGACCTGGTCGTAGGCGGCCGCGAGGTCCGGCGTCTGGTGGGCCTCGATGTCGCCCCAGGAGTTGGAGACGATGTCGGCGAGGTGGTGGTCGACGATCTTGCTGAGCGAGTCGAGCAGGTCGTCGTCGTAGCAGGACGCGGCACCCACGTACGTGACGTTCGCGGAGGGCGCGACCGCGTGCACGGCCTCGACGTCGAGGGTCTCCTCGCCGTACCAGCCGGCGGCGTCGCACTCGTCGGCGCCGGTGTGCGTGTACTTCTTGGGCAGCACCTGGCTCAACTGGCCGGTCTTCCAGGCGGCGTCGCCGTGCTTCTTCGCGTAGCTCGCCGCGTCGTAGGCGATGGTCGGCGAGGCGAACGCGTCGGTGATGGCGACCCGCACCCCCTTGCCCGTGTGCGAGCCCGCACTGTACGCGGCCCGCAGCTGCTTGCCGGTGTAGCCCCGGACGGCGTACGGGATCTTGCTGCCGTACGCGTCCGGCAGCGTGGTCGCGACGTTCGAGCCGTAGTACGAGGAGAACGGCCCGGCGTTCTTGAACACCGTGGACGGCCCGGGCAGTTGGTCGTCGTGGCTCGCCCGGTGCGGGGCGTTGTCGAGGCCGGTGACGGTCAGGACGGCGCCGTTCAGGCTGTCGGGCGCGGACGCGGTCCTGGCGGGCGCGCGGTAGGTCTTCGCGCCCTTGGCGTAGGTGCGCAGCTGGGTGCCGAACGCCTTCTCGGCGGCGGCCACGTCACCGGTCACGGAGACGTAGTGCTGTGCGACACCGGCGACCTTCAGGCCGGCGGACGTCAGCCACGCCTTGACGGCGGCGATCTGGGCCCCCGTCGCACCGAAGCGGGTCTGCGCCTGATCGGCGCTCAGGTACTTGCCGTACGAGGCCGAATGCGGGTCGGACACGGCCTTGGCGTACGCGGCCAGACCGGTGGCGTCCCGGCCGGCGAGGTAGACCCGGGCGGCGACCGCGGAGCTGTCCGGCGCGGCCCCCTTGTCGGCCTTGGTCGTGGCCCACGCGGGTTTGGTGCCCGCGAGCAGGTCCCGGCCCGGGTTGTCCGCGGCGTGCGCGGCGGGTATGCCGAAGGCCAGCGCCCCGGCGAGCATCGGCAGCGTTGCCGCGATGCCCGCCACGGCGCGTGCCCTGGCGCGGTTGGATCTCATGGAACCCCCTGGATGCGGTTCGTCGCGAGTGATCACTCGACGGTGGCCACTCTCGCGACGAACCGTTCACGTCAGGGGAATCAGGGGGGAATGGCTCAGCCAAGAAGCACCCAAGGAACCGTATGCACAAGGGATTTGAGGCATACATCCCCCTCGGCGGAGCTCAACGCGCCTGCGCGCCCCGCTTCTTGAGCAGATCCGCCATGAGCTGGATCTCCGACTCCTGCGCTTCGGCCATGCCCTGCGCGAGATCCTTCTCCACGCCGACCGAGCAGCGCTGCACGCACCCCTCGGCCATGTGGACACCGCCCTTGTGATGGTCCGTCATCAGCTGCAGAAAGAAGATCTCGGCCTGCTTGCCGTCGAGCTTCCCCAGCTTCTCCATCTCGGTGTTGGTCGCCATGCCGGGCATCAGCGCGCCGTCCTTGCCGGAGGCCATGCCGCCCATGTCCATCCAGGTCATCGGCGGGTCCGACGACACCTTCGGCAGCCCCCACAGGGTCAGCCAGCCCAGCAGCATGCCGCGCTGATTGGCCTGCGTCTGTGCTATGTCATACGCCAGCCGCCGCACCTCCGTGTCGGCGGTGCGGTCGCGCACGATGTACGACATCTCCACGGCCTGCTGATGATGTACGGCCATGTCGCGCGCGAAACCGGCGTCCGCGGAGTCGGCGGCCGGCGGCTCGACACCGGAGTTGCCGTCTCCGGCGACCGCGAAGGTGATCGCGCCGGCCGCGACGAGCGCGGCTGCCGCGGCCCCCGCGATCCAGCCGGCCTGCGCCCGTTTCACTTCGACAGCCCACCCGTGCAGGCGGCACCCGGCTCGGGCGTCTGGTCGCCCTGGACGTACTTCTCGAAGAACTTGGCGACATTCGGGTCGTCCGCGCTCGTCACCGTGCGCTGGGCACCCCATGCCGAGAGCATGATCGGGTCCTTCTGCTTCTCGTCCGGGCTCATCAGCGTGTACGGCGTCTGCTTCACCTTCGCCGCCAGCGCGTCCACGTCCTTCTTGGCCGCCTTGCTGGTGTACGTCACCCAGACGGCGCCGTGCTCCAGGGAGTGCACGGCGTTCACGTTGTTGAGCGCCTCGGTGTAGACGTCCCCGTTGCAGTTCATCCACGCCTGGTGGTGGTCGCCGCCGACCGGGGGCTCCATCGGGTAGCTCACGTCCTTGGTGACGTGGGTGCGGCTCAGCTTCCCGTCCCAGGTCTTCACGCCGTCCTTGCCCGTGACGAACTTGCCGGTGCTGGAGTCGCTCGCCGCGGCGTCGTCGTCGGACTGCGACTGCACGAGCACGACGCCGCCGACGGCGAGGCCGACGACGACGACCACGCTGGCCGTGATGGTGAGGATGCGGCTGCGGCGCTCGCGGGCACGCTCGGCGCGCCGCATCTCCTCTATTCGCGCCTTGCGCTCTGCGGAGCTGCTCTTCTTGGCGGAGCCCATGGAGTGTGTCCTTCTAGGCAAGGGAACGGTCGGGTCTGCTGATCGTAATGGGGAAGGGGTGACCTCCCGAAGGGAGGTCGCAGGAATTACGGATGTCGGCGGCAGGGGGCACTATGGGCACTGAGCAGTACACCTGCCGTATCGGAGGCGTTCACGCCGAGGTCGGCCGGGCGATCAGGGTCCGCAACGCGCACGAAATGGTGTTGTGGTGTGATGCTCAGGTGCCCGACCGCCTCGCACGGTTCCCGGGGCAGGCGGCCTGACCAGCAAGGATGGGGAAGCGGAAGATGGACAAGCAGCAGGAGTTCGTGCTCCGGACGTTGGAGGAGCGCGACATCCGGTTCGTACGCTTGTGGTTCACCGACGTGCTCGGCTTCCTCAAGTCCGTGGCCGTCGCCCCGGCCGAGCTCGAGCAGGCGTTCGACGAGGGCATCGGTTTCGACGGCTCCGCGATCGAGGGCTTCGCCCGGGTGTACGAGTCCGACATGATCGCCAAGCCGGACCCGTCGACCTTCCAGGTCCTGCCGTGGCGCGCCGAGGCCCCCGGCACCGCCCGCATGTTCTGCGACATCCTCATGCCGGACGGCTCGCCGTCCTTTGCCGACCCGCGCTATGTCCTCAAGCGCGCGCTGTCCAAGACCTCCGACCTGGGCTTCACCTTCTACACCCACCCGGAGATCGAGTTCTTCCTGCTGAAGGACCGCCCGCTGGACGGCTCCCGCCCCACCCCCGCCGACAACTCGGGCTACTTCGACCACACCCCCACCCACGTCGGCCAGGACTTCCGCCGCCAGGCGATCACGATGCTGGAGTCGATGGGCATCTCGGTCGAGTTCTCCCACCACGAGGGCGCCCCCGGCCAGCAGGAGATCGACCTCCGGTACGCCGACGCGCTGTCGACGGCGGACAACATCATGACGTTCCGCCTGGTCATGAAGCAGGTCGCGCTGGAGCAGGGGGTGCACGCGTCCTTCATGCCGAAGCCGTTCTCCGAGCACCCCGGCAGCGGTATGCACACGCACCTGTCCCTCTTCGAGGGCGACCGCAACGCGTTCTACGAGTCGGGCTCCGAGTACCAGCTCTCCAAGGTCGGCCGCTCCTTCATCGCGGGCCTGCTGCGGCACGCCGCGGAGATCTCCGCGGTCACCAACCAGTGGGTCAACTCCTACAAGCGCATCTGGGGCGGCTCCGAGCGCACGGCCGGCGCCGGCGGCGAGGCCCCCTCGTACATCTGCTGGGGCCACAACAACCGCTCGGCCCTCGTCCGCGTCCCGATGTACAAGCCCGGCAAGACCGGCTCCGCACGCGTCGAGGTCCGCTCCCTGGACTCCGGCGCGAACCCCTACCTCGCCTACGCCGTCCTCCTCGCCGCCGGCCTCAAGGGCATCGAGGAGGGCTACGAGCTCCCGCCGGGCGCCGAGGACGACGTCTGGGCCCTCTCCGACGCCGAGCGCCGCGCGATGGGCATCGAGCCCCTGCCGCAGAATCTGGGCGAGTCGCTGTCCCTGATGGAGCGGAGCGACCTGGTCGCGGAGACGCTGGGCGAGCACGTCTTCGACTTCTTCTTGCGCAACAAGCGGCAGGAGTGGGAGGAGTACCGCTCCGAGGTGACGGCGTTCGAGCTGCGGAAGTCTCTGCCGGTTCTGTAGGCGCAGGTTTGCGCCACACTCCGTCGAGGTGTGGATCGGGCCCGCGGTCATCGACTGCGGGCCCGTGACTGTGGGGCAGTCCGCCCGTCCTGTGCGTGCACTCGCACCGTGCTGCCCTCGGCGCTCGACCGGCTGTCAGCGGCGAGTTTCGATCTTCAGGTTGCCTGCCGTCACCTTGCGGATGTGGTCGCTGGCGAGCAGGTCGTGCGGGTAGCCGAGTCCGATCGCGCCGGCCGCGTCGAGGCGGGCCAGTTGGGCGGTGGTGAAGTCGACCTCCAGGGCGCCCAGATTGTCCTCCAGCTGCGCGGGGGTGCGGGCGCCGATGATCGAGGCTGTCACGTCCGGGTTCCGCAGGGTCCAGGCCAGCCCGACCTGGGCGGGTGTGCGGCCCAGCTCCGTGGCGACCTCCTTCACGACATCGGCAAGGGCGAGGTTGCGTTCGGTGACCGTGCCCAAGGCGAGGTTGAAGCTCTTGCGGGTGCCGTCGTCGGATGCGCCGTCCGTCGCGGTCAGGTCGTCGCGGCTGTACTTGCCGGTGAGCACCCCGCCGGCCAGGGGTGAATACGGGATCACACCGAGCCCCATCTCGCGTGCCATGGGGATCAGGTCACGTTCCCCGGTGCGCTCGATCAGGTTGTATTCGATCTGCAGCGCGACCAGCGGCGACCAGCCGCGCAGGTCGGCGATCGCCTGCATGCGCGACACCTGCCAGGCCGGGGCGTTGCAGATCGCCACGTACAAGATCTTGCCCTGCCGGACCAGATCGTCCATGCCGCGCAGGATCTCCTCGACCGGTGTCGTGAAATCCCACACGTGCAGGTAGAGCAGATCGATGTAGTCCGTATTGAGCTGTCGCAGACTCGCTTCCACCGAAGCGAACAGGCTCTTGCGGTGACTGCCCCCGGAATTCGGGTCGCCGGGCCGGCGCAGCGTCGTGTATTTCGTTGCCAGCACCAGGCTTTCGCGGTTGTCGCGGGTGAATTCGCCGAGCAGGCGCTCGGAGCTGCCGTCGGTGTAGGTGTTGGCGGTGTCGATGAAGTTGCCGCCGCGCTCGACGTAGAGGTCGAACAGCTTGCGTGCCTCGTCCTGCTCGGCGCCCCAGCCCCACTCGGTGCCGAAGGTCGCCGCGCCCAGCGCCAGCGGTGAGACCCGCAGTCCGGAGCGGCCAAGCAGCCGGTAGGTGTCGAGGGTGAGCGACATCGTGTCCTCCTGTGCTCGTGATCCGTTGCCGAGCACAAGGCTCGGACCGCCGCGAGCCGGAAGTAAGGGAAAGAGGTTCCTGGGAACGCCGGTCCTACCCTGGCTGTTGGACCGGACATGACGACCCACACCGTGGACTCAACACAGGAGATGGCCGCGTTTCTGCGGGCCCGGCGCGAACGGCTGGACCCGGGTGATCTCGGTCTGCCGTCGCGTAAGCAGGCCCGGCGGACCCCGGGACTGCGCCGCGAAGAGGTCGCTGAACTGGCCGGGGTCAGCGTCGACTACATCGTGCGGCTGGAACAGGGGCGCGGGCTGCGGCCATCGGCGGACGTGGTGGAGGCGCTGGCCCGGGCGCTGCGCCTGGCCCCCGTCGAACGCGCCTACCTCTTCAACCTGGCCCAGCAGCGCCCCCGCAACGCCGACCAGCCCGCCACCACCGCGGCACCGCCGCTGGCCCGGATGGTCGCCGACCTGTCGCCGCTGCCGGCCATGCTGATGAACCACCGCTACGACATCCTGGCCTGGAACCGCGAAATGACGCGGCTGCTCCTCGATTTCGACACCCTGCCTCCGGCGCGGCGCAATGCGATATGGCTGTGCCTGATGCATCCGGAGATACGCGAGTTCTACGTCGACCGGGAACGTGTTGTGCGGGAGGGGATCGCGCATCTGCGCGCTGCGTGGGCCGCGCATCCGGAGGATCGGGCGTTGACCGACCGCATTGCCGAATTCATCGCTCGCGACAAGGAATTCGCGCGATTGTGGGCCGAACGGGACATCAAGGTGAACGGTCGCGGGTGGAAGATGATGCGGCATCCTGACGTCGGTGTGTTCGCGGTGCATTTCGAAGTGCTGGTGCCGCTTCAGGATCCGGATCAGCGGTTGGTGATTTTTCGCGCCGCGGACGAGGAGAGCCGGTCGGCGTTGGATCGGTTGTGCGCATGACCGTAGGGGCGCGTGGTCATGTTGCGGCCGGTGGGGGCTGGTCGCGCAGTTCCCCGCGCCCCTAAAGGGGCGTTACTGCTGGCCCTGCTTTGCCTGTTCCGTGAGTACTTGGTGCAACGGCTCCGTCGCCCTGCGGCGGTACTCCTGGATCGACCAGCCATTCCCGTCCGGGTCCGTGAAGTACATGAACGTCGCGCCGTCGTCGGGGGAGTACTGGGTCGGCTCGGTGATCTCCAGGCCGCGTTCCAGCAACTCGGCGTGTGCGGCCTTGATGTCGGCGACGCAGAGCTGGAGGCCCTGGTAGGAGCCGGGTTCGGGCTTGGTCTCGCCCTTGGTCATGTCCCAGATGCTGTCGCCGAGGGCGACGGAACAGCCGGAGCCCGGCGGGGTCAGCTGGACGATGCGCATGCCCGGCATGACCTCCTGGTCGATGTCGACGTGGAAGCCGACCTTGTCGCGGTAGAAGTCGCGGGCTCGGTCGATGTCGCTCACGGGCAGCGGGATCACTTCGAGCGTGTACTGCATCGCTGGTCCTCCAGGTCGCCGTTGACACGTCAGCCGAACCGCCAGCGGGTCTGGCTGAACGGCTCCCCCTTACCGAAGCCGAAAACGGTGACCGGCGCCACCGAAAAGACGTAAGCGTGCCCCGGTCCGTGGTGGAAGCAGCCGTTCCGTACCTCGAAGTGCCAGAAAGGCCCGTATTTCGTCTCCCAGAGGGATGCCAGTTCGCGCAGCGCCGCCTCGTCCGTGACCCGCCGCGCCTCGCCCTCGACCACGAGGTCGTACCCCTTGTTCCAGGTGTTCGTGCCCGTGGTGAGGACGACGTGGGGGTTCTCGGCCAGGTTGCGGGCCTTGCGCTCCTCGGGGCCGGTGCAGAAGTGCAGGGCGCCGTGCGCCCAGACCGCGGGGAGCGGGGTGACGTGCGGGCGCCCGTCCGGTCGTACGGTCGAGATCCAGAACAGCTCGGCCTCGGTGAGCTGCTTCTCGGCTTCCGGCCAGGGGACCGCGGTCGCCGTTTCCTCGCTGTAGCGGGTGTCCAGTCGGGTCTGCGGGGTGGTGTCGGTCATGAGCTGCCTCCAGCCGCCGGATGTCTTCGTATGTCCCTCGACAGGGCAGACTCGACACGGCCCCGGAACTCATCGGCTCACAGGGCTTCCGCCTCCGGGAAAACCCGGGCGACGGCCGCCGTACGGCTGGAGACACCCAGGCGGCCGAAGGCGTTCTCCAGGTGCTTGCGGACAGTGCTGCGCGAGACGACGAGCTGTTCCGCGATCTCCGGGGTGGTCAGACCGAGGGCCACGCAGCGCAGGACGTCCAGTTCCCGGTGGGTCAGCCGCGCGGAGGGGCGCCGGCGGCGGGCGGCGTCCTGGTAGATCGCGTACAGATGCGGGGCCATCATGCGGAGCGTGGTCATCTCGTGATCGGTGAACGGTCTGCCCTCCTCGCGCAGGAACTGGAAGACGCGGGTGCGGTTCGGCGCGGTGGGCAGGGCGACGGCCGCGATGCGTTTGAAGGGGCGCAGGCACTCGGTGTAGATCGGCAGGTTCATCAGCTCGCGCAGTGACATGAAGTCGGTCAGCTGTGCCGCCTCGGGCAAACTGTGCGGCCCCGCGACCCATGTGCATTGCAGATGCTGGTGGCGCCATCGCCAGTAGCCGTCCAACGAGCCGTCGTCCCCGCCCATGTTTCCCCAGTTGTCGTAGGGCGTCTCCTGCTCGTTGACGTGGATCCGGGTCGGGACGTCCAGTTCGGAGAAGCAGGCGCAGTCGCAGGGGACGAGGCGCTGCAGGCCGAGCAGCAGGGACTTCGGCGGCACCGCGTCCGACGTGTCGTGCCGGGCCTCGTCCAGGACGTCCGCCATGCGCCGCAGATGAACCTCGGCCGTCGTACGGGCTGATGTCGTCATGGCGGCCTCCCGGGCCGGTTCTCACCTCCTGCGAAGGTACGCCCCGCGCGGGCCCGGGGCGCCGGGGATTCGTCAAATGACGAATGGGCTAAGGCCGTTGAGGGGCGCACTGTCGACACAGGCAGCCGCCCGGCTGCCGGGACTGCACAGAAAGAGACGGAGCCCCCCATGCCTACCCACCTTCGACCCGCGGCCCTTGTCGCGGGCGCCGTCCCGCTGGCCGCTGCCCTGCTGGTCACCGGGTGCCAAGCGTCGCCCACCACGACCGCCTCGGTGCGGGACGAGGCCTTCTTGGGGGTCGGGTTCACGCTCGGACCCCGGGGCGGCATCGACATCTCCGGCGCTTCCCGCGAGGCGGTCGCGCCGGCCGGGTCCTACCCGGTGACCGCGGGCCGCGCCCACGGGTTCGCCCGCCCCGACGACAAGCTGCTCGTCGTGCTGCGCCACTGGCCGCAGGAGCGTGCCGCACGCGGCGCGCACCGGGAGCCGCCTCTGGAGGAGCCCGCCATCGAGACCGGATTCCTCGTCGACACCGCGAACTGGGCGCAGGCCGAGCTCGACGGGCATCCGCTGCAGTGGCTGCGCCGGGCCACGATCCGCGTCGACACCACGAAGAGCACCGCCGGGGACCTCACCCGCCTCACTCTGTCCGGTCCGCACGGGGGTCGGTCCGGACAGCCGGTGGAGCCGCCGGACGACAGCTCGTGCGGCGGGCTCGACCCGTTGGTGAACCGGAGCGTGGTGCTGCCCGCGGTGGAGCCGGGCACATCGGTCGTGGACGCCCTGACCCGGCTGCGCGGGCAGTGCCTGGACGTGCAGTACGCCTCCCGGCCCGGCGGTGGCCGGCCGGGCACCGTGCACAGCGTGGTCGTGCCGGTCGCCGGGCAGGCGGCGCCGGTGGCCGTCGTGCCGGGACGCAGGGCCGGTGACACGGTGCTCGCCGAGCCGTCCCGACCGGCCACGGTGGTGGTCATCCGCTGAGACACCCCGGCGCTTGTCCGGGCTTCTCCGGTTAGGCTCAAGCGGGTACGACCTTGATCCGACAGGAGGCGGGGCATGACGGCGCCGGGGCGCAGGAGCAGTACCTTCACTCGGCTGCTGCGGCACGGTTTCACCGATCCCTCGGCCGCCGAGCGGCTCCTGGACAGCGTGGAGCTGTCGCCGATGCGGAACGACCCGGTGCTGCTGGAGGCGCTGGGCGCGACCGCCGACCCGGATCTCGCGCTGCACGGTCTGGTACGGCTGCTGGAGGTGCAGCCCGGACCCCTGGCGCAGCGCGAGCTGCTCGACACGGTGATAGCGGCGAAGCCGCTGCGGGACCGGCTGCTCGGTGTGCTCGGCGCCTCCGCCGCGCTCGCCGACCACCTCGCCCGGCATCCCAAGGACTGGCAGGCGCTCGTCACGTACGAGCCGCGCGACCTGCACCCCGGGGTGGCGGAGTTCGAGCGCGGTCTCGCCGAGGCCGGCGACCCGGTCGCCCTGCGCGTCGCCTACCGGCGCTGTCTGCTGTCCATCGCCGCCCGTGACGTGTGCGGCACCACCGATGTCGCCGAGACCGCCGCCGAACTCGCCGACCTGGCCACCGCGACCCTGCGCGCCGCCCTCGCCATCGCCCGCACCGCCGCGCCCGACGATGCCGCCTCGTGCCGGCTCGCGGTGATCGCGATGGGCAAGTGCGGCGGCCATGAGCTGAACTACGTGTCCGACGTCGACGTGATCTTCGTGGGGGAGGCCGTCGAGGGCGCCGACGAGGGCAAGGCGCTCCGCTCCGCCACCAAGCTCGCCTCGCACATGATGCGGATCTGCTCCGAGACCACCGTCGAGGGCTCGATCTGGCCCGTGGACGCCAATCTGCGGCCCGAGGGCAGAAACGGTCCGCTGGTGCGCACGCTGAGCAGCCATCTCGCCTACTACCAGCGCTGGGCCAAGACCTGGGAGTTCCAGGCGCTGCTCAAGGCCCGCCCGGTGGCCGGCGACATCGAGCTCGGCGAGGAGTACGTCTCCGCTCTCGAACCGCTCGTCTGGAAGGCCGCCGAGCGCGAGAACTTCGTCGCCGACGTGCAGAAGATGCGCCGCCGGGTCGTCGAGAACATCCCGGTCGCCGAGGTCGACCGGGAACTGAAGCTCGGCCCGGGCGGGCTGCGGGACGTCGAATTCGCCGTACAGCTGCTGCAGTTGGTGCACGGACGTGCCGACGCGTCCCTTCGCAGCGGCACCACCCTGGACGCCCTCCAGGCGCTCGCCGCCGGCGGGTACGTCGGTCGCGCCGACGCCGTCCAGCTCGACAGCGCCTACCGCTTCCTGCGCTCCATGGAGCACCGCATCCAGCTCTACCGGCTGCGCCGCACCCACCTCGTCCCCAATGACGAGGCCGACCAGCGCCGCATCGGCCGCTCGCTGGGCCTGCGCACCGATCCGGTCGCCGAGCTGAACCGCGAGTGGAAGCGGCACGGCAGTGTCGTACGACGGCTGCACGAGAAGCTCTTCTACCGGCCACTGCTCGACGCCGTCGCCCAACTCGCCCCCGGCGAAGCCCGGTTGAGCGCCGAAGCGGCCCGCGAACGCATGGTCGCCCTCGGCTACGCCGACCCGGCCGCCGCCCTGCGCCACCTGGAGGCGCTGGCCTCGGGCGTCACCCGCAAGGCCGCGATCCAGCGCACGCTGCTGCCCGTGCTGCTCGGCTGGTTCGCCGACTCCGCCGACCCGGACGCGGGACTGCTCAACTTCCGCAAGGTGTCGGACGCGTTGGGCAAGACGCCCTGGTATCTGCGGCTGCTGCGGGACGAAGGAGCCGCGGCCGAGAATCTCGCCCGTGTGCTGTCCGCCGGCCGCCTCGCGCCCGACCTGCTGATGCGCGCGCCGGAAGCCGTGGCGCTGCTCGGCGACGGTGACGGCGGCGGCCTCGCCCCCCGCTCCCACGCCCATCTGGAGCAGGAGATCCTCGCCGCGGTCGGCCGCGCCGGCGGCGCCGTCCAGGCCGTCACGGCGGCTCGCGGCGTCCGCCGCCGCGAGCTGTTCCGTACGGCCGCCGCCGACATCGTCGGCTCGTACGGCACCGAGACCCAGCCCGCCGAGGCCGACCAGGGCGCGCTGGTGGACCGGGTCGGCGGCGCGATCTCCGACCTGACGGCCGCCACCCTCGCCGGCACCCTGCGCGCGGTCGTCCGCGAGGGCTGGGGCGAGGAGCTGCCCACCCGGTTCGCGATCATCGGCATGGGCCGCTTCGGCGGGCACGAACTCGGCTACGGCTCCGACGCGGACGTCCTGTTCGTGCACGAGCCCCGCGCGGGCGTCGAGGAGCGGGAGGCCGCGGACGCCGCGAACAAGGTCGTCTCCGAGATGCGGCGACTGCTCCAGATCCCGAGCGCCGACCCGCCGCTGCTGATCGACGCGGACCTGCGACCGGAGGGCAAGTCCGGGCCGCTCGTACGGTCGTTGAACTCGTACGAGGCCTACTACCGCCGCTGGTCCCTGGTCTGGGAGTCGCAGGCACTGCTGCGGGCCGAAGCCGTCGCCGGTGACGAGGACTTGGGGCGGCGCTTCATCGAGCTGATCGACCCGCTGCGGTATCCGGCGGAGGGACTCGGCGACGACGCCGTCCGGGAGATCCGGCGCCTGAAGGCCCGTATGGAGTCCGAGCGGATGCCGCGCGGCGCCGACCCGAAGCTGCACACCAAGCTCGGGCCCGGCGGGCTCTCCGACGTCGAATGGACCGTCCAGCTCCTCCAGTTGCTCCACGGCTGGGCCGAGCCGGGCCTGCGCACCACCCGCACCCGCGAGGCCCTCGCCGCCGCCTGCGCCGCCGAGCTCATCTCCGGCGAGGACGCGGCGACCCTGGACGAGGCGTGGGTGCTGGCGACGCGGGTGCGGAACGCGGTGATGCTCGTGCGTGGGCGAGCGGGGGACACGTTCCCGTCGCACGGACGCGAACTGGCCGCCGTGGGGCGGTACTTGGGGTACGGCCCGGGACACGTCGGCGACATGCTCGACGCGTACCGGCGCACGGCGCGACGGGCGCGGGGTGTGGTGGAGGAGCTGTTCTACGGAGCGTAGACCCTCAGCTCCGCTTCCCGTGAACCCTCAGCGCACGAGCATGAGTCATCAACCCCTCCAGCCCCACCTCGAACGCCCGGTCCGCCCGCCCCTCTCCCACCGCCGCCAGCGCTTCCGCCAGCCGGGGCGTCGCCGCGTCCGGTGTCAGTTCCCACATCGTCTCCGGGGCCGCGAGGTCGAGCGCCGAGCCCAGGACCAGGTTCTCCACGGCGACGAGGAGCGGCATGATGTCGGCGACGGCGAACCCGGCGTCCAGGAGCAGCGTCACCGCCCGCTCGTACTGCTCCAGCACGCGCGGCGCCCGCACCGGTGACGTCATCAGCAGCGGGATCGCCTTCGGGTGTGCGGCGAACGCGGCGCGGTAGGAGCGCGCCCAGGCCTCCAGCGCCGTGTCCCAGGGCGTCTGGGACAGCGTCCCGGGGTCGATCACGGACGCGACCCGCTCGCGCAGCAGTTCCACGATGCCGTCCCGGCCGTCCACATGGTGATACACCGAGCCGGTCTGCGCGCCGAGCCGCTTGGCGATCTGCGGGACGCTGAAATCGCCGTGCTCGTCGACCAGTTGGAGCGCGGTCGTGGTGATGCGCTCGCGGTCGAGGAGCGGGGTGCGGGGCCGTGCCATGGTCGGCGGTCTCCTTACGTGGGGATCCAGGTCTTCCCGGATGGCAAACGAGAGGTTACATTCCCAAAACCGAAAGCCTTTAGGTTAACGGTGCTCCGCTCGCTCCGAGTATCGCTCTGTCCGCCGCTCGAAGGGCTTCCCCATGTCCGTGACCGCCTCCGACACCCCCGCGGAGAAGACGCCGCCTGCCACGGCCGGCCTCCGCTCCGGCTCCCTCGGCACCGCCGACATCGCCTTCTTCGTCGTCTCCGCCGCCGCCCCGCTCACCGTCATGGCCGGCGTCGCCCCGCTCGCGATCCTGCTCGGCGGCATCGGCGCCCCGGTCGGCTACCTCGTCGCCGGCATCACCCTCGCCGTCTTCGCCGTCGGCTTCACCACCATGAGCCGGCACGTCAAAAGCGGCGGCGCCTTCTACGCGTACATCACGCGCGGGCTGGGCCGCCCCGCCGGCATCGGCGCCGCCCTGCTCGCCCTCATCGGCTACAACGGCATGGAGATCGGCGTCTTCGGCCTCCTCGGCACCGCCGGCCGGGACACCGCGCAGGCCCTCTTCGGCATCGACGTCCACTGGCTGCCCATCGCCCTGGCCGGTCTCCTCCTCGTCGGCTACGGCGGCTACCGCTCCATCGACTTCGGCGCCAAGCTGCTCGGCATCCTGCTCGTAGCCGAGACGGGCATCCTCGTCCTGCTGGCGGGTGGCGTGCTGATCAAGGGCGGTGCACACGGCCTGTCCGGCGCCTCCTTCACGCCCGGCAACGTCTTCGTCGGCGGTACGGCCGTCGTCCTCGCCTTCGCGTTCGCCGCGTTCACCGGCTTCGAGTCGACCGTCATCTACCGGCGCGAGGCGCGGAACCCGGAGCGCACGGTGCCGCGCGCGACCTACGTCGCCGTCGGATTCCTGGGCCTGTTCTACGCGTTCATCGTCTGGACCGTCATCCAGGCCTTCGGCGACGCGGAGGTGATCGGAGCCGCGGCCAAGGACCCCGGCGGCCTCTTCTTCTCCGCGATCACCACCTACGTCGGCGCGTGGGCGGCCGACCTGATGCACATCTTCATCGTCACCAGCGTCCTCGCCTCCCTCCTCGCCTTCCACAACGCCATCAACCGCTACGTCCTGGGTCTCTCCGAAGAGGGCGTACTGCCAGGCAAGTTGGGCCGCGTCCACCCACGCCACGGCTCCCCGTACATCGCCGGAATCGCGCAGACCGTCCTCGGCGCCGTCGTCGTCCTCGGCTTCTGGGCTGCCGGCGCCGACCCGTACCAGCAGCTGCTGCTGTGGGTGAACACCCCCGGAATGATCGGCCTGTTCGTCCTCCAGCTGCTCGCCGCGATCGCCGTACCCTGCTACTTCCGCCGGGTCAGCCACCAGGAGGGCGTTATGCGGACCGTCGTGGCCCCCGTCACCGCGGCCCTCCTGCTCGCGACGGCCATAGGGCTCGTCGTCGCGCACATCGACGCGTTCACCGGCGCCTCCCCGACGGTGAACACCGTCCTCATCGCCCTCGCGCCCACCGTCTTCGTCATCGGCCTCGGACTGGCATGGTGGCTGCGCCGCCAACGACCGCAGGTGTACGCCGACTTCGCCGCCGAGCCGTCTGAATGACCAGTAATCACAAGGGAGTTCACGCCATGCCCACCGCCGACCTCATCCTCGCCGGCGCCAAGATCCGCACCCTCGACCCCGACCGCCCGTACGCCACCGCCGTCGCCGTACACGACGGGCTGATCGCGGCGGTGGGCGACGAGGGCGACGTACGAGACTGGCGCGGGCCGGGAACGGAGGTCGTACGGCTGGAGGGCGCGCATCTCGTGCCCGGCCTTGTGGACGCGCACAGTCACCCGGTGTGGGGGCTGGACATGGCGACGGGGGTGGACCTCTCCGGAGTCGCGGATCTCGCGGGACTACGGGCCGCGCTCGCGTCCGCCGAGCGGATCGACGGCTGGGTCGTCGGCTACGGCCTCGACCACAACGCCTTCGAGGGGCGGCCCATCGACCGGTCCCTCATCGAGGACGTGCTCGGCGGCGCGCCCGCCTTCCTCCGGCTCTACGACGGACACTCGGCCCTGGTGAGCGGCGCGGCGCTGGCCGCCGCCGGGGTGGCCGGACCGCGCGCGTTCACCCAGCGCTCGGAGGTGGTCTGCGACTCCGCCGGGCGCCCCACCGGGCACCTCGTCGAGCATGCGGCGATGGATCTGGTGACCGAGGTCATGCCCCGGGCGTCGTACGAGGTCCGGCAGGCGCGGCTGGTGGAGCTGCTGTCCGCGATGGCGGCGACCGGGCTCACCGGCGCGCACGTCATGGACGCCGGGGACCCCGAGCTGGTCGGGGCGGTGGCCGCGGAGACCGTGCTGCCGGTGCGGCTGCGCTTCGCGCCCTGGTGCATGCCGGGCGCGGACGCCGACGACCTGGCCGAGCTGGTCGCCGCGCAGGGCCAGGGCGGGCGGCACTGGCGGGTCGGCGGGGTCAAGTTCTTCATGGACGGGACCGTCGAGGGCGGCACGGCGTGGCTGGAGCACGCGGACTGCCATGGGCAGGGGACGGACGCGTTCTGGCCGGATCCGGACGCGTACGCCGCCGCCGTACGGCAGCTGCACACGGCCGGGGTGCGCACCGCCACGCACGCCATCGGGGACGCGGCCGTGCGGCACGTCCTGGACGTGGTCGCGTCGCTGGGGCCGGACGCGCGGGGCAGGCATCGCGTCGAGCACATCGAGACGGCCCCGGACGACCTGCTGCCGCGGTTCGCGCAGTTGGGGCTGGCCGCCTCCATGCAGCCGCCGCACACCGCGTACACCCGCGCCGACGGCACCGACGAGTGGTCCCGCCGCCTGGGCGCCGGCCGCGCCGCCCACGCCTGGCGCCTGCGCGATCTGCGGGACGCGGGAGCTACGGTCGCCCTGGGCTCGGACTGGCCGATCGCCCACTACGACGTACGAACGGTCCTGGCGACGGCACGCAGCCCGAAGGGTGCCGCCTCGGCCCGGGCGGGCCTGACGGGGCTCGAGGCGCTGGAGGGCTGCACGACGCATGCGGCGACGGCGGCGGGGGAGTCGGGGACGGCGGGCCGTATCGCTCCGGGGTACCGGGCGGATCTCACGGCTTTGGAGGTGGACCCGGTGACCGCCCCCGCGGACGAGGTGGCTCAGGCGCCGGTGCGACTGACGGTGACCGGCGGTCACGTGGCGCACCGGGGAGAGTAGAGGGGGGAGCCTTAGACCTTCCCCGACAGCAGCGACCTGCCCGGACTTCGCGCCGGCACCAGCCTCGGCAAGGAGTAGGGCAACGTCCCGTACCAGACCCGCGCCACCGCGTAGCCGAAGGCCAGGCACATCAGGCCGCCGACGGCGTCCAGCCAGAAGTGGTTGGCGGTGGCGACGATCACGATGAGCGTGGCCACGGGGTAGAGCAGGCCCAGGACGCGGACCCACGGGATCGAGGCCAGCGCGAAGATCGTCAGGCCGGACCAGACCGACCAGCCGATGTGCATCGACGGCATCGCGGCGTACTGGTTGGACATGTTCTTCAGGTCGCCGGAGGCCATCGAACCCCAGGTGTGGTGGACCATCACCGTGTCGATGAAGCTCTGGCCGTTCATGAGCCGTGGCGGGGCGAGCGGATACAGGTAGTAACCGACGAGGGCCACACCGGTCGTCGCGAAGAGCACCATCCGGGTCGCCGCATAGCGGCCGGGATGACTGCGGAACAGCCACACCAGGACACCCAGAGTGACCACGAAGTGCAGTGTCGCGTAGTAGTAGTTCATGCCGACGATGAGCCAAGTCACCGAGTTCACGGCGTGGTTGACGGATTCCTCGACGGCGAGGCCGAGATCCTGCTCGAGCCGCCAGAGCCAGTCGGCGTTGCTGAGAGCCTGCCCCTTTTGCTCCGGGACGGCGTTGCGGATCAGTGAGTAGGTCCAGTAACTCACCGCGATCAGAAGGATCTCGAACCACAGCCGGGGCCGCCGCGGAGTACGCAACCTGCTCAGCAGAGCGGGCCTGGTTTCGACCGTGACAGGGTGCGGAACGGCCTCTTCGCGGCCTTCCTCGGCGGTCGTCACGGTCGTCTCACCCATGGGCACAGAGTCTGCCAGAAAAGCCTTCGCCCTCCGATCATCCCCTGGTCGGGTTCGGGCTGCACGTCCTACGACGACCGTAGGGCGCATCCTCCTACCAGCGCACTGCCGCAGAAGGAAGTTCTCCGCCTCAGGGACGACTCCGGTCCCCGTTCCTCTCACCAGGCGCCGAAGCCGTCGAACCGCGCACCACCAGCTCCGGCATGAACACGAACTCACTGTGCGGCGCGGGCGTCCCCCCGATCTCCTCCAGCAACGTCCGCACCGCCGCCTGCCCCATCGCCGGAACCGGCTTGCGGACCGTCGTCAGGGGCGGGTCGGTGAAGGCGATCAGCGGGGAGTCGTCGAAGCCCACCACCGAGATGTCCCGGGGGACTTCCAGACCGTGCTGCCGGGCCGCCCGTATCGCGCCCAGCGCCATCATGTCGCTGGCGCACACCACCGCCGTACAGCTGCGGGCGATGAGCGCGGTGGCCGCCGCCTGGCCGCCCTCCAGCGTGTAGAGGGAATGCTGGACCAGTTCCGTCTCGATCGTGTCCGTGGCCAGCCCGAGCTGGTCCTGTACGGCGCGGACGAAGCCCTCGATCTTCCGCTGGACCGGCACGAACCGCTTCGGGCCGAGCGCGAGACCGATCCGGGTGTGGCCCAGCGACACCAGATGCGTGACCGCCAGCGTCATCGCGGCCCGGTCGTCCGGCGAGATGAACGGTGCCTGCACCTTGGGGGAGAAGCCGTCGACGAGCACGAACGGCACGCCCTGCGCGCGCAACTGCTCGTAGCGCTGCATGTCGGCGGTCGTGTCGGCGTGCAGTCCGGAGACGTAGATGATCCCGGCGACGCCCCGGTCGACGAGCATCTCGGTCAGCTCGTCCTCCGTCGAACCGCCCGGGGTCTGGGTGGCGAGGACCGGTGTGTAGCCCTGCCGCGTCAGCGCCTGGCCGATCACCTGGGCCAGGGCCGGGAATATCGGGTTCTCCAGCTCCGGGGTGATCAGGCCCACCAGGCCCTCGCTGCGCTGCCGCAGCCGCACGGGACGCTCGTAGCCGAGGACGTCCAGCGCGGCCAGCACGGACTGGCGGGTGGTGGCGGCGACGCCCGGCTTCCCGTTGAGGACGCGGCTGACGGTCGCTTCGCTCACCCCCGCCTGAGCAGCGATGTCGGCAAGCCGTGTGGTCACGGGAGTGGACTGTACCGGCCGTCCCTCGCCTTGCACACCGATCGGACGCCGGGCGCGGGCGGTTGACCGGCGCGGTGCGGGTTGCTGCGGCATGGCGGCCCCTCGGGGAACGGTCGGCAAGAGCTTGCAGAGTCTTGCACAACACCGTCCATGCCCGCTCAACCCCGCAGAACAACGGTCTCACGGCGGTCGACAACAGGTCACGCACGGATAACTTCGGAGACGTCTTGCACTTTTTTGCTGCAAGGACTTTCGCGCCGCTTACATCGCTGTTACGTTCTCGACGCCCGGCCGCCGCAACGGCGCAGTCGGCAAGTCGCAGGGACGGCAGACGGGACCGCCCCCTGCACCACTCGGGCTTTAACCCTCAAGGAGAACTCATGCGGCGTGGCATAGCGGCCACCGCGCTGGTGGCGTCCCTCGCCCTCGCGGCGACGGCCTGCGGCGGAGACGGCGACAGTGGCGACAAGGCCGACGGTCCGGTCACCATCACCTGGTGGGACACCTCCAACGCCACGAATGAGGCGCCGACGTACCAGGCCTTGGTCAAGGAGTTCGAGGCCGCCAACAAGGACATCAAGGTCAAGTACGTCAACGTCCCCTTCGACCAGGCGCAGAACAAGTTCGACACCGCCGCCGGTGCCAGCGGCGCCCCGGACGTGCTGCGCTCCGAGGTCGGCTGGACGCCCGCCTTCGCCAAGAAGGGCTTCTTCCTCCCGCTGGACGGCACCGAGGCCCTCGCCGACGAGAGCAAGTTCCAGCCCAGCCTGATCGAGCAGGCCAAGTACGAGGGCAAGACCTACGGCGTGCCGATCGTCACCGACACCCTCGCGCTGGTCTACAACAAGGAACTCTTCGAGAAGGCCGGCGTCGAGGCTCCGAAGACCTGGGACGACCTGAAGAAGGCCGCTGCCACGATCAAGGACAAGACCGGCGTCGACGGCTACTGGGGCTCCACCCAGGCCTACTACGCCCAGTCCTTCCTGCACGGCGAGGGCACCGACACGGTCGACGCCGACGCCAAGAAGATCACCGTCAACTCGGCCGAGGCCAAGAAGGCGTACGGCACCTGGCTGGACCTCTTCGACGGCAAGGGCCTGCACAAGGCCGACACCACCGCCGATGCCTACGCCCACATCCAGGACGCGTTCGTCAGCGGCAAGGTCGCCGCGATCATCCAGGGCCCGTGGGAGATCACCAACTTCTACAAGGGCTCCGCGTTCAAGGACAAGCAGAACCTCGGCATCGCCACCGTCCCGGCCGGCTCCAGCGGCAAGGCGGGCGCCCCGACCGGCGGCCACAACCTCTCCGTGTACGCCGGCTCCGACGAGGCGAAGCAGAAGGCCGCGCTGAAGTTCGTGAACTTCATGACCTCGGCGAAGTCCCAGGAGACCGTCGCCCTGAAGAACTCCACGCTGCCCACCCGCGACGACGCCTACACCACCGAGGTCAAGGCCGACCCGGGCATCGCCGGCTACCAGGGCGTCCTCTCCGCCGCCCAGCCGCGGCCGGCCCTGCCCGAGTACAGCTCCCTGTGGGGCCCGCTGGACACCGAGCTGCCCAAGATCGCCGGTGGCAAGGAGTCCCTGGACGGCGGCCTGGGTAACGCTGAGACCGCCATCGCCAAGCTGGTGCCGGACTTCAGCAAGTGACCCCGCATGGCCGTCGGATCCTCCTGAACTGGGGGGAAGGATCCGGCGGCCATCGGCCTGCGCGCCGTACCCCTTGATCTTCGATCTTCTTGATCTGCCAGAAGGTGTCGAACCATGACAGTCGCCGTCCAGCGCCTGAAGCACAGCTACCAGAAGTACTGGTACGCCTACGCCATGATCGCCCCCGTGGTCATCGTGCTCGGCGTCCTCGTGCTGTATCCGCTCGCGTACGGGTTCTACCTGACGCTCACGGACGCCAACAGCCTCAACACCGGTCGCACGATCGGCGTCAACGAGATCGAGGCCACCTACAAGTTCATCGGCTTCGACAACTACGCCGACATCCTGTGGGGCGAGACCGCCTACGACCGCTTCTGGTCGCACTTCATCTGGACGGTGTTCTGGACGGCGGCCTGTGTCGCGCTGCACTACTGCATCGGCCTGGGCCTGGCCCTGCTGCTCAACCAGAAGCTGCGCGGCCGCACCTTCTACCGGCTGATCCTGGTCCTGCCCTGGGCCGTGCCGACCTTCGTCACCGTCTTCGGCTGGCGGTTCATGCTCGCGGACGGCGGCATCATCAACTCCGCGCTGGAGACGCTCCATCTGCCGACACCGCTGTGGCTGGAGGACACCTTCTGGCAGCGGTTCGCCGCGATCATGGTCAACACCTGGTGCGGGGTGCCGTTCATGATGGTCTCGCTGCTGGGTGGTCTGCAGTCGATCGACTCGACGCTGTACGAGGCCGCGGAGATGGACGGCGCCACCCCCTGGCAGCGGTTCCGGTACGTCACGCTGCCCGGCCTGAGGTCCGTCAGCTCCACCGTCGTACTGCTCGGCATCATCTGGACCTTCAACCAGTTCGCCATCATCTTCCTGCTGTTCGGCGACACGGCCCCGGACGCCCAGATCCTCGTCACCTGGGCCTACTACCTCGGCTTCGGACAGCAGCCGCGCGACTTCGCGCAGTCGGCGGCCTACGGCATGCTGCTGCTGGCCATCCTGATCGTCTTCACCTCCTTCTACCGCCGCTGGCTGAACCGCAATGACCAGCAGCTCGCGATCTGAGGCAGGAGCCCCCATGAGCACTACGACCGTCAAGACGCCCGCTCCCGCCGATCAGCCCCCCGCCTCCGACGCACCCCGCAAGGTGCGCCGGCGCGGCGAGCACGGCCCCGGCGCGTCCCTCGCGTCCCACGGCATCCTGATCGCCGCGAGCCTGATCGCGCTCTTTCCGATCGCCTGGCTGGTCTTCCTCTCCCTCGGCCCGGACAAGGACGACTATCTGCACCCCGGAGGGATCTGGGGGAAGATGACGTTCGACAACTACTCGTTCGTCCTGTCGGACACGAACTTCTTCGACTGGCTGAAGAGTTCGCTGATCGTCTCGCTGGGTGCCACGGTGATCGGTGTGCTCGTCGCCGCCACCACCGGATACGCGGTCTCCCGGATGCGCTTCCCCGGCTACAGGAAGTTCATGTGGGTGCTACTGGTCACCCAGATGTTCCCGGTAGCCGTACTCATGGTGCCGATGTACCAGATCCTGTCGGAGCTGAAGCTCATCGACAGCTACGGTGGCCTCATCCTCGTCTACTGCTCGACGGCCGTGCCGTACTGTGCCTGGCTGCTCAAGGGCTATTTCGACACCATCCCGTTCGAGATCGACGAGGCCGGGCGCGTCGACGGGCTGACCCCCTTCGGTACGTTCGCGCGGCTGATCCTGCCGCTTGCGCGGCCTGGGCTGGCCGTGGCCGCGTTCTACAGCTTCATCACCGCGTTCGGTGAGGTCGCGTTCGCCTCTACATTCATGCTGTCCGACACGAAGTACACGCTGGCGGTCGGGTTGCAGAGCTTTGTGAGTGAGCATGACGCTCAGCGGAACCTGATGGCTGCGACGGCTGTGCTGATTGCGATACCTGCGGCTGCGTTCTTCTATTTCGTGCAGAAGAACTTGGTGACTGGGCTTACTGCCGGTGGCACCAAGGGGTGAGCCCGTCGTTTGGCTGCGGCGCCGTCGTGGCTGGTCGCGCAGTTCCCCGCGCCCCTGAAAGACGGGGCGTTGCCCTTCTCCCCTCCTGAAAACTCGAGGCGGTCGCGGTGGCCATCCGACCCCGCTGCCACCGTGGCCGTCTCGTCACCACACATGACCCCACATCCTTTACGTATCAAGGACGCCATGAGCCAGCACTCCGCCGACCCGGCCGTCAACTCCGCTCTTGCCACCGTCGCCCAGCGCCCTGACTGGTGGCGGGATGCGGTGATCTACCAGGTCTATCCGCGCAGTTTCGCCGACAGCAACGGCGACGGTATGGGGGATCTGGAAGGCGTACGATCCCGGCTGCCGTATCTGCGGGACCTCGGTGTCGATGCCGTGTGGTTGAGCCCCTTCTATGCCTCACCGCAGGCCGACGCCGGTTACGACGTCGCCGATTACCGGGCCGTGGACCCGATGTTCGGCAATCTTCTCGATGCCGATGCGCTGATCCGCGACGCGCATGAGCTGGGTCTGAGGATCATCGTCGACCTGGTGCCCAACCACTCCTCCGATCAGCACGAGTGGTTCAAGCGGGCGGTCGCGGAGGGGGCGGGTTCGCCGCTCCGGGACCGGTATCACTTCCGGCCGGGCAAGGGGGAGAACGGGGAACTCCCGCCCAACGACTGGGAGTCGATCTTCGGCGGGCCCGCGTGGACCCGGGTGCCCGACGGTGAGTGGTATCTGCATCTCTTCGCGCCGGAGCAGCCCGACTTCAACTGGGAGCACCCGGCCGTCGGGGACGAGTTCCGCTCGATCCTGCGGTTCTGGCTGGACATGGGCGTCGACGGCTTCCGTATCGACGTGGCGCACGGGCTGGTGAAGGCGGAGGGACTGCCGGACCTGGGGGCCCATGACCAACTCAAGCTACTGGGCAACGATGTCATGCCGTTCTTCGACCAGGACGGCGTGCATGAGATCTACCGCCAGTGGCGGACGATCCTGGACGAGTACGCGGGGGAGAGGATCTTCGTCGCCGAAGCCTGGACCCCGACCGTCGAGCGCACCGCCAACTACGTCCGCCCGGACGAGCTGCACCAGGCCTTCAACTTCCAGTATCTGAGCACGAGTTGGGACGCGGAGGAGCTGCGCACGGTCATCGACCGCACGCTGGAGGCCATGCGCCCGGTCGGCGCCCCCGCCACCTGGGTGCTGTCCAACCACGACGTCACCCGCCACGCGACCCGCTTCGCCAACCCCCCGGGTCTCGGCACGCAGATCCGCTCGGCGGGCGACCGCGAACTGGGCCTTCGCCGCGCCCGCGCCGCCACCCTGCTGATGCTGGCGCTGCCCGGTTCGGCGTACGTCTACCAGGGCGAGGAGCTGGGCCTTCCGGACGTCGTCGACCTGCCGGACGAGGTCCGTCAGGACCCGGCGTACTTCCGGGGCGCCGGCCAGGACGGCTTCCGCGACGGGTGCCGGGTGCCGATCCCGTGGACGCGCACGGGGCCGTCGTACGGCTTCGGCGCGGGCGGCAGTTGGCTGCCCCAGCCCGAGGGATGGGGCGAGTTGAGCATCGAGGCCCAGACGGGCGACGCCGACTCGACCCTGGAGCTGTACCGCACCGCGCTCGCCGTCCGCCGCGCACAGCCCGACCTGGGCGCGGGCGACGCGGTGGAGTGGCTGCGCGCCCCCGAGGGCGTCCTGGCCTTCCGGCGCGGGGAGTTCGTGTGCGTGGCCAACACGGGCAGTGAGTCGGTGACGGTGCCCGCGCACGGTCGCGTGCTGCTCGCCAGCGGTGAGGTGACGGAGGCGGACGGCGAGGCGAAGGTGCCGGGCGACACGACGGTCTGGTGGACCACCGCCTGACGGCTGCCGTCTGACGGCTCTGAAAGTTCTTGCATCAACTTCACACGGCCCGCTGCCTTTTCAGGCAGCGGGCCTTTAACATCTCCGTCACCGCAAAGTTGCTGCAAGATTTCAGCAACTTCCTTCAACGGAGAAGGAACCCCCACATGGCACCAAGCAGAACCCTTGCAGGCGCGCTCGCGTTCGCCGCCGCCGCAGCCGTCATGGCGTCCCCCGGCACCGCCGCCGCCTCCCCGCCCGGCACCAAGGACGTCACCGCGGTGATGTTCGAGTGGAACTTCGCCTCGGTCGCCAAGGAGTGCACCAACACCCTCGGCCCCGCCGGCTACGGCTACGTCCAGGTCTCCCCGCCCGCCGAGCACATACAGGGCTCACAGTGGTGGACGTCGTACCAGCCCGTCAGCTACCGGATCGCCGGTCGGCTCGGTGACCGCGCGGCCTTCCAGAGCATGGTCAGCGCCTGCCACGCGGCGGGAGTGAAGGTCGTCGCCGACACGGTGATCAACCACATGTCGGCGGGCAGCGGCACCGGCACCGGTGGTTCTTCGTACACGAAGTACACCTACCCGGGCCTGTACTCGTCCCCCGACTTCGACGACTGCACCGGTCAGATCACCAACTACCAGGACCGCTGGAACGTCCAGCACTGCGAACTGGTGGGCCTCGCCGACCTGGACACCGGGGAGTCCTACGTCCGCGGCGCCATCGCCGGCTACATGAACGACCTGCTGTCGCTCGGCGTCGACGGCTTCCGCGTCGACGCGGCCAAGCACATGCCGGCCGCCGACCTCGCCAACATCAAGTCCCGGCTGAGCAACCCGTCGGTGTACTGGAAGCAGGAGGTCATCCACGGCAGCGGGGAGGCCGTCCAGCCCACCGAGTACACGGGTAATGGGGACGTCCAGGAGTTCCGCTACGCCTACGACCTCAAGCGTGTCTTCAACAACGAGAACCTCGCCTACCTGAAGAACTACGGCGAGGGCTGGGGCTACATGAGCAGCGGTGTCTCCGGTGTCTTCGTCGACAACCACGACACCGAGCGCAACGGCAGCACGCTCAACTACAAGGACGGCGCCAACTACACGCTGGCCAACGTCTTCATGCTGGCCTGGCCCTACGGCGCCCCCGACATCAACTCCGGCTACGAGTTCTCCGACACGGACGCGGGCCCGCCCAACGGCGGTGCGGTGAGCGCCTGTTGGCAGGACGGCTGGAAGTGTCAGCACAACTGGCCCGAGATCAGGTCGATGGTCGCCTTCCGCAACGCGACGCGCGGTGAGGCCGTCACCAACTGGTGGGACAACGGCGCCGACGCGATCGCCTTCGGGCGGGGCGCCAAGGGGTACGTCGCCATCAACCACGAGTCGAGCAGCCTGAGCCGGACGTATCAGACGTCGCTGCCGGCGGGGACGTACTGCAATGTGCAGAGCAATACGACCGTGACGGTGAACTCCGGTGGGCAGTTCACGGCCACGCTCGGCGCCAACACGGCCCTCGCGCTCTACGCGGGGAAGTCGAGCTGCTGAACACCGCAGGTCGGTGTGGGTCCGGAGGCCGCCAAGGGCCTCCGGACAACTCACCGCTCGTCGGCGCCGACCAGCGCACGGACCTCGAACTCCTCGAACACCTGCGGTTCCTGTGGCTCGCTCAGCACGGAGCCGAGCCAGCCCAGCAGGAAGCCCGCCGGGATCGACACGATGCCGGGGTTCTGCAGAGGGAACCAGGCGAAGTCGGCATCGGGGTAGACCGAGTTGGCGGTGGAGGAGATGACTGGAGAGAACACCACCAGGAGCACCGAGCAGATCAGACCGCCGTACAGGCTCAGCAGCGCGCCGCGTGCGGTGAAGCGCCGCCAGAACAGGCTGTAGACGATCGTCGGCAGAATGGCGGACGCCGCGATCGCGAAGGCCAGGAACGCCAGCGTCGCGGTGCTGGTGCCCCAGGACAGCAGGGCCAGCATCATGCCCATGACACCGATGGCGGCGGCGGCGAGCCGGGCGACGATCACCTCTTGCGCCTGCGTCGCCTTCCCCTTGCGGATCACCGCGCCGTAGAGGTCGTGGGCGATCGAGGACGCCCCGGCGAGCGTGAGTCCGCCGGCCACGCCGAGCAGCGTGACGAAGGCCAGGCTGGACAGGAGTGCGGTGAGGATGGGGCCGCCGAGCTCGTACCCGAGCAGAAGCACCGCCGCATCGCCCTTGGGGTCGACGTTCGCGATCTCCCCCCGGCCCACGATCGCCGTGGCGCCCAGGCCCAGCACACCCGCCATCAGACAGACGAAGCCGATCAGTCCCACGGCCCATACGACCGAGCCGCGCAGGACACGCGTCGTGCGCGGGGCGAGCAGTCGCATCATGATGTGCGGCAGTGCGGCCAGCCCGAGCACGATGGCCAGTTGCAGGCTGAAGAAGTCCAGCTTGTTGGTGGTGGTCCCGCCGTATCGCAGTCCGGGGCCGAGGAAGCGGTCGCCCAGGGCGCTGTTGCCGGCGGCGGACGACAGCAGCTTGTCGATGTTCCAGCTGAAGTGGTGCAGCACCAGGAGGGCGGTGACTCCCACCCCGACGACCAGCATCACGGCCTTGACCACCTGGATGACCGTGGCACCCGGCATACCGCCGATCGCCGCGTACACGACGACCATGGAGCCGATGACCACCACGCACATGGTCCGGACCGTCCCGCTCGGAGTACCGATGAACTGCGCCAACAGGGCTATGCTGCCCACGAGTTGGGCGACCAGGTACAGCAGGCACACGACCAGTGTGCACAGGACGAGCGCCAGCCGGACCGATCGCTGGCCCTGCGACAGCCGCAGTGCCAGGTTGTCGCCGAGCGTGAACTTGCCGGAGTTGCGCAGCGGTTCCGCGATCATCAGCAGCGCCATCATCCAGGCGACCACCGTGCCGCCCAGATAGAGCAGTCCGTCGTAGCCGGTCAGCGCGACGATGCCGGTACTGCCCAGCAGTGTCGCGGCCGACAGGTAGTCACCGCACATGGCGAGCCCGTTGCGTAGCGGCGACATGTCGCGGTTGCCGAGGTAGAACTCGCTGATCTCGTCCCGCTGCGGGGCCGTCAGCAGCACCGTGAACAGGGTGACCACGGCGACAGACATGAACAGGACGAGTGTCAGCTTCTGAGTGGTCTCGTCGGTGACACCCGCCGCGTGCTGCACCAGTTGACCGGCTGCCTGCGTCACCACGTGCGGGACCGCCTTCCCGAGGAGGCGATGTGCCGCGCCTGGGCCCGCAGGCGGTGGGTGACAGGGTCGATCCGCCGGTGCATGTGCCGGACGTAGAGCCAGATCGTCACGCCCATGAGGACGAACTGGCCGAGGCCAAGGGCCAGCCCGATCGTCAGATGGCCGAACAGGGACTGGTTCATCAGGCCGGCGGCGAAACTCGACATCAGGACATATATGAGGAATCCGCCCACCGAGACAAGCGTCGCCGCTATGCCGAAGGAGCGGTACGCGCTGCGCATTGAATGGAATTCAGGAGAGTTGTGTATCGACTCCGCACTTACCGGTTCAATGTCTGGTGGGGGAGGGGGGTAAAAACTGTCATTTGGTGGGGAGTGTAGGGACATAATGCACCTTCTTTGCTGCTTTATGCCGGGCGCGTGCCTGTCCTGAGCTGCGGAAACATACCGTGAGGGTCACTGTGGGGGGATACCTTGATCACGGACTGTGAGAGTGGGGAGACAGGAGTATTGCAGCGTGCTCCCTGAGTCATCAACCTGGTCGGCGAAATAGAAAACGCTGTCGCGCACACCCTCGTGAAACTTCTTGCTGCCTTTTTCAAGACTCTTGCTGTAAAGCTTGCGTCAGCGATACGGTCACGCCGGGGTCGGACCCGAATGAGCCGCACGCGCAAGGAGTTCACGCCTGTGATACCGAGATGGCCGGCGCCCCGGACGCGCCGCACCGCGCACACCCGAAGGGTCGCCGCGGTCACCGTTGCCGCGCTGGCCGCAGCGCTCGTCCAGCCCCTCGCCGCCCGCGCCGACACCCCGCCTCCGCCGCCGTCGGACACGGCGCTGGCGAAAGCCGCGGCCCGCCACGACCTCACCCGCGAGCAGTTCTACTTCGTCCTGCCGGACCGCTTCGCCAACGGCGACACCGGCAACGACCAGGGCGGGCTGACCGGTTCGCGGCTCTCCACCGGCTACGACCCCACCGACAAGGGCTTCTACCAGGGCGGCGACCTCAAGGGCCTGACGAAGAAGCTCGACTACATCAAGGGCCTGGGCACCACCTCCCTCTGGATGGCCCCGATCTTCAAGAACCGGCCCGTACAGGGCACCGGCAGCAACGCCTCGGCCGGCTACCACGGTTACTGGATCACCGACTTCACCCAGGTCGACCCGCACTTCGGCACCAACAAGGACCTGGAAACCCTCATCTCCAAGGCCCACGCCAAGGGCATGAAGGTCTTCTTCGACGTCATCACCAACCACACGGCGGACGTCGTCGACTACGAGGAGAAGTCCTACGACTACCTCTCCAAGGGCGCCTTCCCGTACCTGACGAAGGACGGTGAACCCTTCGACGACGCGGACTACGCGGACGGCACGAAGGACTTCCCGTCCGTCGACAAGGACTCCTTCCCCCGCACTCCCCAGGCCGCGAAGAACACCAAGGTCCCGTCGTGGCTCAACGACCCGACGATGTACCACAACCGCGGCGACTCCACCTTCGCCGGCGAGAGCTCGACCTACGGTGACTTCTCCGGCCTCGACGACCTGTGGACCGAGCGTCCCGAGGTGGTCAGCGGGATGGAGAAGATCTACCAGCGCTGGGTCAGGGACTTCGACATCGACGGCTTCCGCATCGACACCGTGAAGCACGTCAACACGGAGTTCTGGACCCAGTGGGCCACGGCCCTCGACTCCTACGCCGCCAAGCAGGGCCGCGACGACTTCTTCATGTTCGGCGAGGTCTACTCGGCCGACACCGACATCACTTCGCCGTACGTCACCCAGGGCCGCCTCGACTCCACGCTCGACTTCCCCTTCCAGGAAGCGGCCCGCCAGTACGCCTCCCAGGGCGGCAGCGCCCAGAAGCTGGCCTCTGTCTTCGGCGACGACTACAAGTACACGACCGACAAGGCCAACGCGTACGAGCAGGTCACCTTCCTCGGCAACCACGACATGGGCCGCATCGGGTACTTCCTGAACCAGGACAACCCGAAGGCCACCGACGCCGAACTGCTCGCCAAGGACAGGCTCGCCAACGAGCTGATGTTCCTCAGCCGCGGCAACCCCGTCGTCTACTACGGCGACGAACAGGGCTTCACCGGCTCCGGCGGCGACAAGGACGCCCGCCAGTCGATGTTCGCGTCCACCACGGCCGACTACCTCGACGACGACCAACTCGGCACCGACCGCACCCACGCGAACGACGCGTACGACACGAAAGCACCGCTCTACCAGCAGATCAGCGCTCTCGCCAAGCTCCGCAAGGCCAACCCGGCCCTCACGGACGGCATCCAGACCGAGCGGTACGCGGCCGACGGCACCGGCGTCTACGCCTTCTCCCGTACGGACACCAAGACCGGCACCGAGTACGTCGTCGCCTTCAACAACGCCGACGCGGCGAAGACGGCGACCTTCGCGACCGGTTCGGCCGGCATGACGTTCAAGGGGATCTACGGCAACGACGGCGCCCTGACCAGCGACGCCGACAGGAAGCTCACCGTCACCGTCCCCGCCGGTTCCGCCGTCGTCCTCAAGGCAGCCGGCCCCCTTGCCAAGCCCGCCTCGAAGCCGGTCGTCACCCTCGACGCCCCGGCCACCGGCGCCACCGGCACAGTAGACATCACCGCCGACGTCGACGGCGGACAGCTCAACCGCGTCGTCTTCGCCGCCCAGGTGGGCAACGGCAAGTGGCAGACGCTCGGCTCCGCCGACCACGCCCCGTACAAGGTCACCCAGACCATCGGCAAGGATGTACCGGCCGGAACCGCCTTGCGCTACAAGGCGGTTGTGATCGACTCGGCGGGCCGCACCGCGAGCGCCACAGCGGCCTCCACCACCGGCACCCCGCCCGCTCCCGAGACCCCCACCGCCTCCTCCCGCGACTACGCGATCGTCCACTACAAGCGCACCGACGGCGACTACGCGAACTGGGGCCTGTACGCCTGGGGCGACCTCGCCGACGGCGAGTCGACGACCTGGCCGGACAGCCATCCCTTCATCGGCCGGGACGCGTACGGAGCCTTCGCCTACGTCAAGCTGAAGCCGGGCGCCTCCGGTGTCGGCTTCCTGGTGATCGACAAGGACGGCAACAAGGACGTCTCCGCCGACCGGACCATCGACGTCACCAAGACCGGCGAGGTCTGGATCGAGCAGGGCAAGGAGGCCGTACGGACCGAGCGGCCCGAGTACCCGGCGCAGGACAAGACCAAGGCCGTCCTGCACTACCACCGCGCCGACGGGAACTACGACGGCTGGGGCCTGCACACCTGGACGGGTGCCGCGAACCCCACCGACTGGTCGAACCCCCTCAAGCCGGTGAAGACTGATTCCTATGGCGCGGTCTTCGAGGTGCCGCTCACCGAGGGTGCCACCAGCCTCAGCTACATCATCCACAAGGGCGACGAGAAGGACCTCGCCGCCGACCAGTCGCTCGACCTCAAGGCGAACGGCCATGAGGTGTGGCTGTTGAACGGCCAGGAGAAGTACCTGCTCCCGCAGCCGGCCGGCTCCGCCGCCGCGCTCGACCTGACCACCTCCAAGGCGGTCTGGATCGACCGGAACACGATCGCCTGGAACGGCTCCGACGCGGCAGCCTCCACCCAGCTGCTGTACTCGCGCACCGGCTCGATCACCGTCGAGGACGGCGCCCTGACCGGCGACGACCAGCGCTGGCTCCGACTCGCCAAGTCCACCCTCACCGACGCCCAGAAGGCCAAGTTCCCGCACCTCAAGGACTACACGGCCTGGTCCGTCGACCCCCGCGACCGCGACCGGGTGCGCGAGGCCCTGCGCGGCCAGCTCGTCGCCTCCCAGCGGGCCGCGAACGGAGCGGTCCTGGCGGCCACCGGTGTCCAGATCGCCGGCGTCCTCGACGACCTCTACTCCACCGCCACGACGGCTGACCTCGGCCCGACCTTCGACAAGGGCCGTCCCACGCTGTCCGTCTGGGCGCCGACCGCACAGTCGGTCGCCGTCGAGCTGGACGGCTCGCTCCAGCGGATGCACCGCGACGACACCACCGGCGTCTGGTCCGTCACTGGCCCCAAGTCCTGGCAGAACAAGCCCTATCGGTACGTCGTGAAGGTCTGGGCGCCCAGCGTCCGGAAGGTCGTCACCAACAAGGTCACCGACCCCTACTCGCTCGCCCTCACCGCCGACTCCGAGCGCAGCCTCGTCGTCGACCTCGCCGACAAGTCCCTCGCGCCCAGCGGCTGGACGTCACTGAGGAAGCCGAAGGCCGTGCCGCTCAAGGACGCCCAGATCCAGGAGCTGCACATCCGCGACTTCTCGGTGGAGGACAGGACGGCCGAGCACCCCGGCACCTACCTGGCCTTCACCGACAAGGCGAGCGACGGCTCCCGGCACCTCAAGCGGCTGGCCGAGTCCGGGACGTCGTACGTGCATCTGCTGCCCGCCTTCGACATCGCCACCATTCCGGAGAAGCGATCCGACCAGGCGACCACCGACTGCGACCTGGCCTCCTACCCGGCCGACTCCGACAAGCAGCAGGAGTGCGTCGGGAAGATCGCCGCGAAGGACGCCTACAACTGGGGCTACGACCCCTACCACTACACGGTTCCCGAGGGCTCGTACGCCACCGATCCGGACGGCACCGGCCGTACGGTCGAGTTCCGCAAGATGGTCAAGGCGCTGAACGAGGACGGCCTGCGGGTCGTCATGGACGTCGTCTACAACCACACGGCGGCGAGCGGTCAGGCGGGGACGAGCGTCCTCGACCGGATCGTGCCCGGCTACTACCAGCGGCTTCTCGCGGACGGCTCGGTCGCGAACAGCACCTGCTGTGCCAACACGGCCACCGAGAACGCCATGATGGGCAAGCTCGTCGTCGACTCGATCGTCACCTGGGCCAAGGAGTACAAGGTCGACGGCTTCCGCTTCGACCTGATGGGCCACCACCCGAAGGCCAACATCCTGGCGGTCAGGAAGGCCCTGGACACGCTGACGCTCGCCAAGGACGGCGTCGACGGCAAGAAGATCATCCTGTACGGCGAGGGCTGGAACTTCGGCGAGATCGCCGACGACGCGCGCTTCGTGCAGGCCACGCAGAAGAACATGGCGGGGACAGGGATTGCGACCTTCTCCGACAGGGCGCGGGACGCCGTACGCGGCGGCGGG
The DNA here is from genome assembly GCF_052245395.1 of Streptomyces sp. 4N124. Classification (NCBI taxonomy): domain Bacteria; kingdom Bacillati; phylum Actinomycetota; class Actinomycetes; order Kitasatosporales; family Streptomycetaceae; genus Streptomyces; species Streptomyces sp. 4N124. The sequence continues at coordinate 32,875 of NZ_JBQQBS010000038.1, forward strand.
CCCTTCGACGAGGACCCCGGCGTCCAGGGCTTCGCGTCCGGGCTGTACACCGACCCCAACTCCTCGGAGAGCAACGGGAGTACGGAGGAGCAGAAGGCGCGTCTGCTGCACTACCAGGACCTGATCAAGGTGGGGCTCAGCGGGAATCTCGCCCGGTTCGCCTTCACCGACACCAGCGGCAAGGAGGTCACCGGCGCCGACGTCGACTACAACGGCTCGCCCGCCGGCTACGCGGACGCGCCCGGCGACGCGCTCGCCTACGCCGACGCGCACGACAACGAGTCGCTGTTCGACGCGCTGGCCTTCAAGTTGCCCGCCACCACCAGCGCGGCCGACCGGGCCCGGATGCAGGTGCTCGCCATGGCCACGGCCACTCTCTCGCAGGGCCCGGCGCTCTCCCAGGCGGGCACCGACCTGCTGCGCTCCAAGTCCCTGGACCGCAACTCGTACGACAGCGGCGACTGGTTCAACGCCGTCCACTGGAACTGCGCGGACGGCAACGGCTTCGGGCGCGGGCTGCCGATGGCGGCCGACAACGAGTCCAAGTGGCCGTACGCCAAGCCCCTGTTGGGCACGGTGAAGGTCGGCTGCGAGCAGATCGAGGGGGCGTCGGCGGCGTACCGGGATCTGCTGAAGATCCGTACGACCGAGAAGGCCTTCTCCCTCGACACCGCCGGCCAGGTGCAGTCGGCGCTCTCCTTCCCGCTGTCGGGGAAGGACGAGACGCCCGGCGTGATCACCATGGTGCTCGGTGATCTGGTCGTCGTGTTCAACGCGACGCCCGCGGAGCAGAAGCAGCGGGTCGAGTCGGCGGCCGGGACCGGCTACCGGCTGCATCCGGTGCAGGCGTCGGGAGGGGACCCTATCGCCAAGTCGGCTTCCTTCGAGCGGGTATCGGGCACCTTCGCCGTTCCGGGGCGGACCGTAGCGGTATTTACCCGGACTTCCTGATAAGGGCATTACCTTGGTGGGGCAGACCGTGCATCCTGGTCTGCCCCACCGGTGCTGTCCCAAGGGCTGACACATGGACGTCAACGGCAAGCGAACCGACACCACCGTGCTGGTCGTCGACGACGTGGCGGCCAGTCGGTACGCCATGGGCGCCATGCTGCGCCGCGCCGGTCACCAGGTCGTCTCGGTCGCCGGCGGCAACGAGGCGCTCGTCGAACTGGACGTACGGCGACGCAAGGGGATCCTGCCCGATGTGGCCCTGATCGACGTGGACCTGCCGGACATGAGCGGCTTCGAGCTGTGCCGCCGGATCAAGGCCCGGCCGCACATGGCGGGCCTGCCCGTGGTGCACTTCTCGGCCACCGCCGGCTCCATGGAGGATCGCTGCCGGGGCCTGGAGGTGGGCGGGGAGGCGTATGTGACGGTGCCCGCCGAGCCCGAGGAGATCGACGCGGTGATCCGGGCCGCGGTGCGCGCGGCACGGCTGCGGGCCGACGACCAGGCGCAGGCCAGGCGGCTGATGATGCTGTCGGAGACGATCGTCACCATCCAGGCGGCCCGCTCCCTGCAGGAACTCGCCGACGCCGCCGCCGACGGCACGGCACGGTTCACCGGGTCGCCCGCCGCCGTCTTCGTCCTCGGCCCGGACGACGAACTGTACCGCGCCACCTCCCGGGACCGCACCTCCCTCGCACTGCCGGACGAGGGCGCCCACCGGACCGTGGCCGCACTGCTGCGGCGGCTCACCCGGGGACAGGACGGCGTACGGATCACCACCGTGCCCGCGCCGCTGTGGCCCGCCGGGTTCTTCCGGCCCGGCGTGCAGCACGACGCCCGGCTGGCACTGATCCGCACCCAGGACGGCAAGGCCGCGGTGTGCCTGGCCATGCCCACCCGCGGGATGAACAGGGTGAACCCGGCCGACGAGACCCTGGTGGCCCGGCTCGCGCAGGCCACCGCGCTCGCCGCCGAGCCGCTGCTGATGTACCAGGTCGAGCGGCATGTCGCCCTCACCCTCCAGCACAGCTTCCTGCCCCAGCCGCACCGGCTGCCCAAACTGCCGGGTATCGACATCGAGGTCCGCTATGTGCCCGCGTCCCGGCAGACCGAGATCGGCGGCGACTTCTACGCCGCACTGAGCACCGGGGACGGCATGCTGGCCGCCGTCGGCGATGTCGTCGGGCACTCGCTGGACGCGGCCACGGTCATGGTCGAGATCCGGCACGCGCTGCGCGCCTACTGCGTCGAGGAGAGCGACCCGGCCGTGCTCGCCGAGCGCCTCGACCGGATGCTCCAGCACTACCACCCCGAGGTCACGGCCACGGTCTGCCTGGTCCTGATCGACCCGGGCACCGGGCGCACCCGGATCGCCAACGCGGGCCACATCCCGCCGTTGATCATCCGCGACAACGACAGCGCGGACTACGCGAAGGCGTCGGGCCCGCTGCTCGGCGTTGGGCTGCACCACCCACCCCCGACCGAGTTGATTCTCGACCCGGACGACCGGCTCCTCATGGTCACCGACGGCCTGATCGAGACCCGGGGCATCGACCTGGAGGCCTCGATGGAACAGCTCCGCGCAGCCGCCGCGGGTGCCCCGCCCGGCCTGGACGCTCTGTGCGACACCCTCCTGGCCTGCTTCGGCCACGACCACGAGGACGACATCGCGATGCTGGCGCTGCGGCTAGGGTGAGCCCTGCCGACCTAGAACAGGAGTGCCCATGCCGCAGATCACCGTCGACTACTCGGAGCAGCTCGCGGACGACTTCGACCGCCCCGGTTTCGCTCAGGCGCTGCACACGGCCGTGGTCGAGATCGCGGCCGCGAAGCCGCCGGCGTGCAAGACGCAGTTCCGCCGCACCGAGGACACCACGGTCGGCCCCGACGCCGACGGGCACGCGGTCGTCCATGTCACCCTCGGTCTGCTGGCCGGGCGCACGGACGAGACGAAGGCCCAACTCACCGAAGCGATCCTGGGGTTGCTGAAGCAGTACGTGAAGCCTGCCGAGGGCTTGATGCTGCACGCCTCCGCCGAGGTGCGCAACCTCGACCCGTCGTACCGGAAGTTCGACAGCTAGGACGCCAGTGCGATGAGGCGGGCGGCCAGGGCGCTGAAGGGGCCGTCCGTTGGTTCGTCCTTGAACATGCGGCGCAGCAGCATGCCCATCTCCTCGTCGTAGGCGGCGCTCACGGCGGCCAGGGCGGCGAAGTCGTGGACGAGTTGGGCCTCCAACTCGGCCCGCGGAATGCGCCGGCCGTCCAGCCAGATCAGGGCCGTCGACTCGGCGAGCGAGATCCAGGACCGGATGACCAGTTCCAGTCGGGCGGGCGGATCCTCTACGCGTAGATGCGAAAGGATCTGGACATACGCGGCCTGCCGTACGGAGTCGATGAGCGCGTTCGTCGTCGACGAGCCGACCGCCGGGCCGCCGCGCATCAACGCCGAGAAACCGGGCCCGTGGTCCTCCACGAAGTCGAAGAACCGGCGCATCACCCGCAGCAGCCGGTCCCCCAGCGGACCCTCCTGCGGTTCGACGAACCGGCCCGCCAGTTCGTCCGACGCCCGCCTCAACGCGGCCTCGTACAGGCTGAGTTTGCCGGGAAAGTAGTGGTAGACCAGCGGCCGTGAGATGCCCGCGGCCGACGCGATCTCGTCGATGGACACCTCGTCGGGCGAGCGGCTGCTGAAGAGTTCGAGAGCGACCCCGATCAGCTGCTGCCGCCGCTCCTCGACGCCCATTCTGCGACGTACCCCGGTACTCATGCGAACACCTTACCGATCGGATCCGGCCCCGAACGGGCCGGACCGGCCGCCGTGTTCACATGAACCCATCACATATCCAGCACCAGCCGATCACTTCGGGCCCGTCACGGTCAACGTCCGTCCGCTGCGTCGGAGTTCGACCTCGAAGACACCCGCGGCCCCCGCGCTGCCACAGGAACACCAGCGCCGTGCCGGCGCAGCAGATCCAGCGACTTGTTGACGCGAGTGTCAGTGCAGACCGTCGATCGTCCGTCCGTCGTGCAGCGTCCCCTTCAGCCGGGCCTGAGCCCCCTGCTTGGCCTCCGCCGCCAGCAGATAGCCCTTCGCGGAACCGCTCACCCCGCCGGACACAGTGATGGAAGCGGTGTCCCTGCTGCCCGCGGCCAGCAGATACCAGGCCCCCGCCTCCGACCGCCACAACACCCCGGCCAGCACATGCGGGTCACGGGGGCCGCACGCCGGAGAGTTCTCGGCCTTCGCCGCCACCGCCCCGTACCGCCCGCCCGGGGTGTGGAACTGCGCCAGCACCCGGGCCCCGCCGCCCCGCCACGTCTCGGCCCGCGTGCACACCCACGCGGCCGAGCCGCTCGCGGCGGGCAGTGACTGCCGGGCGTACTCCCAGGCGTTCACCGACCGCACCCCTTGGGACCGCACCGCCTGCAGCGAGCACGCCATCGGCGCCCAGGTGCGCAGCGCCTGCGCACCGGACGCCTCCTTCGTGTACCCGGGCTTCCCGGTGGTCAGATGGGCCGGGACCAGCTCGCCGAGGTCGGTCATCAGCCGGGTGCCCGAACCGTCCGTCACCTGCAGCACGTTCCACGAGGTGCACGCGCCGTTCTGCCCGCCGGGGCTCGCCAGCGGCGCGGTCACACCGTCGGTCAGGCCGAGGTCCATCGCCCCCGAGCGCGGCTGCATCAGGTCCCGCTCGGCCGCCTCGGTCACCCAAGGAGCCGTCAGATAGCGGACGTTGCCGTCAGTCCGCGCGAGCACCACCGCACCGGCCTCCGCGCGGGTCGCGCCGTCGGCCCGCCCGAAGTCGAGGGCGGCGCCGCTCGTGGCGTCCTTCGGTTCGGCGTACCGGACGACGCGCAGACCGTCGTAGAGGAGCACCACGTGCGCGGTGTCGACGGTTCCGGCGTAGAGGAGCTGGGGTGGTCCGGCGGGGCCGCCGGTCGGGGTGGCGGGGGTGGCCGAGACGCGGACGGACTCGCCGGGGCGGGCCCAGACGGCGAGGGCGCGGCGCAGGAGCGCGCGGTCGTCGGTGCGGTCGCCGCGCGCGGGCCAGACGGAGAAGTCGGTGCGCGCCGAGGACTGCCAGGCCGTCGGGGCGACCTTCGTCAGCTTCGCCGGGTCGAGCGCGGCCTGCGCGGACGGGTTCTGCGCGTACGCGGGTGCGGCGGCGCCGTCGGGGCCCCAGCCGTCGCCGGGCAGCCCGAGCAGCGCCCCGCACACGGCGAGCGCCGCGGCGGCGACGAGCGCGGCCTTGCCGTGCTGCCTGCGCCGCATCAGATCGGTGGGCCGGGCCTGGAGCGAGCAGGGGTCGAACTCGGGGGAGTCGAGCAGCGCGTTCTGCGCCGGTACCCGTTCATTGGCGCTCCGCCTCCGGGGCGCCGCAGCCGATGCCGAGGTGGCGACCGTGCTCGACCCTTCGGGCCTCCGCGCGCTCACCACCTCGGCATCGTCGCGCCCCTCCGGCTCCGCGCAGCGGTCGGCCTCCGCCAGCGCTGCGTCCGGGTCGGTGACGCCGGCCGCGGTCAGCACCTTGTGTACGTCGCCGTCCGCGAGCCGCTCCAGGCCGCGCAGTACGTACGCGGCGCGGGCCGGGGCGGACAGGGCCGACAGCCGCTGGTCCAGGGCGAGTTCATCGGCACCGCCGGAGCGGGGGAACAGGCGCAGGCCCCACACCTGGGGGAGCAGCGGCGGCAGCTGGGAGCGCTTGGGCCACGCCTTGAAGGTGAGCGGCAGGCCCGCCTCCAGCGCCGTACGCAGCACCCGGAGGCGGACGAAGGAGTAGCCCGGGTCGCCGTCCCGTCCCGTCGACTGGGCCGGGATCACGGACGCCGAGGCGCGGCCCCGCGGCAGAGCGCGCTGGGTGAGGGCGTGGGCGGTCAGGACGCGCCGGTTGCGGCCGAGACTCGGCGGCAGCACCAGGTACGCGAGGCGGACCAGCCGCGGATAGTGCTCGACGAGCGCGGCCTCGGCCTGCTCGACATCGACGACGGGCCCGTCGGACGAGGCGGCGGGGGTGGGGCGCGGGGCGACATCCTGTGACTGCACGTTCAGCAAAACGAGCGAATCGACGCCTGGTTACCAACGGGGCGCTCCGCGGGGGGTGCCGCGATATGCCGATCGCGCCCCTCAGGGGCGCGGGGAACTGCGCGACCAGCCCCCACCGGCCCGCAGCCGAATCACCGCACCCTTAGCGGAGCGCCGCCGCATAGTTGGCCATGGATCGCTGGTACCGCGGCAGATGCGCCGCCAGCGCACCAAGCACCAGGGACAGCCCTTCGCGATCCCGCCCCAGGCTGGACAGGCACAGCGCGAGCGTCGCTCGTACCGCGTCGTCCAGCTCGTCGGACGGCGCGTCCAGTTCCGGCGTCAGCAGTTTGACGCCCTCCTCCGCCTGTCCGATGTTGCGCAGCGAACTGGACAGCTGGATCTTCGCGCGACGGCCCTTGTAGCCGGTGAGCCCGAGGGCCAGCGCCTCCCGGTACAGCGGCACCGCCTTGTCCGAGTGGCCGGTGGAGTCCCAGGCGCAGGCCCGCTCGAAGGGGCCCAGCGCACTGCCGGCGGGCAGCTCGGCGACGAGCGTGTCGATCACGGCCCGGAAATCCGCGGCCCGGTCCTCAGAGTAGTCGTCGAAAGGGGCCCACGCGGCGGCCACACGCTCTTCCCAGTCCTCGGTCATCGGCATACCTTCGCACAGGTGTGTCCGGTGTGACACCGACAATTTTGAGTGCTTCGCACGCGGGAGCCGTATCCGACTTCGGCATGTGCCCTACCTATGCCCGTACCGGAGGAACAGATGAGGTTGACCCGACCGATGCTCGCGCTCGTCGGCGCGGCGGCGGCACTGGCGCTGACGGGCTGCGGCTCCGGCGATGACCAGGCGGCCGTACCGGAGACGGCGACCGGGAGCCTGGAGCACCTGGCCGCCGAGGCGAAGTGCAAGCCGGACCTGCAGACCGACGCCGATGAGATCCGCCAGGCCATCTGCAAGACCGGCAAGGAGAAGTACGTCCTCGCCACCTTCGCCACCGACCGCGGCCAGCGCGAGTGGATCAACGGGGCGAAGGACTACGGCGGCTACTACCTCGTCGGCCGCAAGTGGGTCGCCGTCGGCGAGGAGCAGACGGTCACCGCGCTGCAGAGCACGCTCGGCGGGACCATGGAGGAGGGGTCCGCGCACATGAACAACCACGGCGGGGGCGGCGAGGCCACCCACTCCTCCGGTCACGACGGCTGACCCGCGGGGCACGGGGGCAAGCGAAAGCCGGCGGTGGGATTTCCCACCGCCGGCTTTCTACTGCTGCCGGGTCTGGACTACTGGCAGTCCTCGCCGCTGTTGATGCAGTTGACCATCTCGTTCATCACGTTCTCGTCGAAGAAGTTGATGAAGTCGTTGTGGTCGGTGATCGGCTTGTGCAGCTGCTCCGGGAAGGAGTCCACCGCGAACGCGTTGGTCACCTGCCCGTTCTCGATCTGCGGGGCCTGCACGTCGTAGACGAGACGGACCTGCAGCTGGGGGATGGCCTGGAAACCGTTGGCGCAACTACCGTCCTGCTGCACGAAGGCCACGTGCGTACGGTGGTTGGCGCTGTCGATGTTCTGGCCGTCCCAGCAGCTCTGGAAGTTGGACGTCCGCACCACGGAGCTGCCCTCGGGGCAGATCGGGTACTTGTCCGTCACCTGCCGGTCCTCGAAGCCGGTGCAGCTCCAAGAGGTGTTGGCGTTCGCCAGGCCGTTGGTGAAGGCCTTGGCGTCACCGGTGATGATGCGCAGGGCCGTCGGCATCGCGACGACATCGCTCGTCCGGTTGCCGACGAACTTCAGCTCCGACTGGGCGACCTGCTGGATCGTGCCGACGTTGCTGTCCTGACCGCCACCGGGCGCGTCCGCGTCGATGTCGTTCTGGCCGTCCTGCACACGCAGCACCGGCCAGAAGTACGACGACTTGTCACCCTGGTTCTGGCAGGTGGTGTCGCCGTTCGCCAGGTCCTCGTCGCTCGCGAAAGCGTTGTTGGCCTGGTTGCCGACGTAGTCGTGCTGGTGCTGCGCACCGTTGCTGACACCGGGAGCGACGATCACGTTGTCCGAGTTGCGGTTCTCGTTGTCGTTGTTGCCGCAGTTGGTGGTGAAGCTGCCGGTCGAACCGGTGTCGCCGTTGGCGGCGAGGCCGTTCGGCAGGTTGCGGGAGTTGGGCTGGACGTCCTCGATGTTGACGAAGTCGTCGGCCACCGGGCCGTTGCCGGCCTGACCGCCGTTGCCCTGGTCCTGACCGTCACCCTGGTCCTGGCCGTCGCCCTGGTCCTGGCCACCGTCCTGGCCTTGGTCCTGACCGCCGTCCTGGCCCTGGTCCTGACCGTCGTTGTTCTGGTCGTCGCCCTGGCCGTCGTTGGTCTCCGGCTGTTCGGCGGGGACCCCCTGGCACTCGGCGAGATCGCCCATCCCCTGCGGAGCTTGACCACCCGCGCGGTTGATGTTGATGCCGATCCGGTCGAGCGTGGCGACCCGCTTGGACTTCAGCGGGCTGAGGATCGCGTTGTTGACGTAGCTCGCGTCCCCCGCCTGGGCCTGGCGCGTCGAGGCGAGACGCGTATAGGCATCCGTGATCTGCCGGTCGAGCAGCGCCAACTCCTTGGCGACACCTTGGCGGGCGCTCCGCGGCACCTTCGTCAGCTGCTGACCGACGTCAGGACAGTTGATCGTCGCGACCTGGGCGCCGGCTGACCTGGTCTGGTTTCCGTATGAGTTCTCCTCATGCGCAGAGGCATAGAAGTTCGCCCAGATCAGCCCGCCCCCACCGAGCGCTAGGGCCGCCGATGCGGCTATGGCCTTGGTGGCCAGCGGCGTACGGCGTTTTCGTGTGTTGCGTCCCATGGAACTCCTCTGACTTCCTTGCGGGGCAGCGAGACGCCCGACAGGAGTGAAGCGGCTCCCATCCATACGCAGGAGGTCCCAGGAGTGTTCAGCCGTCTCAGAAATTGGTGAGAGACTGAAGCGACAATTCGCCCTCAACTCTCCCACAAAGCGCGGGAGTTGTGATCGCCCAGGATCAGTGTCCGTGGTCCAGGTAGGCGAGAACCGCCAGGACACGGCGGTTGTCGTCGTCCGAAACCTCGAGTCCGAGCTTCGCGAAGATATTTGAGGTGTGTTTGGCGATCGCCCGCTCGGTCACCACGAGCTGCGCCGCGATCGCCGCGTTCGAGCGGCCCTGCGCCATCAGCTCCAGCACCTCCCGCTCACGGGCGGTGAGCCGCCCCAGCGGCCGGCCGTCGGCCTCCCGCCGCGACAGCAGCTGCTGGATCACCTGCGGGTCCATCGCCGTACCGCCCGCCGCGACCCGTCGTACGGCGTCCACGAACTGCTCCGCGTCGAACACCCGGTCCTTGAGCAGATACCCCACCCCGCCGCTGCCGTCGGCGAGCAGCTCACGCGCGTACAGCTGCTCCACGTGCTGGGAGAGCACCAGCACCGGCAGCCCGGGTCTGTCCCGCCGGGCCTGGAGCGCGCACTGCAGGCCCTCGTCGGTGTGGGTCGGCGGCAGGCGTACGTCGACGACGGCGACGTCCGGCTCCAGCTCGGCCAGCGCGCGGGTCAGTTCGGGGCCCGTCTCGACGGCCGCGGCGATCTCGAAGTCGTAGGCCTGCAACATCCGGACCAGTCCGTCGCGCAGCAGGAACAGATCTTCGGCTAGGACAACGCGCAAGGGATCTCCATGGTGACCATCGTGGGACCGCCCGCGGGGCTGCTGACGGCCAGGACGCCGTCGAATGTACCCAGTCGGCGCTCTACTCCGGCCAGACCCGAACCGGCGCCGATGACCGCGCCGCCCTTGCCGTCGTCGGTGACCGAGATCCGCAGCATGCCGTCGGTGTGGTGGAGGTCGACATAGATCCGGTCGGCGTCGGCGTGCTTCACCGCGTTGGTGAGCACCTCGCTGATCGCGAAGTAGGCCGCCGACTCGACGGGTTCGTCCGCCCGCCCGGGCAACTCCACCGTCACCTCGGTCGGCACCGGCATCCGAAGCGCCAGCGCCCGTACGGCGTCGCCCAGGCCGCGCTCGGCCAGCACCGGCGGATGGATGCCGCGGACCAGGTCGCGCAGTTCGGTGAGGGCCTCGACGGAGGACTTGCGGGCCTGCGCGAGGAGCTGCCTGGCCTGCTCCGGGTCCTTGTCGATCAGCATCTCGATCGTCCCGAGGTCCATGCCCATGGCGACCAGCCGGGCCTGTGCCCCGTCGTGCAGGTCGCGCTCGATGCGGCGCAGTTCGGCGGCGGAGGTGTCGACGGCGTCCCGCCGGGTCTCGGTGAGAACCCGGACCCGCTCGGCGAGTTCGCCCTGCTTGGGGGCGAGGACGGCCCGGGTGAGCCGGAAGTGGACCGTCAGCAGACGCGTGTTGAAGAAGTGGGCGAAGAACAGGAGGACGAGGCCCAGCAGGCCCGCGCCGAGTGCGGAGGCCTGCCCGGTGAGCTCCACGAAGCCGTACCAGTAACCGTCGGGGAGCACCCGCCACAGCCCCGCCGCGATCGCGAACCCTTCCAGGGGGTAGAGGACCAGCGCCGCCGGCAGCAGCGCGGTGACATAGCCCGCCGACATGTCGACGTTCAGCCACAGCAGGTCCCGCCAGGTCGCCGGGTCCCGGAGCATCGCGAAGGTACGGGTCCACGGATTGGCGTCCTTCGGGATCGGCCGGTACGCCGACGGGATCCGCACCCCGCACCACTCCGCCGCCAGAACGCGCCGCCAGTCCGCGAAGGCCCGCACCCCGGTGAGCACCCAGGGCGTGGTGACGATGCCGACCCCGATCGGGATGAGCGCGATGGACACCACGGCCAGCACGTAACAGAGGACCGCCCCCGGCAACACCACCAGCGAGAGCCCCAGCCCCCGCACCGCCGCCAGTCCCATGCCCCGCGCCCCAGAGCGCACGGCACCATTCTTCGTGCTCGTGTCGATGTCCATGCCTGTCAGTCTGGCCGAGCGGACAGGGCCGGTCACTGGGGCAAAGGCCCGGACCGGGAGGTGGTGTTGGGTACACCTGCGTGGGGCTGGGGGCCGCCGAGGATCTTCGCCTCCACCTCCGGATCGAGTCCGACCGGAGGCCGGTCCGGCCGCTGAGGGGCCGTTCCTCCGACGCTGTTCAGCCAGGTCCAGGTGTCGTTGACGGTCTCGGCGACGGGGCGGCAGACCAGGCCCGTCGCGAGCGCACGGGACACGTCGGCGCCGTGCAGGCCCGCGTGCAGCTCGCTGTCCGGCGGCACCCACACCGGCAGCTGGGTCCACGGCTCGACGCCCGCAGCCAGGACGACGTCCGGATCGGTCCAGCGCAGCTCGACCGCCGCTCCGGTCGCTCTCAAGCACGCCTCCAGCAGTCCTGCCGTCGTCGTGTGACCCGGCGGACCGATCAGGTTGTACGGCCCGCTCAGCTCCCGTTCCACCGCGCCGAGGATCCACTCGGCGAGATCGCGGACGTCGACGAACTGCAGCGGCAGATCCTTAGGACCGGGCGCCAGGACGGGGCCGCCGCGCGCGATCCGGGTCAGCCACCACGGCAGCCGCCCGATGTTCTCGTACGGCCCCAGGATCAGCCCCGAGCGCACGAGCAGCGAGCGGTCCGCACCGAACCCCGCCACGGCCGCCAGCTCGCCGCCCCGCTTGTCGCGGGCGTACTCGGTGGCCTCCGCGTCGGCCGAGGCGCCCTCGACCAGGGGCGCGTCCTCGGTGTACCCGGCGGCGGGCGGCCAGGCGTACACCGAGCAGCTCGACACGTACACGTACCGCCCGGCGCGGCCCCGCAGCAGCCGCGCCGAGTCCCGTACGGCACGTGGCGCCGACGACCAGGTGTCGACGACGGCGTCCCACTCGCCCTGAGCGAGGGCGGCGAGCCCGTCGGGTGCGGTGCGGTCGCCGTGCAGCGACCGCACACCGGGAGGCGGTGCGTGCCGGCCCCGGTGGAAGACCGTGACCTCCCAGCCCCGCCCGAGCGCCGCCTCCACGACGGCCCGCCCCGCGAACTCCGTACCACCCAGCACCAGAAGTCTCATGACCCCGACTCTGCCGGGCCGGGCCGCGGGACGGAACGGGTATCTGCCGTCAGCAGAGGATCAACGCCCGGTCGGCGGCACGTACTTGTACCCGACCCGCCGTACCGTCTGGATCGCCCCGCGGTGCTCGGCGCCCAGCTTGCGGCGCAGCCGGGCGACATGGACGTCGACCGTGCGGCCGTCGCCGACGTGTCCGTACCCCCAGACGGTGGTGACCAGCTGGTCGCGGGTGTGCACCCGGTTCGGGCGGGCGACGAGGTGGGCGAGGAGCTCAAACTCCAGGTACGTGAGGTCGAGTTCGCGTCCGTCCACCTCGGCGGTGCGCTGGGCGGTGTCGACGCGGACGAGCGGGTCGCCGTCGGGCTCCTGCGGCAGCGGCGGCTGCCGTTCGGCCGGGACGAGCACCAGGTAGCCGATCATGGGCGGCTGTCCCGGCAGGGTGGGCAGGGAGTGCTGGGGAGCGGGCAGCCAGGTGGCGCCCGGCGGCAGGAGGTCCGCGACGTCGATCACCTCGTCCCGGTCCACGGCACGCAGATGATGCCGGGAACCGGTGGGGGAGTTGAGCGTGGCGGCGGAGGACAGAGAACGGGTGTTCGCCATGAGAGGTCAGCTCTTTCGCGCGAGAAGGTCGCCGGAGAGACGTACGTCGACTGCGCGCTGGCCGAAGGCCGGACGGGTGTTCGGCTTTAGAGGGCCGGCGCGTTCATCGCGCGACAACACACCCGGTCGAAGTCGTGGTGCTGACGGGAAGGCCAGAAGGGCTCGAGGTCATGGCGACCCGTCGCGCTGTGCTTCTGGAAGCTGGCCATGGCCCCATTGAAGCAGAGGCGGGTGTACGACCCGAAGGGGCGCCCACCGCGACGGTGGGCGCCCCTTCCGGTCGAAGCGGGTGGATCAGACCTGGCCGGCCTTCTCCAGCGCCGAGCAGCAGGTGTCGACGATCAGGCGGGTCACCACGTACGGGTCGACGTTGGCGTTCGGACGGCGGTCCTCGATGTAGCCCTTGCCGTCCTTCTCGACCTGCCACGGGATACGCACCGAGGCACCGCGGTTGGAGACGCCGTAGGAGTACTTGTCCCACGGGGCGGTCTCGTGCAGACCGGTCAGCCGGTCGTCGATGCCGGCGCCGTAGTTCTTGACGTGGTCGAGCGGCTTGGAGCCCTCACCGAGCGACTCGCAGGCGGTGATGATCGCGTCGTAGCCCTCGCGCATCGCCTTGGTGGAGAAGTTGGTGTGTGCGCCGGCGCCGTTCCAGTCGCCCTTGACCGGCTTCGGGTCGAGGGTGGCGGCGACGCCGAAGTCCTCGGCGGTGCGGTAGAGCAGCCAGCGGGCCACCCACAGGTGGTCGGAGACCTCCAGCGGGGAGACCGGGCCGACCTGGAACTCCCACTGGCCGGGCATGACCTCGGCGTTGATGCCGGAGATCGCGAGACCCGCCTTGAGGCAGTTGTCCAGGTGGGCCTCGACGACGTCACGACCGAAGATCTCGTCGGCGCCGACACCGCAGTAGTAGCCGCCCTGCGGGGCCGGGAAGCCGCCCTTCGGGAAGCCGAGCGGGTAGCCGTCCTTGAAGAACGTGTACTCCTGCTCGATGCCGAAGATCGGCTCCTGGGCGGCGAACTTCTCGGCGACCTCGGTCAGCGCGGCGCGGGTGTTCGTGGCGTGCGGGGTGAAGTCGATGTTCAGGACCTCGCACATCACCAGGATGTCGTCGCCGCCGCGGATCGGGTCCGGGCAGGAGAAGACCGGCTTGAGCACACAGTCCGAGGCGTGGCCCTCGGCCTGGTTCGTGGAGGACCCGTCGAAGCCCCAGATCGGCAGCTCGGCACCCTTGGCGTCGTCGGCCATGATCTTGGTCTTCGAACGCAGCTTGGCCGTCGGCTCGGTGCCGTCGATCCAGATGTACTCAGCCTTGAAGCTCACGGGCCACATCCTTCGGGGTGGGTCTCTAGGCGCACTTGCGGGTGCTGCGGCGCTGCGGCACTGGGGCGCCGCTCCTGTTGCCCGCGAGCCTGTCAACAGGCGATTTCCCGATCATTGCTCGAATGTGAACCCCGTGTTACCTGGTAGTGCTGTGGTACGACAGGCGCTGTGAGGGCGCCCGCGCACGGCAGGACGCCGCGGGCCGGGCTCGTATGCGATGGGGTCGAAGAGCCGGTCCTGCCGCTCCTGGCCGGGAGCAGCAGGACCCATGACACGTACGGCTTACTGAATTTCCGCGCTCCTGAACATCACCCCACCTTCTCGATCAGGGCCCGGCGGATGAGGAACTTGCCGGGCTCTCGGACCTGCTCGAATGCCGCGTTGTTCAGCAGCGCACAGCTGCCGGAGACCGAAGTGACCTCCACCGTCGTGGACTTGTTGTTGTCCAGGTTGGTGACCTTCAGCTTCGTACCCGCCGGGAACTGGTTGCTGGACGCGGCCGGGGCGCCGCCCTCGCCGGACAGGGTGACGGTGGAGCCGTTGCACACCTGCTCACCGGATGCGGCGCCGCCGCCACCGGCGTTGCCCGCGGGGGCGGTCGCGGTCTGCGAGGGCTGCGCGTTCTGCTGGCCGTTCTGCGCCGGCTGCGTCGCCTGGGAGCCCTGAGCCGACTCCCCAACGACACAGCCCGACGCCTCCTGCTGCACCTTGATCTGCGCGATGACCGCCTCACGGTTGGCGATCCGGGCCTCGGACTGTGCGTCCGGGTTGGCCTGTTGCCCCGCGATGAACCGTTCGTTGTTGCCGAGGGCGGTGGCGAGACCCTGGCAGACACTCGACTCGGCCGCGGTCTGTGCGGCGTTCGAGGTGCTCGCCATGACGAAGGCCCCGCCTCCCGCCACGGCCGCGGCGCTCACCAGCAGGGCGAGCTTCTTCTGAGTGCTGAGAGTTCTCCTACGCGACATGCGCGCCTCCTGAAGAGGTTGGGGAGCGTACGTCGCTATGTACGAGATACCGAACGATGTTACTCAGTGGTTACAGGAGTCAGCTGAAGTAACGTACGTCACACGGCAGTTAGCGGGAGATGGCGTCCCGTACGGCCTCATCGGTACGGCCGACTACTGCGGTGCCGTCGTCCGCGGTGATGATCGGCCGCTGGATCAGCTTGGGATGCTCGGCCAGTGCCGTGATCCAGCGGTCGCGTGAAGTCTCGTCCCGCGCCCACTCCTTGAGGCCCAGCTCCTTGGCGGCGGCCTCCTGGGTGCGGGTGATGTCCCAGGGTTCGAGACCGAGACGGGCGAGTACGGCCCTGATCTCGTCCTCGCTCGGTACGTCCTCCAGGTAGCGGCGGACGGTGTATGCGGCGCCCTCGGCGTCGAGCAGTTTCACGGCGCTGCGGCACTTCGAGCAGGCCGGGTTGATCCAGATCTCCATACGGCCCACGGTAGCCCCTCCGGGTGCCCGGAAAACCCGTCTTCCACCTGCGTCACAGCACCCCCGAAAGCCCTTGTGGCCAGGGGCTTTTGTCAGTGGTGGACGCTAGAATAGAAGCAGTGTTCGAGGGTGTCGCCGGGGCCACCGAAGTCCCCGGTCGATGCCCTGACCGCGACAGGAGGATGCCTGTGCCCGCTGCCGCACTGAAGCCGAAGCCGACCCAGTCCACTGCGAAGCGCCCCGTCCTGCTCGACCTGCCGTACGAACCCGTGGAGAAGCGCCCGTTGCCGCCGGGCCGTCCCCGCGAGTGGTACGTCACCCACAACCGCCGCCTCAAGGCCATGCGCCTGGCCATCGCCCTGCTCGACTCGGGCGTGTATATGCCGAACCAGGCCCGCAACGAGACGATACGGAGCACCGCGGAACTCATCGGCGTCCACCCGCCGTCGGACACGACGTGCCATATGGTCCGGGCGTTCATGCGTTACAACCGGTGAGGCCGGGGCCGGGCGCTGCGCATGGTGCGGTGCCCGGCGCCGACAGAGTCCCTACCCCGCCAACTCCCGCTCCAACGGCGTCCGGAACCGCGGCGTGATCCGCGTCGCCCCCACCCACCCCCGCAACCGCTCCACCTCGGCCCCGATCGCGGCCTCCGCCTCCCTGCCGACGCCCTCCCCGTCCAGCACGCGCCACACGATCTCGCCGTCGGCCCGCTGGGCCCACCCCCCGATCACCCGGCCGTTCCACCACACCGTCGGCCCCACATTGCCGCTGCGGTCGAAGAGGGCGGGGCGCAGGTCGGGGGAGAGGTACCAGTCACGGTGCTGCCAGCCCATGGCCGTCGGGTCGAGGGCGGGCAGCAGGGCGGCCCAGGGGGCGGCGGGCCCGGTCACGGGGCCGGTGTCACCGGCGGTGACATAGCCGGTGCCCTCGTCGAGCCGCACCTCCTCGGCGCCGATCGCCCCCAGGGCCCGGCGCACCTCGGTCACCTTCCAGCCGGTCCACCACTTGAGGTCGGCCTCGGTGGCCGGGCCGCACGCCGTCAGCCAGCGGTCGAGGAGGGCGGCCTGGGCGCCGGCGATGTCCAGTTCGGGATGCGGTGGCGCCGGGGCCCAGCGGAACTGGGACGAGGTCCAGGAGCCGAGCGGCCGGCCGCGTACGACCTTGCCCTCCTGGCCCAGCAGGCGCAGCAGCCTTGTCGAGACCGTGTGCAGCCCCTCGTAGCTCTTCCCGGCGCCGTACAGGAACCGCTCTCTCAACCGCGGCTCGTCCTGGGCCAGTTCGGCCGCCGTCGCCTGCCCCCGGCGCTCCAGCACGGCCAGCGTGGACTCCTCGACCTCCTTGAGCCAGGCCGCGTCCGGCGCTCCGCCCGCCGCCATCTGCTTGAGCAGGTTGGCGCGCTCGCGAGCGGCGACCGCGATGCCGGTGGAGGCGTGCACGACCGCCGTCAGGTCCGTCGGGAACACGAACACGGTGTTCCGCATGCCGTGCATCCGGACCAGGCTGCCGTCCTCGTACAGCGCCCGCTCGGTCTCGGTCACCGTCCGTGCCGCATCCCCGAGCCGCGCGCCCACCGCCAGATACACCGTCGCCGGGTCCGTGCCGTGCAGCGCGACCAGTGAGCGGGCGATCTCCTCAGGCGTCGCCGCCCGCGCCGTACCCGCCAGACGATGCCGCAGCCCCACCCTCGCCCGCCGCTCCGCCACGTCGACGTACCGCCGACCGTCACCCATACCGGCCTCCACCCGTCACGTCACATCCGTGACTGCATCTTCGCGGACGCCTCTGACAATCGGGCGGCGCCGACACCTTCGCCCCAGGTCACCCGTACTGCCGCAGCAGTCCGCTCACGTACTCCTCGAGCCGCCCGCCCAGCACCTCCGCCGTCAGGTCGGTCCGGCCCAGCTCCCGCCACGGGCCCGCCAGCTTCGCCGCGTCGGGGACGTAGGCCAGAGCGTCCAGCAGCCGCCAGTAGACATGGTCCGGTCCGTCGGCGAGCCGACGCCCGCCCCGCACCTCGTACCGCTCCCGGAAGCCCAGCCCCCACTCCGGCCCGTGCAGCAGTGCAACCGCCGTCGAGCAGTGGGCGACGTCCAAGTCCGCCGGCCCCCACGAGGTCTCCACCCAGTCGACCACTCCGCTGATCCGCAGGCCGGTGCCGGCACCGGTGAACAGCACGTTCCCGGGATGGAAGTCCCGGTGCAGGAAACAGCCCTCGTACGGCGGAGGATCGCGGCGGATGACGTCCACGGCCCGTTCCCAGAGGGCACCCGATGGCGCGTTCACCCGTTCTGGAGACGTCCACGCCTGGTAGGGACGCGGACGCTCATCCGGTACGACCTCGTGGATGTGGACGAGTTGGGCCGCGAGGAGGTCGAGGCGCCGGTCGAGATCCTCCTCGTCGACCCGTACGACGCCCGGCAGTTCCGACATCAGCAATGAGGGGTGGTCGCAGTGTTCGGCCGTCGCGTCGACGGCGATCGGTTCGGGGGCGGGGATGTCCCGATGCGTGGCGAGCAGGGCGAGTACGGATGATTCGCGCGTGAGCAGGCCGGGCGCGTGGTGTCGGAAGAAGGGCTTGACGAAGGTCCGCAGAACGCCGGCGCTGCCGTCGTCGAGGGTGAGCCGGCGCATCTGGGAACTCCAACCGCCCGTCAGGAAACGGGTGGTGGTGACCGTACGGTCCTGGGGGAGCTGCTTGGCGACCCAGGCGCGGGTCGCCGTCCAGCCGCCGTCGCCGAGGCCGGTCAGCACGGCGTCCACGAACCTCCCCCGGTCGTCAGCGTGTTCGCGGAACCACTGGCCCAGCATGTGTTCCGCCTCCGGCAGTTCGAAGCGCGTGAACTGCGCGCGCGTGGCCAGCGCCTCCTGGACCGCCTCCGTCACGGCGGGCGGGATGACCGCGTCCGTGCCGGGCACCGCGAGCACCGCCCGGCCCTCGTACGCCCGCAGCGCGTCCAGCGCAGGGGAGGCGCGCCAGCTGTCCGGCGTACGGATGATCTCGCTGAATCGGCCGTCGCCGTCCCCGAACGGCACGTCCCAGGCCTCGGCCGCGTAGACGGCGGGTGCGCACAGGCCGAGGGCCACGACCCGCTCGCCGTAGTGCCGGGCGAGGTCGACCACCGTCTGGCCGCTCATGCTGAACCCGACCAGCACCAGCGGGCCGCACGCGCGCGTGCCGATCACGGACACTGCCTGCTCGAAGCGCCGGCGCAGACTCAACTCCCGCAGCTCGCCGGTGCTTTCGCCGTGTCCCGAGAAGTCGAAGGCGAGGCCACGGCAGCCGCGGGCGACGAACTCGCCCAGCAGCGGGAGCAGTCGCTCCTTGCTGCCGAGTACGCCCGCGCCGTGCAGCAGAACGACGGTGGGGCGGTCGTGCGGACGACCGTCGCCGTCACCGCCGTAAACCCCCCTCAGTAGTTCACCGTTGTGTTCGTGCGCAAAGGGCGACAGAAGCGGTTCACTCATGCGCCCATTCATTCACGCCGGGAAAAGGAGATGCACGCCGAGTGACCGTTTCCCTACGCTGGACACGCATAGCGGAGCTGCCCACCATCGCTTGCCGCAGGACAGGCATCACCTTGCGGACGTGGGGCTACTCTCTACGCACCGACGGCCGGACGCCCACCCCCAGCGCCCCGTCGGAACACCTCATCACGGCTCACTGATCACCCACGCCCACGGAGGCCCGTCATGGGCACCATCATCTTTTCCGGGACCGCGGTCCTGGTCGTTCTGGGGTTCGAAAACCACCTCTACTGGCTCGCCGCCGTCGCGGTGCTCTTCCTGTACGTGCAGTACGGGCGCGGCTCTTCGCCGACCTCCCCCTCGGGCGGGTCCGGCCCGGTGCCGTCCGACTACCGTGCGTACCGCGATCGCCGGGACAAGCAGGCCAAGTGGGAGCGCCGCTACCGCCGCGAGCGCCCCTTCGAGTCGCGCCGCCAGGAGCGCGAGAAGGGCCAGAAGAGCAAGTGAGACCTGGAGTGGTGAGCGCCGCCGGTCACAGACCGGGGGCGCCCCACACCGGGAACCAGCGGCTGAGGTCCTGCTCGATTCGCAGGTCGTCGCCGAGGGCCGCCTTCACTCGCAGTTCCAGCGCGTTGTCGCGCCGCTGTCCGTCACCGGGCAGCGGCGCGAACGGGTAGAAGGTGCCCCGCTTGTAGAGGTAGACCAGCGCCAGCCGTCTGTCCTGCTCGTCCTGGAAGCCGGCGAGTGAGCACAGCAGCTGGGGGCCGAAGCCGTTGACCTCCATCGAGCTGTTCACCGCATGCAGGTCGTTGACCAGCAGCGGCAGCTCGTCGGGGCCGCAGTGCGAGACCAGCCAGGAGTAGCCGTACTTGTCGCGCCGCAGCTCCACCGGCGGTCCGTCGCGGTCGGCGTCCGCGTCCAGCAGCGCCTGCACTTCGCGGTGCGTCTGCTCGAAGGCCGCGCCCTCGACCGTGGCGAAGCACACCGCCCCCCGCCCGGTCGGTGTGAAGGAGGCCGCCGCCTGGAGCGTCACCGCCGCCGACGGCAGGGCGAAGAGCTGGTCGAGGTCGGGTGCGACCGGCTTCGTACGACCGAGCAGGATGTCCAGCAATCCCATGCTCACGCCTTTCCGGGAGCCGCGGCCTCACCCAACTCGGCGGAGATCCGCGCCAGTTGGTCGAGCCGCTGCTCCAGGCTGGGGTGGGTGGAGAAGTACCGGGCGATGCCGGGCTCCTTGCCCAGGGCCGGGGTGAAGTAGAAGGCGTTGAAGGCCTGGGCGGTGCGCAGATCCTTGGTCGGGATCCGGGCGATGTCGCCCGACACCTTGGTCAGCGCGGACGCCAGGGTCGAGGGACGGCCGGTCAGCAGCGCCGCCGCCCGGTCGGCCGCCAGCTCCCGGTACCGGGACAGAGCCCGGATCAGCAGGAAGCTGATCGCGTAGACGGCCGCGGAGACACCCATGACCGCCATGAAGACCACCGCGGTGTTCTGGTCCCGGCGCCCGCCGCCGAAGAGCTGCGAGTAGAACGCGAACCGTACGATCAGCCCGGCGATCACGCCGAGGAACGACGCGATCGTGATCACGGCGACATCCTTGTGCGCCACATGCGACAGCTCGTGCGCCAGCACGCCCTCCAGCTCGGCCGGCTCCAGACGCCGTAGCAGACCGGTGGTCACACAGATCACCGACTTGTCCGCGTTGCGCCCGGTGGCGAACGCGTTCGGCATGTCCATATCGGACACGGCGACCGTCGGCTTGGGCAGATCCGCCAGCGTGCACAGCCGGTCGATCACCGCGTGCAGCTCCGGATACTCCTCGCGTTCCACGACCCGTCCGCGCATCGCGAAGAGCGCGATCCGGTCGGAGAACCAGTACTGCGCCCCGAGGAACCCCGCCGCGACCACCACGACCAGCACCCAGGACTTCAGCAGCACGATCAGCGCCGCGACAAAGGCCACGTACAGCAATCCGAGCAGAAAAAGCGTGACCGTCATCCGCACGGTCAGGCCCCGGTCACTCCGGAATCGGCTCTGCATCTGCATCACCTCGGCAGTCAGGCACTCGCCCCACTGCCAGTGTGCACCCGGCCATGCCATGACGCGGTTGTGATCAGTTCTAGGACCTGCAAAGGGAAGCTGTGAGCTTCCTCAGTAGGTCGGCCGGAAGTTCAGGTACCCGAGAAGCAGGATGATCGCGGCCACGGAGCCGAGCACGATCGCCGTCGATATCCAGGACGAGCGGCGAGCGCTCCGCACCCGGGACGAGCGGCGACGCCTGCGCACCGGACCCGGGTCGGCACGGAACGGCACAGGCCCGGGCGGATTCTCCTTCCACCGCGCGGCCAGCATCCGGGCCCGCGCCGAGGGCTCCTTGTGCTCGGCCGAGTCCGCCCATCTCAGGTCGAACTCCCGCTCCCCGTCGTGCCGTTCGGACATCCCCGTTGCCTTCCTCGAACAGTCGTACCCCCAACATACGACGGCGCCCCCGCCCTGGGGAACCAGGAACGGGGGCGCCGCCGGAGGCACAGGCGTCGATCACACGTCGAAGTACAGCTCGAACTCGTGCGGGTGCGGACGCAGCTGCAGCGGGGCGATCTCGTTCGTGCGCTTGAAGTCGATCCACGTCTCGATCAGGTCGGCGGTGAAGACGTCGCCCTGGAGGAGGAACTCGTGGTCGCGCTCGAGGGAGTCGAGGACGGCCGGGAGGGAGGTCGGGACCTGCGGGACGCCCGCGTGCTCCTCGGGAGCCAGCTCGTACAGGTCCTTGTCGATCGGCTCGGCCGGCTCGATCTTGTTCTTGATGCCGTCGAGGCCCGCAAGGAGCAGGGCCGAGAAGGCGAGGTACGGGTTGCCGGAGGAGTCGGGCGCGCGGAACTCGACGCGCTTGGCCTTCGGGTTGGAGCCCGTGATCGGGATACGCATCGCGGCGGAGCGGTTGCGCTGCGAGTACACCAGGTTGACCGGCGCCTCGAAGCCCGGGACCAGGCGGTGGTACGAGTTCACCGTCGGGTTGGTGAAGGCCAGCAGCGACGGAGCGTGCTTGAGGATGCCGCCGATGTAGTAGCGGGCGGTGTCCGACAGGCCCGCGTAGCCGGACTCGTCGTAGAAGAGCGGCGAGCCGCCCGTCCACAGCGACGAGTGGATGTGCATGCCCGAGCCGTTGTCACCGAAGATCGGCTTCGGCATGAAGGTCGCGGTCTTGCCGTTGCGCCAGGCGACGTTCTTCACGATGTACTTGAAGAGCTGGAGGTCGTCGGCCGCGGCGAGCAGCGTGTTGAACTTGTAGTTGATCTCGGCCTGGCCGGCGGTGCCCACCTCGTGGTGCTGGCGCTCGACCTTCAGGCCGGCCTTCTCCAGCTCCAGGGAGATCTCGGCGCGCAGGTCGGCGAAGTGGTCGACCGGCGGGACCGGGAAGTAGCCGCCCTTGTAGCGGACCTTGTAGCCGCGGTTGTCCTCGAGGGCACCGGTGTTCCAGGCGCCGGCCTCGGAGTCGATGTGGTAGAAGGACTCGTTCGCGTTGGTCGCGAAGCGGACGCTGTCGAAGACGTAGAACTCGGCCTCGGGGCCGAAGTACGCGGTGTCGGCGATACCCGTGGACGCGAGGTACGCCTCGGCCTTCTTCGCCACGTTGCGCGGGTCACGGCTGTACTGCTCGCCGGTGATCGGGTCGTGGATGAAGAAGTTGATGTTCAGCGTCTTGTCACGGCGGAAGGCGTCGACCCGGGCGGTCGACAGGTCCGCGCGCAGCGCCATGTCGGACTCGTGGATGGCCTGGAAGCCGCGGATCGAGGAGCCGTCGAAGGCCAGCTCGTCATCCGGGTCGAACGCATCGACAGGCACCGTGAAGTGCTGCATGACGCCCGGGAGGTCGCAGAAGCGGACGTCGATGAACTTGACGTCCTCGTCCGCGATGAACTTCTTGGCCTCGTCGGCGTTCTGGAACATCCAGCTCCTCCTACTCCCGACCGTCCCGCCGGGGTGGTAGTTCGTTCGTGCGGCCAGTGCGGTGGCACACGCTGACCTCGACCCTAGGGACGCGTGATTTCTCGGGCGTGACCCATTTGTTTCGCACAAGTTAACCAGCCCGGGTTCCACCGTAGCTCGGAAACACCCCGCCGTGCCCTGGTCAGACAAGGCCGCAGTACCGTGTACGCGTGGACAAGAGGCAAGCAATCGGATCGTGGCTTTCCGGCCCCCGCGCGGCCATGGAGGACGCCGGTGCCGACTTCGGATACCGGGGGGAGCAGCTCGGTCTCCCGGAGGAGGGGCCCGGCTCGATCGCCCGCCCCGGCCGCCGCCTCGGCGCCCTCGCCGTGGACTGGGGGCTGTGCCTCTTGATCGCATACGGCCTCATCACGGACGGCTACCAGCAGGCGACCGGGAACTGGGCCCTGCTCATCTTCTTCGTCATGAGCGTCCTGACCGTCGGCACGATCGGCTTCACCCCCGGCAAGCGCCTCTTCGGCCTGCGCGTCGTCCACCTGGACACCGGCACGGTCAACCCGGTGCGCGTTCTGCTGCGCTCGGCCCTGCTGTGCGTCGCGATCCCCGCCCTGATCTGGGACCGCGACGGCCGGGGGCTGCACGACCGGCTGGCGCGCACGGTCGAGGTACGGATCTGAGTCACCGCGGTCTTCACATATGACGCCGGTCGGGTGACGGCCGGACCGGCCACGGCCCGGGGTCCCGTCCACGTCGAACCGCGTTCGGAACACTGCCGCCATATCGGCGGAGGTGGTTGGACAATATGTCGTACGACAACATGTCGACGATCGTGGCTCGGGCGTCCCAGGTCGCCGACATCGCGGCCCGGCACACGGAGGAGGCGGAGGCCGCCCGGCGCCTCTCGCCGCAGGTGGTCCACGCGGTGCGGGACGCCGGTTTCGCGCGGCACTTCGTGCCGGTGGCGCACGGCGGCACGGCCGGCGGTTTCACCGAGCTGACCTCGGCGGTCTTCGTGGTCGGACAGGGATGTACGTCGGCGGCCTGGGCGGCGTCGCTGGCCGCCTACGCGGGACGGTACGCGGCGTTCCTGCCCGCCGAGGGGCAGGCGGAGATCTGGGCGGACGGCCCGGACGCCCTGGTGGCCGCCGCACTCATGCCGTCCGGCACGGCACAGCGCGTGGCCGGCGGCTGGCGGCTCAGCGGCGAGTGGAAGTACATCAGCGGGGTGCACTTCGCTGACTGGGCGCTCGCCTGCGCGGCCGTACCGGATGAGCAGCCCGCCGACGGACGGCCCGAAGTGCGGTACTTCGCCGTACCGAGGGCCGACTTCACCATCACCGAGAGCTGGTTCTCCGTGGGCATGCGCGGCACCGGCAGCGACACCCTGGTCCTGACCGAGGTCTACGTGCCCGAGCACCGCACCCTGGCACGCTCCGCCGTCCATGCCGGGCGGGCCCCCGCGTCGGACGCGCGCTGCCACATCGTGCCGATGTACGCCGTGAACTCACTGCCGTTCGCCGCCCCGCTGGTCGGTGCCGTGCGGGGCGCGATGCGTGCCTGGGTCGAGCGGACCGCCTCCCGTGTCGACCGGCGGGGCCGGGCCGTCCGCGAGATGCCCTCGACGCAGGTCTCCCTGGCCCGCTCGGCCGCCGAGGTGGACGCCGCGGAACTCCTCGTCCGGCGTACGGCGGCGGTCGCCGACGGCATGGAGACCCCGCCGGAGGGTGAGGCGGCGGTCCGCGGGGCCCGGGATCTCGCGCTGGCGGTGGAACTGCTGGTCTCGGCGGTCGGCCGGGTCTTCCGCACCAGCGGGACGTCCGGACAGTCCGCCACCGACCCGGTGCAGCGCTTCTGGCGGGACGTGAACAGCGCCGCCTCCCACGTGGCGCTCTCCTTCGAGTCCACCGGTGCGGCATACGGCGCCTGGGCGCTGTCCGGCGACGGTCGGACCGGGCCCGGCTGACGCCGTCGTCCGGTTGCTGGGCAGGGGTGGCGGCGTCATAGTCGACCTTGAACGCGGGTGACGATCACATACCCACTCGAACACGGTCAGTGAGAGTCGTCGCCGAGGCCAACAGGTGGTGCGGCCGCATGACGGAGCAGCAGGACATAGACATTCCGGATGACATGGCCATTCCGGATGACGTAGCCCTGGATGACCTAGCCCTGGCGGAAGCGCTGGTGGCGCCCGAGGAGTTCCGGGCCGCGATGGCCCGCTTTCCCTCCGGCGTCGTGGTGGTGACCACCCGGTGCGAGGACGGCACCCCGCGCGGATTCACCGCCAGTTCCTTCTGCTCGGTGTCGCTGGAGCCGCCGATGGTCCTGGTGTGCCTGGCGAACTCGGCCGACTCGGCGTGGTCGTTCGCGCGCTGCGACCGTTTCGCGGTGAGCGTGCTGACCCCGGTACACGAGCCGCTCGCACTGCGCTTCGCCACCAAGGGCACCGACAAGTTCGCGGCCGGCGGGATGCGGCTCAGCCCCGGCGGACTGCCGACGGTCAGGCAGGCCCTGTCCGAGCTGGACTGCGAGGCACACGCACGTCACCCGGCCGGGGACCATACGGTCCTGATCGGCCGGGTGACGGGTGTACGGCTGGGTGAAGGATCCCCGATGGTCTACTACGACCGGGACTTCAGGACGCTGGCCTGAGCTCCCTCTGCTGTCAGCGGGCCTTCGGGCCGCCCTTCGGCAGCTTCATGCCCTTCGGCATCGGGCCCTTCGGCATCGGCATGTTGCTCATCAGGTCGCCCATGGCGCGCAGCCGGTCGTTGGTGGCCGTCACCTGCGGGCCGGTCAGCACGCGCGGCAGCTTCAGCATGGTGGTCCGCACCTTCTTCAGCTCGACCTGGCCCTCGCCCGTGCCGACGATGATGTCGTGCACCGGCACGTCCGCGACGATGCGGTTCATCTTCTTCTTCTCGGCGGCCAGCAGGCTCTTCACCCGGTTCGGGTTGCCCTCGGCGACCAGCACGATGCCGGCCTTGCCGACGGCGCGGTGCACCACGTCCTGGCTGCGGTTCATCGCCACCGCGGGGGTCGTCGTCCACCCCCGGCCGACGTTGTCCAGCACCGCCGCGGCCGCGCCCGGCTGTCCCTCCATCTGCCCGAAGGCGGCCCGCTCGGCCCGGCGCCCGAACACGATCGCCATCGCGAGGAAGGCGAGCAAGAAGCCCAGGATGCCGAGGTAAATGGGGTAACCGATCAAGAAACCGATCGCGAGGAAGACACCGAGGGTGACGATTCCGACTGCCGCGAGTACAAGACCGATCTTCTTGTCGGCCCTGCGGGTCATCTTGTAGGTCAGAGCGATCTGCTTCAGTCGCCCGGGGTTCGCAGCATCCGCTGCCGTGTCCTTCCTCGCCATGCCACGAAGTCTACGTGGCTCCGGGAGCGCGGACGACGGCGGTGCCCGGAACGAAGGGGAGGGGGAGCTTCAGGGGTGCCGGGTCAGGAGCGTCCGGCGAGGGTCTGCTCCAGGACGCGCTGCGCCTCGACCCGGTCCTTGGCGCGGCGGCGGTCCTCCAGGACGGAGGTCCAGGCGTTACGACGGGCGGTGCGCTGGCCGCTGCTCATCAGCAGTGACTCGACGGCGCGGAGTGCGTCGGTGACGGACGGGATGGCGGTGGCGCGAACGGGCGCGGCCTGCATCTTGGAGGTCCCCCCTCGGGATGGCAGCGGATGCGGGTGTACGTGGCGTGAGTCGAGCGTCACTGAATGGTGTTACCAGGGCGTGACCGACCGGTCAAACGCCAATGAAACCTTGATGCGAGGGCCGAAAACCCTGACGCGGCCCTGATGTACGCCTCCATCTGCGAGGACGTTCAGAGCCGCGTCGATTCCGGTGCTACCGGTGGGTAGTTTCTTGTGCGCGAATTCACACGCTTGTCGCACGCCTTGTGGGGCAAGGCAGGTGACGATGTGTCAGACGGCCTGCGAGGCGACGTACGCGCCACGCTTCTCGACAGCCATCTGGTACAGCCGCCCGGCACGGTACGAGGAGCGGACCAGCGGGCCGGACATGACGCCCGAGAAGCCGATCTGCTCGGCCTCGTCCTTCAGCTCCACGAACTCCATCGGCTTGACCCAGCGCTCCACCGGGTGGTGGCGGACGCTCGGCCGCAGGTACTGCGTGATGGTGACCAGCTCGCAGCCGGCGTCGTGCAGCTGCCGCAGCGCCTCGCTGACCTCCTCGCGGGTCTCGCCCATGCCGAGGATGAGGTTCGACTTGGTGACCAGGCCGTAGTCGCGGGCGGCGGTGATGACCGCGAGCGAGCGCTCGTAGCGGAAGCCGGGGCGGATGCGCTTGAAGATCCGGGGGACCGTCTCGACGTTGTGCGCGAAGACCTCGGGGCGGGAGGCGAAGACCTGCTCCAGCAGCTCCGGTACGGCGTTGAAGTCCGGGGCGAGCAGCTCG
Source organism: Streptomyces sp. 4N124 (assembly GCF_052245395.1). Classification (NCBI taxonomy): domain Bacteria; kingdom Bacillati; phylum Actinomycetota; class Actinomycetes; order Kitasatosporales; family Streptomycetaceae; genus Streptomyces; species Streptomyces sp. 4N124. The sequence continues at coordinate 60,041 of NZ_JBQQBS010000038.1, forward strand.
ACCTTGGTGCGGCCGGCCTCGCGGGAGGCGGTCTGCTCGTGGATCTGGCGGACCGTCTCGGCGTACAGCCAGGCGCCGCCGTCTTTCAGGTCGTCGCGGGCGACGCCGGTGATCGTGGCGTAGTTGAGGTCCATGGTGACCACGGACTCGCCGACCCGGCGGGGCTCGTCACGGTCGAGGGCCTCGGGCTTGCCGGTGTCGATCTGGCAGAAGTCGCAGCGCCGGGTGCACTGGTCGCCGCCGATGAGGAAGGTGGCCTCGCGGTCCTCCCAGCACTCGTAGATGTTGGGGCAGCCGGCTTCCTGGCAGACGGTGTGCAGGCCCTCGCTCTTCACGAGGCTCTGCATCTTCGTGTACTCGGGACCCATTTTCGCCCGGGTCTTGATCCACTCGGGCTTGCGCTCGATGGGGGTCTGACTGTTACGGACCTCCAGGCGCAGCATCTTGCGTCCGTCCGGTGAGACTGCGGACACCACTGGCTCCCTGTAGCTTCGATTCTTCGGCGTACACCAGCGTACGCCCGTGCATACTCAGCCCTGCTCTGAGGCCAACCCCATCGTCACAGGGCTGATTCCCGGCCTCAGGCGGTCGCCTTCTCGATCTCCCGCGGCTTCAGCTCCGCGTTCTCGAGTACGTCCCTCAGGTGCCGTTCGACGACCGGCAGCACCTCCGCGATCGTCACGTCCCGCCCGAGTTCGCCGGCCAGCGAGGCCACGCCCGCGTCGCGGATCCCGCACGGGATGATGCGGTCGAACCACTTGTTGTCCGGGTTCACGTTCAGGGCGAAGCCATGCATCGTCACGCCCTTGGCCACGCGGATGCCGATCGCGGCGATCTTGCGGTCCTCGCGGCGCTGGCCGGCGTTGGAGGGGGCGTACTCGGGGCCGTTGAGGCGGGGGTCGAACTCCTCGTCGTGCAGCCGGGGATCGAAGTCCAGGGACAGCCCACCGAGTGAGGGGCGCAGCTCGACCGGGTCGCCGAGGACCCACACTCCGCTGCGGCCCTCGACCCGGCTGGTCTCCAGGCCGAACTCCGCACAGGTGCGGATCAGGGCCTCTTCCAGGCGTCGTACATGCGCCACGACGTCCACCGGACGCGGGAGCTTCTGGATGGGGTAGCCCACCAGCTGGCCCGGTCCGTGCCAGGTGATCTTGCCGCCGCGGTCCACGTCGATGACCGGGGTGCCGTCGAGGGGGCGCTCGTCGTCGGCCGTGCGGCGGCCCGCCGTGTACACCGGGGGGTGCTCCAGGAGCAGCACGGTGTCGGGGATCTCGTCCGCGAAGCGCGCCGCGTGCACCCGGCGCTGCTCGTCCCACGCCTCCTGGTACTCGACGGCGTCCGCTCCGAATCCCATCCGGACGAACCGCAACCCACTCACGGCAAGCGCCTCCCTCAAAGATGGCTGTGTCAGGCACTTAACGCGCCCACGCCACTGTACGTCCGGTCGATGCCCGTCAGTCCTGCGGGCAATCCTCACACGATCGGATGAATACACGGCGAAGTGTGTGATGGAGTGCTTACTCTCCGCTACATTCACGCCGTTCACAGAGGCCAAAAAGGCTGCTCACCGGCGTTTCGGGCAGCGCAGGGCCTCCGCGAGGCCCGAAAGGCAGGAGACCGTACCGCAGATGACGGAACGACCCGCGCAGCGCACTCCCAACCGACAGCTCGCCGCGCTCATCGCAGAAGCGGGGTTCTCCAACGCGGGTCTCGCCCGTCGAGTGGACCAGCTCGGACTCGAACACGGGCTGGACCTCAGATACGACAAGACATCCGTGACCCGGTGGCTGCGCGGCCAGCAGCCCCGAGGGACGACGCCCGCACTGATCGCCGAGGTGTTCACCCGGCGGCTCGGGCGGCGGCTCACCGCCCAGGATCTCGGCCTCGACGCCTGTGCGCCGGTGTACGCGGGGCTGGAATTCGCCGGTACCCCCGAGGAGGCCGTCGACATCGTCAGCGGGCTGTGGCGCAAGGACTCCGGCAGCCACGCCGAGCTGCGCAAGATCGCGTTCACCCCGGCCGGCCTCGTCGTGCCCAGCAGGGACTGGCTGATCGGCCGCGCCGACGACAAGGTGGCCCGCGGCGAGCAGCCCGCCCGGGTCCCCGCGCAGGGCCGCCCGGTCCTGCCCCGCCAGCGCGGCCAGGCCGATCGCGGCCCCGGCCAGCGGGTCACCGGAGGTGACATCGCCGCCCTCCGCTCGGTCGGCGAGCTGTTCCGCACCCTGGACGACATGTACGGCGGCGGCCACGCCCGGCAGGCCCTCGTGCGCTATCTGGAGCACGAGTGCGAGCCGATGCTGCGCGGCACATACGGCGAGCAGACCGGCCGCCGCCTGTTCGCTGCCGCCGCCGATCTGACCCGGCTCGCGGGCTGGACGTCGTACGACATCGCCGCGCACGGGCTGGCCCAGCGGTACTTCGTGCAGGCGCTGCGGCTGGCCCAGGCGGCGGCGGACCGGGCGTACGGCTCGTTCGTGCTGATCACCATGAGCCGGCAGGCCGTCTATCTCGGGCACGGGCGGGAGGCCGTACAGCTGGCGCGGGTGGCGCAGCAGGGGGTCGGGACGACCGCGCCGCCCGTCGTGCAGGCGCTGCTGCACGCGGTCGAGGCGCGTGGGCACGGGGTGCTCGGTGAGGTGCGGGCGTGTACGGCGTCGCTGGTGCGGGCCGAGCGGGCGCTGGAGGCGGCTCGGCCCGGCGATGAGGTTCCGCACTGGGCGCGGTTCTTCGACGAGGCGCAGCTCGCCGATGAGTTCGGGCACTGTCATCGGGATCTGCAGCAGTTTCGTGCGGCGGCTCAGCATGCGGAGCGGTCGTTGCAGTTGCGTGCGCCGTCGTATGCGCGCAGTCGGTTGTTCTGCCGGGTGGTGCTTGCGTCTGCGCGGCTTGGGCTGGGGGAGCTTGATCAGGCGTGCACGTTGGGGGCGGAGGCGGCGGGGGCCGCGGCGGAGATGCGGTCGGTGCGGGCGGTGGAGTATGTGCGGGACTTTGAGCGGCGGTTGGAGCCGTATAAGGATGCGGCGCCGGTTCGGGGGTATCGGGACAAGGTCGCTGCGCTGGGGTAGGGCACGCGCCGTAGCTCCGACTGTTGTGTGCCGGGTGCGGCGCCGTTGTGGTTGATCGCGCAGTTCCCCGCGCCCCTGAAGGGGCGCTCTTAAGCGGCCTGCGTTGTCGGTTGCGGGTCCGCCCTGTGTAATGACCCCGTTGCTCCCAGGTCCGTGAGGATTGCCGTCGATGCCCTGTGGCCCGAGTGGAGTGCGCCCTGGACCGTGCTGGTGTCTCGGTGGTCGCCGCATACGTACAGGCCTGCCAGGAGGCGTACGGGGCGGCGTAGGTCGTGGGGTGGGCTCATGGTGGGGACGGCCTCGGCTGTGTGGTGGACGGCGAGGGTTTCCCAGCGGGTGGTGGGGGTGCCGTAGAGGCGGGAGAGGTGCGAGCGTACGGCCGTGTCGGCGTCCGGTGGGGGTGTGCCGAGGAGCGTCGAGGAGATCAGGGCGCGGCCTGCGGGGGCCCGGGTGGGGTCGACCTCGCTGACCACCGCCGTGTGGGCCACCGGGCCGCCGCGGTCGGCGTCGAGGAGGAGGGAGGGGCCGGTCTCCGGTGGCTCGTCCGTGGTGTGGTGGACCACCGTGACCGGGTGGAAGCCGGGGACGCGCAGGCCGGGCAGGAGGTCGGCGGCGGTGCGGGCGTCGGTGGCCACCAGGACGGCCCGGCAGGGGAACTCGCCGTGCTCGGCGGTGGTCACCGAGGTCGTGGCGACCGACGTGACGCGCACGCCGGTGTGCACGGTGCCCGGCGGCAGCGTCCGGGACAGCAGCTCGGGCAGCATCTCGGCGCCGCCCTCCGGTACGCACAGCCGGCCGCCGGCGAAGGCGCGCAGGGCGAGGTCCGCGCAGCGGCTGGACGTGGTCAGCTCCTGGTCGCACAGCAGGGCGGCGAGCAGTGGACGCAGGAAGCCGTCGATCGTGCGCGCGGGGAGGCCTCGGGCGGCGAGGGCCTCGGCGGCCGGCAACTCGGGGCGGGACAGCAGGCGTTCGACGGGCGTGCCCGCGAGCCGGGCGAGCGAGGCGGCGAGGCGGGCCTGGTCGACGGCGGTGCCGAGGGGGGCGCCGGTCCGGGGGCGCGGGGCGGCCGTCCGGTTCCGGGAGGTGCTTGGCGGTGCGCTGCGGCCCAGGGGCGCGGACGTCGGCAAGGCGCCACCGGCCAGACCGCGCACGGAGCTCGGCAAGGGGGCGCTCGCCAGGGCGCGCACAGCGTGGAGTGCGCCCCTTGCGCCCCCTCCGTTCGCCGGGGCGCCCGCGCGGTGGCGCACTCCGCCGCTGTGCAGCAGGACACCCGGCGCGAACGGGCGCAGGACGAGCGCGTCGAGCCCTGGGGTGAGGCCGAGGTCCGGATATGCCATCGAGGGCATCGTCAGCAGTTGTCCGATGCGGTCGAGCCGGAATCCGTCGACCTTCTCGGTCGACATCCGGCCGCCCACGTAAGGGGCGGCCTCCAGGACCGCGGTCGTTACTCCTGCGCTGGTCAGCCGATGAGCCGCCGAGAGGCCGGCGACCCCGGCTCCCACGATGACGACGTCCGCCTGGTACGCGGGCTCAAGCACGTGCCCCTCCTCGAGGTTGCGCGGCCGGTGGAGACGTCATGCCCCCAACAGGCTCCGGGAATACCCGAGTTCGGCTTGAGGTTAGGGCGCTGATCGGCCAAATGAAGTCGCGCATCGACCGGGCACGGTCGCACAGCGGTCGCATACGGCCAGCAAGGGGCCGTAAGCGTCACAGTGCGGCGCGGATCGCTCCCTCGATGTCCGGGAACGCGAAGGTGAAGCCCGATTCCAGCAGCCGGTTCGGCCGCACCCGCGCGCTGCCCAGCACATCCCCGGCCATCTCGCCGAGCACGGTCCGCAGCACGGGCGCGGGCACCGTGAACAGGGTCGGCCGGTGCAGCACGCGTCCCATCGCCGCGGTGATCTCACGGTTCGTCAGCGGCTCCGGGGCGGTCACGTTGAACGGCCCGGACAGCCCGTCGGTGTCGATGAGATGGCGGATCGCGGCCACCTCGTCGTGCAGCGAGACGAACGACCAGTACTGCCGTCCGTCGCCCATCCGCCCGCCGAGCCCGGCCTTGAAGAGCGGGAACAGCCTGCCCCAGGCCCCGCCCTTGCCGGACACCACAAGTCCCGTGCGCGGGAACACCGTTCGTACGCCCGCCTGCTGCGCGGGGGCCGCGGCGCCCTCCCACTCCACGCACAGCTCGGGCAGGAAACCCTCCCCGTGCGGGGCGCTCTCGTCGACCGGTCGGTCGCCCGTCTCGCCGTAGAAGCCGATCGCGCTGCCGTTGACGAAGACCCGCGGCGGATCGTCCAGGGAGGCGATGGCCTCCGCCAGCGCCGAGGTGCCCAGCACCCGGCTGCGGCGGATCTTCGCCTTGTACGCGTCCGTCCAGCGCCGGCTGCCGACCCCGGCGCCCGCGAGGTTGACCACGGCGTCGCATCCGGCGAGCCCGGCCGCGTCCACCCGCCGTGCCTCCGGGTCCCAGTGGACCTCGTCCTTCGCCCGGGGCTCGTGGCGCACCAGGCGTACCACCTCGTGGCCATCCGCGGTCAGGGACCGCACCAGGGCACTGCCGATCAGACCGGACGCACCGGCCACCGCGATTCGCGAACGCTCCATGGGGTCCAGCATGACCGTAGGGGTGCGACAAAGCGCGGACGGGGCCATGGGCAGAGCCGGATCGGGGTGCCGTCATAGGGTGGCCGCCATGCCTGTCCCGTACATACGCCACGCGACCCTCGACGACGAAGAGACGCTCGGCCGCCTCGACCGGGTCACCTGGTCGACGCTGCACTCCGTCCAGCCGCGCCCCCAGCCGCCGTACGAGCCCTTCTACAACGACCGGTTCGGGCCGCGCGACCATCTCGTCGCCGAGCTCGACGGGGCTGTCGTCGGCTATATCCGGCTGGGGTTCCCGACGCCGCTCGCGTGCAACTCCCACGTCCGCCAGATCCAGGGGCTTGCGGTCGCGGAGGAGGCGCGCGGCGCCGGGGTCGCGCGGGCGCTGCTGCGGGCCGTGCAGGACGAGGCACGACGGCAGGGGGCACGCCGGATCACCCTGCGCGTCCTGGGCCACAACACCGCGGCCCGCAAGCTCTACGAGTCGGAGGGGTTCGCGGTGGAGGGCGTGCTGCCGGAGGAGTTCTTCCTGGCCGGCGAGTACGTGGACGATGTCTGCATGGGGCGCAGTCTGGGGTAGCTCCGCCCGACTACGTCGTGACCAGCTCGCCCGTGTCCACCGGTGCCGTCGCGTCCGCAGCGCGGCGGGCGTCCCCCGCGACCTCGTCGGCGGTGAGGACGTAGCCCGTCTGCGCGTCCGAGGTGGAGCGGGCGAAGACGACGCCGTACACCCGGCCGTCGGTGGTCAGCAGCGGGCCGCCGGAGTTGCCGGGGCGGACCGTCGAGCGGACCGAGTAGATCTCACGGGTGACCGTGTCGTTGTTGTAGATGTTCTGGCCGGTCGCCTGCACCCGGTTGGCGACGGTCGCCGCCTGGAGGTTGAGGTCGCCGCCCTCCGGATAGCCCGCGACCACCGCCGCCTCGCCACGCGCGGCCTCGTCGTCGAACCGCAGGACGGGGGCGCGCAGATCGGGCACGTACAGCACGGCCACGTCCTTGTCCGGATCGAAGAGCACGACGCGCGACTCGTACGACCGCCCGACCCCGCCGACCCGGACGCTCGGGTCGTCGATGCCGGCCACCACGTGCGCGTTGGTCATCACATGCTCGTCCGCGTAGACGAAGCCGCTGCCCTCGCGGCCCTGGGTGCCGGCCACGCCCTCGACCTTCACGGTGCTGAGCTTGGCGGCGTTGGTGGCGCTGGCGGTGACGCTGTCGCCGGAGGGTTCGGCGACCTGGGCCGTCGACTCGCTCTCGAACGGGTTGAAGACCTGCGGGAAGCCCGCCTCGGTCAGCGCGGACGTGGCCCGGGAGAACCAGGTGGGGGTCGTTTCGGGCATGGTGTCCTGCACCGCCCCGAGCAGCCGCGAGTCCCGGATCGCGGTGGTGACCAGCGGGGACGAGGAGGCACCCAGGACGCTCGCGGCCACCCACGCCACGATCAGCACGGCCACCGAGTTCGCCACGGCGCCGCCCACTCCGTCGGCCACCCGCAGCGGCCCTTGATCCAGCTCCCGCCGCAGCCGCAGGGCGAGGCGGCCCGCCAGTTCATGGCCGACCACCGCGGGGACCAGCACCGTGAGTACGGCGGTGATCGTCGCCGTCGTCGTACCCGGCGTCGCCAGGTCCACCATCCACGGCAGGATCCACACGCCGATCACCGCACCGCCGACGAAGCCGGCCAGTGAGACACAGCCGGCCACCAGTCCGCGCCGGTAGCCGGACGCCGCGTAGGCCAGGATCAGCAGCAACAGCAGGATGTCGAGCAGGTCCACCAGGCCGCCTTTCTCTCGGACCCCTTAATACGCGGGGGAGGGGCCCAGTGATCAGCCATGCGCTCCGCGGGTTGTGCCGCGTTGGCCGTCGGTCGTCTGCGGGTTCGTCGTGGCTGGTCGCGCAGTTCCCCGCGCCCCTTCGGGGCGCTCCAGGGCCCCTTAGCCCCCAGCCACGCGTGCGTGTACCCGCAGAAACGTCCCGGACCCGGACGATGGTTCCACCAGGTGGCACAGCACACATCGCGGGCGGAACGGATCCGGCCGACAGTGAGGTCATGCGTGTCTTCCGAAGGGCACGAGGGTCGCGAAGACGCCGTGCCGTACGCACACCGCACATCGCCGTCCCCATACCGGCTGCCGTCCGGGTGCTGCTCGGCTGTGTGCCCGGGCTGGCCGCGGTCGCCGCGCTGGCGCTGTGCGCGAGTGGTGTGGAGCGGACCGGCGCCGCGTTCGCACGGCCGGTCGCGGCCCGGCCGGCCACCACGCCGTACTCCGCGGCGAAGCCGCACATCGTGCCGAGGTCGGCCTGGCTGGACGGCAGCGCGCGGCGTACCCAGCCGCCGCCGCGCTACGACCCCAAGGTCGTCGCCGTCTTCGTCCACCACACGGACTCGCCCAACGGCTACGCCTGCGCCGATGCGCCCCGGATCATCCGCCACCTGTACGCGGGCCAGACCGGCTCCCGCCAATGGGACGACATCGGCTACAACTTCCTCGTCGACCGCTGCGGCACGATCTACGAGGGCCGCGCGGGCGGCGTCGACCGCCCGGTCACCGGCGCCCACACCCAGGGCTTCAACCACGGCACCACCGGCATCGCCGCCCTCGGCACCTTCACGGCGGGCGTGCCCGTGCCGCAGGCCATGACCGACGCGATCGCCCGCCTCGCCGCCTGGAAACTGGGCCTGTCCGGAATCGACCCCCGCGCGAACGTGCCGCTGGTCTCCAGCAACGGCCTCAGCCGGTACGCGGCCGGAACGACCGCCCGGCTCCCCGCCCTCGCGGGCCACAAGGACGGCTTCATGACGAGCTGCCCGGGCGCCGCCCTCAGCGCGCTGCTCCCGCAGATCAGGCAGACGGCGGCCTCCTTCCAGGGCAGGTGAATGGCTTGATTCACCTGCGTCCCAGGTAGGCCTTCACCGCCCGCTGCAGCACCTTGCCCTGGGTGCCCACCGGCCGCTCCCACTCCCCGAGGTACTCCACCGCCATGCCGCCCGCCCCCGTCTTGAACAGCAGCCGGCCGAGCAGCCGGCTCTCGGTGAGGGTGGGGGTGATCGAGCGCAGGTCGTACGTCTCGGCGTTGGCCGCCCACGCGTCGTACAGCATCCGCCACAACAGCGCGCTGCTGGGCCGCAGTTGGCGGCCGCGTCGGCCGGAGGCGGCGTACGAGTGCCAGGACCGGGAGCCGACGTTGATCATGAAGGCGGCGGAGAGGACCTCGCCGTCGTACTCGGCGAGATAGAGGCGCACCCGGTCGCCGTCCTCGGCGTTCAGGGCCTTCCACATGCGCTGGAAGTAGTCCAGCGGGCGGGCCTTGAAGCCGTCGTGGGCTGCGGTCGCGGTGTACAGGCGGTAGAACTCGGGCAGGTCGCCGCCGGTGCCCGTGACGACCCGGACGCCCGCCGACTCGGCCGTCTGCAGGGCCTGTTCCCAGTGCGGGGTGAGGGCGGCGCGCAGATCGTCCACCGAGCGCTCCTGGAGCGGTATCAGGCAGCCGAACCGCGGCTGCCCCAGGCCGAAACCACTGCCCTCGTCCTCCTTGCACCGCCGCCACCCGAGCTGCCGCAGCCGCTCCCCGGCGTCCAGCGCGAACCCGTCTATGTCGGCCGCTGGCAGCTCCCGCAGATGCCGTACGGCGGGATCGGCGACGCCCGCCGCGACGACCGACGGATCCCAGCACCGTACGACCACGGGCGGCCCGATCCGGACCGCGAACGCGCCCTCCCGCTCCAGGTGCGCGACGAGCGGGTCCAGCCACAGCTCCAGCCGCGGGGTGCGCCAGTCGATGTCGGGGCCGTCGGGGAGGTAGGCGAGAAAGCGCCGGGTGCCGGGCAGCGGGCGGTACAGCAGGAGCGCCGTGGCGACCAGCGATTCGCCCTCGAACCAGCCGACGCTCTGCCCGAGCCAGCCGGGCTTCACATCGGCCCACTCGGGGATCTGGAGATGGCTCGCGTCGGGGTGCAGCCGAAGGTGGGCGAGATGGTCCTCGCGCGTGATCTCGCGCACGTAGGGGCTGGTCATGGGCAGGGTGCTCCTCTTCGGGACGGGCCACCCTAGGCAGGCGATCACGGGCCGGGTCAAGGTCTGACCCTCACAGGTTTCTCGTAGCCGTCTCAAGGGTTGTCCCGAGGCGGCCTTCCTATCGTCATGCACACGCACTGACTGGAGGTGGGGAAGAAATGAACAGCAGTCACTCCGAAGCCAGGGAGAACACCGGCGGCCGGTCCAGGACCGCCCGCGGACCCTGGGCCGTGGTCTGCGCGGTCGTGGCCGTCGTCCTGGGACCGGCCGCGGTCACCGCGTCGGCGCTCGACCAGGCCAACGCCGCCCCGATGCACCACGCGGTGCGGGCGGACCAGCAGACACAGGCGTACATCCCGTCGGACGCGGGACGCCGGCGCACCGCCGGGTGAGCCCGCTGTCCCTTCAGTCCCGGAACCTATCCCACAGCTTGGGATACCGCTCGGCCAGCGCCCGCTCGTTCTCGAAGTCGATCGGCCTGCCCTCGGGCTCCGAGGGCGCGGGCGGGATGCCGAGGTCCGGAGCGACGGTCCCGGTGAGCTGCTCGTAGGCCTCGTCGGCCGCGTAGCCCAGCTCCTCGCCGTCGCCGTCGAGCTCCTCGTCGAAGTCGTCCAGCAGATCGGCGAGCGAGTCGGGATCGTGCACGGCACCCTCGTACAACTCCCGGCCCTGTCCGATCAGCCAGCACCGGAAGAAGTCGAACGCGTCGTCGCTCGCCCCGTCGAGCAGCACCCAGGCGGCGCCCCACAGGTCCCAGGTGTACGCGCGGTTGTAGCGCGCCTCGAAGTGACGGGCGAAGTCCACGACCGACTCCGGGTCGAGCTGGAGGAGCCGCTCCACAAGCAGGTCGGCCTGCTCCTCGGGGTCGCCCTCGGCCGCCTCACGGCTGGCGTCGACCAGCTCCCAGAACTCCGTCTCGTCCATCACGGGTCAAGCATCGTGCCTGGAGGGGTGGGGCGCACGTGGAGTGAGGCGGATTGTTATGGGCGGGACGGCGTCAGGAGTGGTACGGCGTCATCGGTCGTACAGCGCCGCCAGCCGCGCCGCGTCCCCCGCGAACCGCGCCCGCAGGCTCTCGGGAGCCAGCACCTCGGCCTCCGGACCGAGCGCCGTCAGCTGGGTGTGAGCGACGTCCTCGGACTCCACGGGGAGCGTCACCGTCACCCGTCCGTCGGAGTCCGGCGCGTCCGCCTTCTCCAGCGCCTCCCGCGCGGCGAGCGGATCGACGGCGTGCGGCAGTCTGCGCACGCCGTCCGCGGACAGCCGTACGACCACCTGCGCACGCAGGATGGACCGCGCGAACTGCTCGGCCCGTTCCTCCCAGAAGCCGGGCAGATCGAAGTCCTCGTCGCGGACGAAGCGCTCGGCACCGGTCGCGACGGCCTGGAACCGGTCGATCCGGTAGACCCGGGGAGAGCCGTGCGGGGCGGCTCGCGCGCACAGGTACCAGACGCCGGCCTTCAGTACGAGCCCGTACGGCTCCAGCTCCCGCTCGACCACGACAGCGTCCCTGCGGTAGCGGGCGGTGATCCGCCGGTCGTCCCACACCGCGTCCGCGACGACCGGCAGCAGTTCGGGGGTCTCGGGCTCCTTGAACCAGTTCGGCGCGTCCAGATGGAACCGCTGTGCCGCCGTGCGGGAGGCGTCGCGCAGGGAGGGCAGCAACGCGGCCGACACCTTCAGCCGGGCCGCCGAGGCCGCGTCCTCCAGCCCCATCTCCCGCAGCGCACCCGGCACGCCGGACAGGAACAGCGCCTCCGCCTCACTGCGGTGCAGCCCCGTCAGCCGCGTCCGGTACCCGCCGATCAGCCGGTACCCGCCGGCCCGCCCCCGATCCGCGTACACCGGAACCCCCGCCTCCGACAACGCCTGCGCATCTCGAGTGACGGTCCGCTCGGACACCTCCAGCTCCGTCGCCAGCTCGGCGGCGGTCATGGAGGGCCGGGACTGGAGCAGCAGCACCATTTTGATGAGACGGGCAGCGCGCATGGGTTCATCATGCAGTGAGGGGACCGGCACTGATCCAGTGCCGGTCCCCCTTCTCTGCTTCTCTACGGTTGCTTACAACCCGTACCGCTCCCGGGCCTCCTTCACCGCCGTCGCCTTGACCTCGCCGCGACGCGCCAGCTGGGCCAGCGCGGCCACGACGATGGACTCGGCGTCGACGCCGAAGTGGCGGCGGGCGGCGTCGCGGGTGTCGGAGAGGCCGAAGCCGTCCGCGCCCAGCGAGGAGTAGTCCTGCTCGATCCACTGCGCGATCTGGTCCGGGACCTGGCGCATGTAGTCGGAGACGGCCAGCACCGGCCCCTCGGCGCCGTGCAGCGCCTGACGGACGTACGGCACCCGCTCCTCGCCCCGCAGCAGCGCCGCGTCGGCCTCCAGCGCGTCCCGCCGCAGCTCGCCCCACGAGGTCGCCGACCACACATCGGCGGCGACGCCCCACTCCTCGGCGAGCAGCTTCTGCGCCTTCAGCGCCCAGTGGATCGCCGTACCGGAACCCAGCAGCTGGATCCGGGGGGCGTTGGCGACCGGCGACAGACCCGCCGACTCCGCCGTGTTGAAGCGGTACAGGCCCTTGACGATGCCCTCGTCGATGCCGAGCCCGGACGGCTTCGCGGGCTGCGGCAGCGGCTCGTTGTAGACGGTGAGGTAGTAGAAGACGTTCTGGTCCTCACCCGGCGCCGCCTCGCCGTACATCCGCCGCAGACCGTCCTTGACGATCGCCGCGACCTCGTACGCGAACGCCGGGTCGTACGTCAGCGCCGCCGGGTTCGTCGCCGCGATCACCGGCGAGTGACCGTCCGCGTGCTGCAGACCCTCGCCCGTCAGCGTCGTACGACCGGCCGTCGCGCCGATCAGGAAGCCGCGGCCCAGCTGGTCGCCGAGCTGCCACATCTGGTCGGCCGTGCGCTGCCAGCCGAACATCGAGTAGAAGATGTAGAACGGGATCATCGTCTCGCCGTGCGTCGAGTACGACGTCGACGCGGCGATGAAGTCGGCCATCGAACCGGCCTCGGTGATCCCCTCGTTGAGGATCTGGCCGTTCTTGGCCTCCTTGTAGTACATCAGCTGGTCGCGGTCGACCGGCTCGTACGTCTGGCCCTTGGGGGAGTAGATCCCGAGGGAGGGGAAGAGGCTCTCCATGCCGAACGTGCGCGCCTCGTCCGGGACGATCGGCACCCAGCGCTTGCCCGTCTCCTTGTCACGGACCAGGTCCTTGACCAGCCGGACGAAGGCCATGGTGGTGGCCACGTTCTGGCTGCCCGATCCCTTGTCGAAGGAGGCGAAGGCCTTCTCGGCGGGCGCGGGCAGCGGGGCGACGGCGTGCGTACGGCGGGCCGGGGCCGGACCGCCGAGGGCGGCGCGGCGCTCCTGGAGGTAGCGGACCTCGGGGGAGTCGGCGCCGGGGTGGCCGTAAGGCACCACGCCGTCGACGAAGTCGCTGTCCTTGACGGGGAGTTCGAGCAGGTCACGCATCTGCTTGAACTCGTCCACCGTCAGCTTCTTCATCTGGTGGTTGGCGTTCTTCGACGCGAAGCCCTCACCGAGGGTGTGGCCCTTGACCGTCTGGGCCAGGATCACGGTCGGCGCGCCCTTGTGCTCGACGGCGGCCTTGTACGCGGCGTACACCTTGCGCGCCTCGTGACCACCGCGGGAGAGGTGGAAGATCTCCAGGATCTTGTCGTCGCTGAGCAGCTTCGCCATCTCGGCGAGCGCCGGGTCGGCACCGAAGAAGTCCTGGCGGATATAGGCCGCGTCACGGGTCTGGTACGTCTGCACCTGCGCGTCCGGTACCTCGCGCAGCCGTCGTACCAGCGCGCCGGTCGTGTCGAGCTGGAACAGCTCGTCCCAGGCCGAACCCCACAGCGTCTTGATGACGTTCCAGCCGGCGCCGCGGAACTGCGCCTCCAGCTCCTGCACGATCTTGAAGTTCGCACGGACCGGGCCGTCGAGCCGCTGCAGGTTGCAGTTGATGACGAAGGTGAGGTTGTCCAGCTCCTCACGCGCGGCGAGCGCGAGGGCCGCCGTCGACTCGGGCTCGTCCATCTCGCCGTCGCCGAGGAAGGCCCAGACGTGGGACGCGGAGACGTCCTTGATGGAGCGGTTGGTGAGGTAGCGGTTGAAGCGCGCCTGGTAGATGGCGGAGAGCGGACCGAGACCCATGGAGACGGTCGGGAACTCCCACAGCCAGGGCAGCCGGCGCGGGTGCGGGTACGACGGGAGGCCGCTGCCGCCCGACTCGCGGCGGAAGTTGTCGAGGTGGTGCTCGGTCAGCCGGCCGTCGAGGAAGGCGCGGGCGTAGATGCCGGGGGAGGCGTGGCCCTGGATGTAGAGCTGGTCGCCGGACCCGTCGGCCTCCTTGCCCTTGAAGAAGTGGTTGAAGCCGGTCTCGTACAGCCAGGCGGCGGAGGCGAAGGTGGCGATGTGGCCGCCGACGCCGTATTTGCTGCCCCGGGTGACCATCGCGGCCGCGTTCCAGCGGTTCCAGGCGGTGATCCGGGCCTCCATCGCCTCGTCACCCGGTGCGGCGGGCTCGGCGGCGGTGGGGATGGTGTTGACGTAGTCGGTCTCGAGCAGCTTGGGCAGCGCGATGCCGTTGCCCTCCGCGCGCTCCAGGGTGCGGCGCATCAGATACGCCGCACGGTGCGGCCCGGCAGCCTTGGTGACGGCATCCAGGGAGGCCTGCCATTCGGCGGTCTCCTCGGGATCGCGGTCCGGGAGCTGGTCGAGCTCGCTCGGCTGGATGGCGTTGGGGTCGGTCATGTCGCCGCCTTCCTCAGTCGAAGGGGGGTGCCCTTGGTCTTTGGCAGGACAGGGCGTGGGGCCTCTGTAGAAGCCCGTCGGTGACTCTAACTCCCTGATCGATGATCGATCAAAGGGTTGAGATGTAAAACCTCTTGATCACGAGAAAGTCGGCACGGGGTGTCTTCGGTGGAGGCACCGGGTGCCGTGATTTCGATGAGTTTTCGCAGGTGGGGATGCATGTGAGCGCCGACGCGCTCAGGCTCGCGGCGCGCACCCGAGAACATGCGCCTTCACGATCTCGGCGATCCGCGGGTCCCGGCGCCGGAACGCCTGCACCAGCTCCTCGTGCTCCTCCGCGTACGACTGCTGCACCGTCCCCAGCCACCGGATCGACAGCGCCGTGAACACCTCGATGCCGAGCCCTTCCCAGGTGTGCAGCAGCACCGAGTTCCCGGCCGCCCGTACCAGCTCGCGGTGGAAGCCGACCGTGTGCCGTACCTGCGCCGTGCCGTCCGACGCGGCGTCGGCGTCGTACAGGGCGGCGACATGCGGCTCCAGGGCCGAGCAGTCCTGCGCCAGCCGCTCCGCCGCCAGCTCGGCCGCGATCGCCTCCAGGCCGGCCCGGACCGGGTAGCTCTCCTCCAGGTCGGCGGCGGTCAGATTCCGCACGCGTACGCCCTTGTTGGGCGCCGACTCGATCAGCCGCAGCGACTCCAGCTCGCGCAGCGCCTCCCGCACGGGCGTCTGGCTGACCTCCAGCTCGGTCGCGATCCGCCGCTCCACGATCCGCTCGCCCGGCTTCCAGCGCCCGCTGACGATCCCTTCCACGATGTGCTCGCGGATCTGTTCGCGCAGCGAGTGGACGACGGGCGCGGTCATGAGGGCTCCTTAAGCGCGTTGACGTTTAGACAATAAGGCGCGTGCGCTCCGCTGGGAGGGCCGACAGGGTTGCTTCAGCGCAGGTGAGACGAGACTTACACGGTGTGAGGGTTGGGTCGGGCGCCTAGTAGCTCGGTGCGTTGTGTTGTTCTGCGGCTGCGGGTGGTTCGTGGCTTGTCGCGCAGTTCCCCGCGCCCCTTAAGGGCGATGCCCTTGCCCGGGAATCCCGGGCAAGGGCATCGATGTGTTGCAGCGGAGCGGCGTTTACAGGCCGAGCTCGACCTCGAACTCGCCTGCCTCCAGGATCGCCTTGACCGCCGTCAGGTAACGGGCCGCGTCGGCGCCGTCGACCAGGCGGTGGTCGTAGGAGAGGGTCAGGTAGGTCATGTCGCGGATGCCGATGACCGTGCCTTCCTCCGTCTCGATGACGGCCGGGCGCTTGACCGTGGCGCCGATGCCGAGGATCGCGACCTGGCCCGGCGGCACGATGATCGTGTCGAAGAGCGCGCCGCGCGAACCGGTGTTGGAGATGGTGAACGTCGCGCCCGTCAGCTCGTCCGGCGTGATCTTGCTGGCCCGGACCTTGCCCGCCAGGTCGGCCGTGGCCTTGGCGATACCGGCGATGTTGAGGTCACCGGCGTTCTTGATGACCGGGGTCATCAGGCCCTTCTCGGAGTCCACCGCGATACCGATGTTCTCGGTGTCGAAGTAGGTGATGGTCCCCTCGTCCACGTTGATCCGGGCGTTGACGGGCGCGTGCGCCTTCAGCGCCTGGGCCGCGGCCTTGACGAAGAACGGCATCGGGGAGAGCTTGACGCCCTCACGGGCCGCGAACGCGTCCTTGGCCCGGCCGCGCAGCTTCATCAGCCGGGTGACGTCGACCTCGACGACCGAGGACAGCTGCGCCTGCTCGTGCAGGGCCTTGACCATGTTGTCGCCGATGACCTTGCGGATGCGCGGCATCTTGACGGTCTGGCCACGCAGCGGGGAGACCTCCAGCGCCGGTGCCTTCTTCGCGGCGGCCGGAGCAGCCGCGGCGGGGGCCGGGGCAGCGGCGGCGGCCTTCGCGGCCTCGGCGGCGGCGATGACGTCCTGCTTGCGGATACGGCCGCCGACGCCGGTGCCCTTGACGGTGGCCAGGTCGACGCCGTTCTCGGCGGCGAGCTTGCGCACCAGCGGGGTGACGTAGGCGCCCTCGTCGGTGGCCTGCGCGGCGGGAGCCGGAGCGGCCGGGGTGACCGGGGCCGGAGCGGCAGGCACGGGGGCCGGAGCCGCGGGGGCGACCGGAGCCGGGGCGGCAGCGGCGGGCGCGGCCGGAGCGGCGGGGGCAGCCGGGGCGGCGGGAGCCGCCGGAGCCGGGGCAGCGGCGGCGGGGGCCGGAGCCGCCGGAGCCGGGGCTGCCGCCGGAGCGGCACCCGCGACGCCGATGACGGCCAGCTTGGCGCCGACCTCGGCCGTCTCGTCCTCGCCGACCACGATCTCCAGCAGCGTGCCGGAGGTGGGCGCCGGGATCTCGGTGTCGACCTTGTCCGTCGACACCTCCAGCAGCGGCTCGTCGGCCTCGACGCTGTCACCGACCGACTTCAGCCAGCGGGTGACGGTGCCCTCGGTGACGGACTCGCCGAGCGCGGGCAGGACGACGTCCGTGCCCTCGGCGCTACCGGCGCCGGCGGCGGCCTCGGCGGTGGGAGCGGGGGCCGGAGCGGCCTGCTCGGTGGACGGGGCAGCGGCGGCCGGGGCGGGCTCGGGAGCCGCGGCAGGCTCGGGCTCAGCCGCCGGGGCCGGGGCGGCAGCGGGAGCACCCGTGCCGTCGTCGATCACGGCAAGCTCGGCGCCGACCTCGACCGTCTCGTCCTCGGCGACCTTGATGGAGGCCAGGACGCCGGCGGCGGGGGAGGGGATCTCGGTGTCGACCTTGTCGGTGGAGACCTCGAGCAGCGGCTCGTCGGCCTCGACGCGCTCACCCTCGGCCTTCAGCCAGCGAGTGACAGTGCCCTCGGTGACGCTCTCGCCGAGCGCCGGAAGGGTTACGGAAACCGCCATGGTTTCGGTTGCTCCTTACGAATTGCGGAAGTCTGAGTCGTCGCTTCGTCGACCGAGGGTCAGTCGTGCGAGTGGAGCGGCTTGCCGGCCAGGGCCAGGTGGGCCTCGCCGAGCGCCTCGTTCTGCGTCGGGTGGGCGTGGATGAGCTGGGCGACCTCGGCCGGCAGCGCCTCCCAGTTGTAGATCAGCTGGGCCTCGCCGACCTGCTCGCCCATGCGGTCGCCGACCATGTGGACGCCGACCACCGCACCGTCCTTGACCTGGACGAGCTTGATCTCGCCCGCGGTGTTCAGGATCTTGCTCTTGCCGTTGCCCGCGAGGTTGTACTTCAGAGCGACGACCTTGTCCGCGCCGTAGATCTCCTTGGCCTTGGCCTCGGTGATGCCGACGGAGGCGACCTCGGGGTGGCAGTAGGTCACCCGCGGGACACCGTCGTAGTCGATCGGAACGGTCTTCAGACCGGCCAGACGCTCCGCCACCAGGATGCCCTCGGCGAAGCCGACGTGCGCGAGCTGGAGCGTCGGGACCAGGTCGCCGACGGCGGAGATGGTCGGGACGTTGGTGCGCATGTACTCGTCGACGAGGACGTAGCCGCGGTCCATGGCGACGCCCTGCTCCTCGTAGCCGAGACCGGCGGAGACCGGGCCGCGGCCGACGGCGACGAGCAGGACCTCGGCCTCGAACTCCTTGCCGTCGGCGAGGGTGACCTTGACGCCGTTCGCGGTGTACTCGGCCTTCGAGAAGAAGGTGCCCAGGTTGAACTTGATGCCGCGCTTGCGGAACGCGCGCTCAAGAAGCTTGGAGGAGTTCTCGTCCTCGACCGGGACGAGGTGCTTCAGGCCCTCGATGACGGTGACGTCGGAGCCGAAGGACTTCCAGGCGGAGGCGAACTCGACGCCGATGACACCGCCGCCCAGGATGATCGCGGACTGCGGCACGCGGTCCAGGACGAGGGCGTGGTCGGAGGAGATGATGCGGTTGCCGTCGATCTCCAGGCCCGGCAGCGACTTCGGCACGGAGCCGGTCGCGAGGAGCACGTGGCGGCCCTGGACGCGCCGGCCGTTGACGTCGACGGAGGTGGGGGAGGAGAGCCGCCCCTCACCCTCGATGTAGGTGACCTTGCGCGAGGCGACGAGCCCCTGGAGACCCTTGTACAGGCCGGCGATCACGCCGTCCTTGTACTTGTGGACCCCGGCGATGTCGATGCCCTCGAACGTGGCCTTCACACCGAACTGCTCGCTCTCGCGGGCCTGGTCGGCGATCTCGCCCGCGTGCAGCAGGGCCTTGGTGGGGATGCACCCCCGGTGCAGGCAGGTACCGCCGACCTTGTCCTTCTCGATCAGGGCGACGTCCAGGCCCAGCTGCGCCCCGCGCAGGGCCGCGGCGTAACCACCGCTACCACCGCCGAGGATCACTAGGTCGAAAACGGTGCTGGCGTCGTTCGCCACGTCACGTCCTCCATGCATGTGCGCCGTACGCCGGTCTGCGGTGACCGGCAGGCGGCTGGTGTCCGGCCGCTACTCTTCGGCCCTTCGGTGGGGGCCCTGTCCTGCCGTGCCCCATCTTCGCACTTGTCAGCACAGGACGAGACGCGGGGCCGGGGTGTGAGACGCCACACGCTTGCAGCGCACGGCGAGGTGACGCACCTAGGGGCGCGGGGAACTGCGCGACCAGCCCCCACGCCCCTGCAGTCGCCACACAACAAGCTGGACCGAGCTGCTAGGCGGACATCACCCCAGGTCACCAGAAGCCGTCAGCTCCGCCAGCCGCACCAACGTCCGCACAGCCGACCCAGTGCCACCCTTCGGCGTGTACCCGAAGGGCCCCTGCTCATTGAAGGCAGGCCCAGCAATATCAAGGTGCGCCCAGGTGATCCCCTCACCCACGAACTCCCGCAGGAACAGACCGGCGACGAGCCCACCCCCCATCCGCTCACCCATGTTCGCGATGTCAGCGGTAGGAGAGTCCATCCCCTTACGCAGGTGATCCGGCAACGGCATCGGCCAGGACGCCTCCCCGACCTCCTCCGATGCCTCGACGATCGCCGTACGGAACGCCTCGTCGTTGGCCATGACCCCGAACGTCCGGTTCCCCAGCGCCAGCACCATCGCCCCGGTCAGCGTCGCCACGTCGACAATCGCGTCCGGCTTCTCCTCGGACGCGGCCCACAGCGCGTCCGCGAGCACAAGCCGCCCTTCCGCGTCGGTGTTGAGCACCTCCACGGTCTTGCCGCTGTACATCCGCAGCACATCACCCGGCCGCGTCGCCGTGCCCGACGGCATGTTCTCGGCCAGCGCCAGCCAGCCGGTGACATTGACCTCGAGCCCGAGGCGCGCGGCGGCGACGACGGCGCCGAAGACGGCCGCCGCACCGCTCATGTCGCACTTCATCGTCTCGTTGTGCCCCGCCGGCTTCAGCGAGATGCCGCCCGAGTCGTAGGTGATGCCCTTGCCGACGAACGCGAGGTGCTTCTTCGCCTTGGCGTGCGTGTACGACAACTTGACCAGCCGGGGACCGGCGGCGGAACCCACGCCGACGCCCAGGATGCCGCCGTAGCCGCCCTTCTCCAGGGCCTTCACGTCGAGCACCTGCGCCTTGATGCCGTGCTCCTTGGCCGCGGTCTGGGCGACGGCGGCGAAGGACTCCGGGTTGAGGTCGTTCGGCGGGGTGTTGATCAGGTCGCGGGCGCGGTTCAGCTCCTCGGAGACGGCGGTGGCACGCTCGACGGCCGCCTTGTACGCCTTGTCGCGGGGCTTGCCGCCGAGCAGGGCGACCTCGGTGAGCGGCGCCTTGCCGTTCTTCGCGTCCTTGCCGCTCTTGCCGTTCTCCTTGTACGTGTCGAAGGAGTACGCGCCCAGCAGCGCGCCCTCCGCGACGGCACCGGCGTCGGCGGCGTCCGTGAGCGGCAGGGCGAAGGCGGCCTTCTTGGATCCGGCCAGGGCGCGGGCGGCCGTACCGGCGGCCTTGCGCAGCGTCTCGCCGTCGAACTGGGCGTCCTTCTCCGGCTCGGCGCCCAGGCCGACCGCCACCACGAGCGGTGCCTTGAAGCCCGACGGCGCGGGGAGCTTCGTCACCTCGCCCTCGGCACCGGAGGCACCGAGGGTCTCCAGGACGCCGGCGAGCCTGCCGTCGTAAGCCTTGTCCACGGCCTCGGCGCCCGGTGCGACGACGGGTCCCTTGGCGCCCTTGGCGACACCGATCACGATCGCGTCGGCCCGCAGGCCGGGCGCCGCGGCGGTGCTGAGAGTGAGAGCAGTCACGGTGGTGATATCTCGCTTCCGAATGTGAAGTTGCTGTGGCCGATGGGAGTGGGTCGACCGGGCCCGTCGGCCGACCCTAGACCTGGCCTGAGGGTTGGACTCGTCCGGGGCCTTCACCCTGTCGGCGAACACCCGGGACCGAGCCTACGCGCGTATGAGCGTTCGCTCTGCCCGCGGGCGTTCACCCGTCGGTGGCGTCATGGCAACTTCCGGATGCTCACCAGCCGTGGGGTGCGTTGCCGTACGTGCCGATGGCCGGCTGGGGCGTCCCGGACGTGCCAAGTCCGAGGCCCGTGACCTCCGTGCCGGCCAGCCGGTCGGCGAGGGAGCGGCAGTTGGGGCCGAGGACGGGCAGGGCGTTGCAGAAGAAGACGGCGACGGCGAGGGCCCACACCAGCACGGAGAGCACGAACTGGCCCTCGATCAGCAGGACACAGGCGAGGGCGTACACGACGACGTCCGCCGAGGTGGTGACCGCGGCCCGCAGCGCGGCCCGGCGTCCCGCGCGCGGGGTGACCTTCAGCCCCGTCAGGGCCTTGCCGAGGGTGCGGCCGAGGAAGGTCAACGAGGCCCACTGGTACAGGAAGGTGACCACGATCAGCAGCCCGAAGGCCTGCTCGACGTAGAGCACCGACTTGTTCCAGACGGAGAGCCCCAGGTTCTCCGAGGCGTCGATGACGTCCCCGCGTGAGGTCAGCAGGTCGAAGCCGCTGCGCGTGGCGAGTTCGGGTACATCGGTGACGAGCGCGGATATCCGGTGGAAGGTGAGCATGGCGAGCCCGGTGGCCAGCGCGACCACCAGAGCGAAGTCGATGAGCCAGGCCGTGGTACGGCGAAGTTTCGGCATGGACGTCCCCCCGATGACGGTCACTTGTCGGTTTCGGCGGACGAGACTAGTGACGGGAGCGGTAGGAGCGAAGGGCCGAGCGGGATTTCGTATCAGCCCAGTGACAGAACGACGAGCGCCGCCGTCGCCGCCGTCTCCTCGAGCCCGCCGAAGACATCACCGGTGACCCCGCCGAAGCGGCGGACGCAGTGCCGCAGCAGAAGCTCGGCAGCGGAAAGGGCGAGGACGACGGCGGCACCCGCCTGGACGACGCCGTACGCCCCGAAAGCCGCGCCCACGCCGGCCGCCAGGCCGGTGACCGCGAGGGCGACCAGCACCGCCCCGCGCACCGGCACGACTCCGGCGACCGCGGCCCCCAGCCCCTCCGGCCGCGCGGCGGGCACCCCGGCCCGAGCGGCGGTCGTGAGCGCCAGCCGCCCGACGGTCGCGGAGACGACGGCGGCGAAGGCCCCCCGGGCCCAGGAGCCGTCGTACGCCTCCGCCAGGGCGGCCACCTGGGCGAGGAGCACGAACACGAGCGTGATCACACCGAACGGCCCGATGTCCGACTGCTTCATGATCCGCAGCGCGTCCTCCGCGGGCTTCCCGCTGCCGAGCCCGTCGGCGGTGTCGGCCAGCCCGTCGAGGTGCAGCCCTCGGGTGAGCACGGCGGGCATGGCGACGGTGGCCACGGCGGCGAGCAGGGGCGCGGCACCAAGCAGCAGCAACAGGAGCCCGACCCCGGCCGCAGCACCCCCCACGACGCCCCCGACCGACGGAGCCCACACCATGCCACCCCGCGCAGCCCCCCGATCCCACCGCGTCACCTTCACAGGCAGCACGCTGAGCGTCCCAAAGGCAAAACGAGGCCCATGCAGGGGCGGGATCCTGGACATCAGGGAAGGCTACAGCCGCCCAGCTGCGGGCATTCGTGCCGCCCGGGCCCGCCATGCTGCGGGCATTCGTGCCGCCTAGGGCGGCACGGGTGGGCGCTGGGGGTCCCCCCTCTGGGGGAGGCACCCCGCCAGCGCCGGGCCGCGCGACCCACCCGCCCCGCAACCCCCCGCACGCCGCACCCACACGACAGCCACCCCAACTCCGGGCAAACTGTCACACATGGGGAACTGGCTGGAGCACAACATCATCGAACCGGGCAAGCTCCCCCTGCTCCTCGCCCTGACCGCCTTCGTCGTCACCTTCCTCGTCACCCGCCTCATCACCCGCCTGATCCGCGCAGGCAAGGGCCCCTTCGGCAACGTCGAGGCCGGCGGCGTACACATCCATCACGTCGTCCCCGGCGTCGTCCTCACCGTCATCGGCGGCTTCGGCGCGGTAGCCGGCGGCACCCGCGGCTTCGGCTCCGCCCTAGCCGCCGTGATCTTCGGCATCGGCGCGGGCCTCCTCCTGGACGAGTTCGCGCTGATCCTCCACCTCGACGACGTCTACTGGACGGAAGCGGGCCGCAAGAGCGTGGAGGTCGTGGTGCTGACCGCCGCCCTCGTCGGCCTGGTCCTCGTCGGCTACACCCCCTTCGGCGTCAACGACCTGGACGACGACGAACTGCAGAACCGCTCCACCGTCATCGGCACCGTCCTCACGAACTTCGCCTTCTCGCTGCTCGCCCTGAGCAAGGGCAAGGTCCGCACCGCGATCTTCGGCGTCATCGTCCCGCTCATCGCCGTGGTCGGCACGATCCGTCTGGCCCGCCCCGGTTCCCCCTGGGCCAAGCGCTTCTACCGCCGCCGCCCCCGTGCCCGCGCCAAGTCCCTCCGCCGTGCCTATCGCCACGACCGCCGCTGGGCGGGCCCCAGCCGCAGGATTCAGGACTGGATCGGCGGCAAACCCGATCCGGTGGAACCGGCCCGCTCGGCCGACCGCCGCTGACGCGCCGCACGCACCGCGCACACGGCACACAGCACCAGCACCCCCGCGATCGCCGCCAGATGCTCCTTGCCGGCCAGGTTCTCCTTCACCAGCACCTCGACCACCATCGCCACGATCACCACCCCCGCGGTGACATACGCCCGGTAACGCCAGCCGAGGAACACGGCGAGCCCCACCACGGCCGCCGACGGCCCCGTGTCCACGACATACGCGTCCGACGCGGGCAGCCCCAGCAGCCCGCCCGGACCGAGCGCGATGCCCACGCGCGCGTACAGCGTTCCGGCGAGCGTGGCGGCGTACGCGACGGCGAGCGTGCGCCACCACCCCAGACAGCTCTCGGCGATCCCGAACACCAGCAGGATCTGTACGAGGCCTCCCCACACCGGCAGATCCAGCGCGGGCACGAACAGCGACAGCGGAGTCCGCAGCAGCGCCAGCCACAAGGGATCTTCGGCTCGTACGGCCCCCACGTCCTGGACGAACCCATAGCCCCAGGACTGGTTGTGGACGAAATGCAGCACAGCCGTCAGGCACACGGCACCGATCGTCATCGGAATCGCCCGCCATCGCCGCTCGGCGATCGCCCCGCGCACGGTGACGTACAGCAGTCCCCATTCGGCGCGGGCCCAGCGGGCGAGCGTACTCATGTACACGACCTCATCTACGCGTCTGAAGATGCTTGCGGTGCATCCACTTCGGCAGTCCCGGTGCCTCCAGGAATCCCTCCGCACGGGCCGCGGCGATGCCGATGCGGGGCAGGTCCGCGCTCTTCTCGAAGAGCAGGAACCTCGGTTCCCAGATGGGTCGGTACTTGGCGTTGGCGCGGTACAGCGACTCGATCTGCCACCAGCGCGAGAAGAAGCTGAGGAGCGACCGCCACAGCCTCAGCACCGGTCCGGCGCCGAGGCGTGCACCACGTTCGAAGACCGAGCGGAACATGGCGAAGTTGAGCGAAACCTGCGTGACCTGGATCTCCTGGGCGCGATTCAGCAGCTCGATCACCATGAACTCCATCAGCCCGTTGTCGGCGTCCCGGTCCCGCCGCATCAGGTCGAGCGAGAGCCCGCGCGGCCCCCAGGGCACGAAGGACAGCAGCGCCTTCAACTCGCCCTGGCCATCGGCGCATTCGAGCATCACGCACCGTCCGTCGTCCGGATCCCCGAGCCGCCCGAGCGCCATGCTGAAACCACGCTCGGTGGCCCCGTCGCGCCAGTCGTCCGCGCGCTCCAGCAGGTACGTCATCTCGTCGGCCGGAATGTCCTCGTGCCGCCGGATGCGGACGACGTACCCGGCGCGCTTCACCCGGTTGTACGCCTGCCGTACGGTCCGCATGGCCCGCCCCTCCAGCGTGAACTCGGCGACCTCCACCACGGCCTCGTCACCGAGCTCCAGCGCGTCCATCCCGTGCCGCGCGTACACGGTCCCCGCCTCCTCGCTCGCCCCCATCACGGCCGGGATCCACCCGTGCTCACGCGCCTGGGCCAGCCACGGCTCGATGGCGCCCGGCCACGCCTCCGGGTCGCCGACCGGATCCCCGGAGGCCAGCGCCACTCCGCTCACGACCCGGTAGACGACGCCCGCCTTGCCGGTCGGCGACCAGACGACGCTCTTCTCCCGGCGCAGCGCGAAGTACCCGAGCGAGTCACGCTCGCCGTGCCGCTCCAGCAGCGCCCGCAGCCGTGCTTCGTCGTCCTCGGTGAGCGGGTCGACGGCGCGCCGGGAGCGGAAGGCGGCGTAGAAGACGGCGAGGATGAGCAGCGTGCTGAGCACGTTGATGGTGACGTTGACCCAATTGGGGCTGGTGATGCCGGGGAAGCGGGAGTCGTCGGCGACGACCGAGACGAGCCGCAGCGTCCCGTACCACCAGCGGTCGGCGAACGTCGAACGGTGCTCGTCGTGCGCCTGGTTGGTGACCGTCACCAGCAGCGCCGCCAGCAGCGAACAGACCAGCAGCCCGCCCACCGCGACGGCGGCGGCGAGCTTCGGGTTGGACCGGTCGCCCTTGGCGTAGAACTCCCGCCGCCCGACGAGCAGCGACGCCACGAAGGCGGCCGTCAGGACGAGTGACACCCAGTTCTGCGCATGCCGCCGGATCTCCGGGAAGAACATCGCGAAGACGAGCAGCAGCAGGAACAGCCCGCTGAGCACGAGGTTCAGAATCCACGCGGCCCGCTTGCGGCGCCGCATCGTGATCGCCAGGAACACCGTGAACACACCGGACGCGAAACCGGCGGTCAGCAGATACGGCGTGAAGTAGTTCTCCTGGTTGTGCCGCCGCAGGTCCTGCCCGAAGGACACCCACACCGCACTGAGGAAGTTGACGAACGCGACGACCCGCAAATACCAGACGGCAAAGGCAGCGGCCCGCCGCGAGGCCACCGCCCCCTGCCCTTTCCTGGATCCCGACTTCACATCAACGCGGGCATCTCCCATAGGGAGGGATGATATGGGGCAAATTTACCGATTGCGGCACATGTCTTGCCCCCTTCCTTCCCCTACTCGCCCTCGTCCTTCTCGGCCTCTTCGGCCTCCGGGGCCTCTTCGGGCTCCTCGGCCTTCTCCGGCAGTTCCGCCGCCAACGCCGCCGCGGCCTGCACCAGCGGTAGCGCCAGCAGCGCCCCCGCCCCTTCCCCCACCGTCACGCCCTGGTCGAGGAGCGGCTCGAGGGCCATGCGGTCGAGCGCCTTCGCCTGGCCCGGCTCCCCGCTGCTGTGCGCGGCCAGCCACCAGTCCGGTGCCCGGAACGCGATCCGCTGCCCCACCAGCGCACAGGCGGCCGCCACGACCCCGTCCAGGATCACCGGCGTCTTCCGCACCGCGCTCTGCAGCAGGAACCCGGTCATGGCGGCGAGGTCGGCGCCGCCCACCGTCGCCAGCAGCTGCAACTGATCGCCGAGCACGGGCCGGGCCCGGCGCAACGCATCGCGGATCGCCGCGCACTTCCGCATCCACGCGAGGTCGTCGATGGCGAGCCCTCCGCGCCCGGTCACGACCGACGCGTCGGTCCCGCACAGCGCGGCGACCAGCACACCGGCCGCCGTGGTCCCGCCCACGCTCACATCGCCGAGCACCACCAGATCCGTACCGGAGTCGGCCTCTTCGTCGGCCACCGCGACGCCGGCCCGGAACGCGGCCTCGGCTTCCTCAGCCGTCAGCGCGTCCTCGACGTCGATACGTCCACTGCCCCGCCGTACCCGATGCCGTACGACCTCGTCGGGCAGCGTCTCCGGATCGCAGTCCAGCGCCATGTCCACGACCCGCACGGGCACGCCCAGCCGCCGGGCCAGGACGGAGACCGGCCGACCGCCCTCCAGGACCTCCCGCACCAGCGCTCCGGCGCTGCCCGCGGGCCGCGCGGAGACACCCAGTTCGGCGACCCCGTGGTCGCCGGCGAACAGCACCACCCGCGGCCGTTCGATCGGCCGCACCGGCACGGCGCTCTGCGCCGCCGCCAGCCACTCACCCAGGTCGTCGAGGCGGCCCAGTGCTCCGGGCGGCACGATCTGACGCTCCCGGCGCGCCTCCGCATCGCGGCGCACCCCGCCGTCGGGGCGCTCGATCAGATCGGTGAAGTCGTCGAGATTAAGCGAGCTCATTCGCCGAACAGTACCGGCCCCGATCGAACGGAACGGCGCCACATGGCCACCACGCGCACACGACGTCATTGCACCCAAGATCGCGATCCCATACGTTCCGTTTTGCAGTGGAATGTCGTACGTCCTCAGGGGAGCCGCCCATGCCACCCGCACGCCGCGACGACTGCCCATGGTGCGGTTCGAAACTGCTCCGCGCCCGTACGAGCGCCGTGGACGAGTGCCGGGACTGCGCGCACGTGTTCCAGAACCCCCAACGCCCTGTCGAGGACAGGTTGTTGGAAGAACATGTCAAGCCCTGTTCCGCGACCCGCCGCCAACACCGCCTCACCGCCCTCGCGATGCTGCGCCTGAGGCCCGAGCCGGAGAGCTGGCTGGACGTGGGCACGCGCGACGCCGGCTTCCCGGAAACGGCGCAGGAACTCTTCCCGTACACGTCCTTCGACGGACTGGACCCCACCCCGGTGGTGGTGCAGGCACGCAGGGCGGACCGCATCGAAGAGGCCTACGTCGGCAACTTGCCGGACCCACACATCACG
Organism: Streptomyces sp. 4N124; assembly: GCF_052245395.1. Lineage (NCBI taxonomy): Bacteria > Bacillati > Actinomycetota > Actinomycetes > Kitasatosporales > Streptomycetaceae > Streptomyces > Streptomyces sp. 4N124. The sequence continues at coordinate 87,496 of NZ_JBQQBS010000038.1, forward strand.
ACCATCCTCCGCGCGCGCTACGACGTGGTCAGCCTCCTCAACCATCTGCACCACACGTCCGATCCCCGTGCGGAACTCCAGGCCGCGCTCACGCTTCTCCGCCACGGGGGCCACCTGGTGATCGAGACCCCCAACCCGCAGTCCGCGCTCGCGGCTCTCCTGGGCAGGCGGTGGCGCCCCCAGACCCACCCGGGCCACACCCATCTGATCCCCCTGGACAACCTCCGCACGGAACTGGAATCCCGCGGCTGCACTCTCTCCCCACCCCTGAGCCGCACCCGCTTCTCCACCACCTACAGACTCATCGCCCGCAAGGCCTGAGTCCCCGCTCACCCCCGCAACACCACCGCCTGCCCCGCCACCACCAGCAGCACCTGCTCGCACTCACCCGCGAACGCCGCGTTCAAGCGCCCCAACTCGTCCCGGTACCGCCGCCCGGAGGCGGTGGCCGGCACGATCCCCGACCCCACCTCGTTCGACACGGCGACAACGGTCCGCCGCGCCGCCCGCACCGCCCCGGTCAACTCCCGCACCCGCTCCCGCAAGGCCCGCTCACCCCCGTCGGCCCACACCGCGTCGTCCCACGCCCCGACGGAGTCCATCGCATCCGTCAGCCACAGCGACAGACAGTCGATCAGCAACGGCGGCCCATCGGCCTGAAGCAACGGCACCAGGTCACACGTCTCCGCCGTACGCCAGGACCCGGGCCGCCGCTCCCGATGCGCGGCCACCCGCGCGGCCCACTCGCTGTCCTCGTCCCGCGTGCCGCCGGTGGCGACATACAGCACATCGGGAAACGCCTCCAGCCGCCGCTCGGCCTCCACGGACTTCCCCGACCGCGCCCCACCCAGCACCAGCGTCCGCCGCGGCACATCCGGTACGTCCTCGTACACGCCCACGACCAGCGTCGTCCCGTCCGGCACGGCCCGCGCCCCGGCCGCCGCGAGCCGCCGCCGCAGCTCTCTCCCCGGCGGTACGTCATGATCCAGATGCGCGGCGATCACATCCGTCGTCGGCCCGACCGCCCCCACCGCCCGCAGCCGTGCCAACGTGTCCGGCCGCCCCACGACATCGGCCACGACCATGTCGTACGCCTCTCCGTCCCCCTCCTCCAGCCCGGCCGGCGCACTGCCCGGCGGCACATACAGCAGCCGGTGCCCATCCGGCCCGGTCACCGCATACCCCGTACCGCCCGCGTCCATCGCCACGGCCCGCACCCGATGCCCCGTCAACAACGCCAGCTCCCGCCCATCCGGCACCCGCCCCGGCCCCGGCACCCCGGCCGGCACCTCCACGGCCGGCCCATCATGCGGATGCGACAACAACACCTGCCGCACACCCCCGAGCGACCGTCCGGCCCGAGCGGCCGCAAACGCCGCACCGGGCGTCAGATCAATCAGCAGCACCCCGTCCACGAGCAACGCGGTAGCCGCCCGCGCATCCGGCCCGAGCGCGGCAGCACAGACCGCACAGGGACAGTCGGGGCGGGGCAGCCCCGCGGGGGCACCGGTACCGAGCAGAGTCACGTCCACGAAGTTGATTTTCGCCGGTCTCTGCTGATCTTGCGTGACGGAGACGCCGTTAAGGGGCGCGGGGAACTGCGCGACAAGCCCCCACCGAGCCGCAGACAACGAACAACCGCATACGCTTCTGCTCCGTAACCGCTCAAACACGGGAGGCGCACATGGCCCTATGGACGTGGCGATTCGAGAAGGCCGACGGCGCGGAGGTCCAGCCCGCGGTGCAGCCCGAGGAGTTCACCACGCAGGGAGACGCCGAGTCCTGGCTCGGCGAGTACTGGAAAGACCTGCTCGCCGGCGGTGCGGACCAGGTGCGCCTGTTCGAGGACGCCACGGAGATCTACGGCCCGATGAGCCTGCACGCCGCGGACGCGTAAGACGGACGGGGGAGGGGCGACCGTACACCGGCCGCCCCTCCTCACTGCTCACCCAGCGTCACATCCACCGTCTTCTCGGCGTCGTTGCGCGTGAACGTCACCGTCGTCTTGTCACCCGGCTTCTGCCTGGCCAGCGCCTCCGACAGCGAGGTGATGGTGGTGATCTCGGTGTCGCCGAGCTGGGTGATGATGTCCCCGGCCTCCAGGCCCGCCTGGTCGGCCGCCCCGCCGTTCGTCACCGCGACGACCGCGACCCCGGCGACCTGGTAGTCGGCGTCGACGACCGTACGGCCGGTGATGCCGAGCGCGGCCCGGCCCGAGTCCGTCACCTTGCCGTCCTTGATGATCTGGTCGGCGACCGTCTTCACCATCGACGCGGGGATCGCGAACCCGATGCCGGGCGCCGCGGCGTCCCCGACGTTGGGGTCGGTGGCGGCGAGCGTCGGGATGCCGATGACCTCGCCGTCGAGGTTCACCAGGGCGCCGCCGCTGTTGCCGGGGTTGATGGCGGCCGACGTCTGCACCATGTTCGCGATGGTCGCGCCCGTACCGCCGCCGGACTGCCCCTCGCTGACGGTCCGTCCGGTCGCCGACACGATCCCCTGCGTCACGCTCGACGACAGCCCGAGCGGCGAGCCCATCGCGAGGACGATCTGCCCGACCTCGACCTTCGCGGAGTCCCCGAACTTCGCGGCCTTGAGACCGTCCGGTACGTCGTTCAGCTTGATGACGGCGAGGTCCTGCTCCGGGTACGCGTAGACGAGCCTGGCGGTCAGCACGTCCTCGCTGTTGGCGGTCGTCACCTGGAAGGTCTTCTCGTCCCCGACGACATGCGCGTTGGTGACGATGTGGCCCTGGTTGTCGTACACCACCCCGGAGCCCAGATCGTTTTGGGCCTGGATCTGCACGACCGACGGCAGAACGTCCTTGATCACCCTCGTGTAGTCGTCCTGCAACTCGCTGTCCACGGCCGGCACGGCGGCCTGCTTGGTGGTCTTCTCCGACTCCGACGACCCGGACGACCCGGAGTCGGAACAACCGGAGACGAGCGCCAGCGAGCAAGCGAGCGCGGCGACGAGCCGCAGGGCACGAATACGAGAAGCGTCCATGCCCCGAGTCTCGCGTCGGGGTGATTGTCCGGCTCCCGTTGTTGACCCGAACGGGCTGAGGGCCTGGCGGCAGCGCGCCCCAAAGGGGCGCGGGGCTGTTTCGATTTGCGGCTACCGCCGCGTGGGCGCGACCAGCCACGACGGAGCCGCAGACGCCAGACGGCCCATCGTGGCACCCCGACCGGCGCGCTTAGCCCCGCACCCCGCACAGATGCAGCAGCGCGGCGACACGCCGATACGGATCCGTCCGCCCAGCCCGCTCCTCCACGGCCAGCAGCGCGTCGATGTCGCCGGGCGTCCCGGCCCCGTCCGCAGCCGTGTCCGTGAAGATCCGCACGCCGTACCAGGCGTGCAGCGGCGCCCCGATCCCGGCCAGCGTCCCGGTCAGCGCGTCCAGCCGGTCCGCACGGACGTCGAGCCCGAGCCGGTTCCGGTAGGACACCGTGTCGAAGGCGCCCAGTGCGCCCGCCCAGTCGCCGGACAGGCCCGGCCGCATCGCCAGCGCGTCCGCGTTGCGCACCAGCAGCGACAGCAGACCGCCCTGGGCGAGCATCCGGGCCAGCCCCGCCAGCAGCGGGTCGGGCTCGTCGACGTACATGAGCACGCCATGACACAACACCACGTCGAAACTGCCCGGGAGGAAATGCACGCCGGTGTCACGGCCGTCGCCCTGGACGATCCGCATCCGCTCCCGGATTCCCTCCGGCTCGGCGGACAGGGCCTCCCGCGCCACGGAGATCATCTTCGGATCCTGCTCGACCCCGGTCACCTGATGTCCGGCCCGGGCCAGCCGCAGCGCCTGCGTGCCCTGGCCCATCCCCACATCGAGCACACGCAGCCTCTGTCCGACCGGGAACCGGCCGGCTATCTGCTCGTCGAGCTGGCGGGCCACCAGCTCCTGGCGTACGACGTCACGCAGCCCGCCCAGCTTGCTCAGCCAGGCATCCGCCGCGCCCCCCGAGAACGAAGCCGTGCCGGTCAGGGCCGCTCCCCGCGCTTGACCTGCGGCTTCGGCAGCCGGAGCCGGCGCATCTGGAGAGAGCGCATCAGCGCGTAGGCGACGGCCCCGCGCTTGTTCTCGTCCGGGAAGCGCTCGGCCAGACCCTTCTTCAGGCGGTAGCCCGTGGCGATCGAGTCGAGCACGATCAGCACGATCACGACCAGCCACAGCAGCAGAGCGATGTTCTGCAGCGAGGCCACCCGCACCATGCTCAGCACGAGGATGATCACCGCCATCGGCAGGAAGAACTCCGCGACGTTGAACCGCGAGTCGATGAAGGCCCGCGCGTACTTGCGCACCGGCCCCTTGTCACGCGCGGGCAGATAGCGCTCGTCACCGCCGGCCAGCGCCTGGCGCTGCTTGTCCAGGGCGGCACGGCGATCCTCGCGCTGACGCTTGGCGGCGTCCTTGCGGGTCATCGACGTATTGGCGACGCTGCGGCGCTGGGACTGGGCCTCACTCCGCTTGGGAGTGGGCCTGCCCTTCGGGGCCTGCGGGTCACGGGTCTGAGTGGAGTCGGTCAGCGACGCCTTGTCGGCGTTCGCGGCCTTCTCATCCTTGGCACGGCTACGGAACACAAAACCCAAGGGTACGGGGTCCCGGGCATGGACCCCAGCCCCACGGGGAACGATCCCGCAACACCAGTCGTATTAGTGGGGACAGAAGGGGCGCTGCTCTCGGGGGTCGCTCTCAGGGGTCACCTACTCCCTACGCCGGAGCGGGGCCGACCGCAGTCGTCCTTGGGGATGAGCGCATCCGTCCCCGAACAGTGCGGTAATAGAAGCAGGGCCCGTACTGTGGGTTCTGTCGCAGGAGCTGGATGTAGTCCGTCAGAAGGGGGCGCGCGAAGCCCATGAGCGGTGTCATGAAGCGTATGGGGATGATCTTCCGCGCGAAGGCGAACAAGGCCCTTGACCGGGCCGAGGACCCGCGCGAAACCCTCGATTACTCGTACCAGAAGCAGCTGGAGCTGCTCCAGAAGGTCCGCCGCGGTGTCGCCGACGTGGCGACCTCGCGCAAGCGCCTGGAGTTGCAGCTCAACCAGCTCCAGTCGCAGTCCACCAAGCTGGAGGACCAGGGCCGCAAGGCGCTCGCCCTCGGCCGCGAGGACCTGGCGCGCGAGGCGCTGTCCCGCCGTGCCGCCCTCCAGCAGCAGGTGACGGACCTCGAGACGCAGCACGCGACCCTCCAGGGCGAGGAGGAGAAGCTCACCCTGGCAGCCCAGCGCCTCCAGGCCAAGGTCGACGCCTTCCGTACGAAGAAGGAGACCATCAAGGCCACCTACACCGCGGCCCAGGCCCAGACCCGGATCGGCGAGGCCTTCTCCGGCATCTCCGAGGAGATGGGCGACGTCGGCATGGCCATCCAGCGTGCCGAGGACAAGACCGCACAGCTCCAGGCCCGCGCCGGCGCGATCGACGAGCTTCTCGCCTCCGGTGCCCTCGACGACCAGTCCGGCATGCACAAGGACGACATCCAGGCCGAGCTGGACCGCCTCTCCGGTGGTACGGATGTAGAGCTGGAACTGCAGCGCATGAAGGCCGAGCTGGCCGGCGGCTCCTCGTCGCAGCAGGCCATCGAGGGCGGCAAGGACCAGTCGCAGTCCCAGCAGCAGCCACAGGACACCCCGCGCTTCGACAAGCAGTAATCGCCATACGGAGGGCGACATGATCGTACGGATCATGGGGGAGGGGCAGGTGAGGCTGGCCGACAGCCACTTCACCGAGCTGAACAAGCTGGACGACGAACTCCTTCAGGAGATGGAGAGCGGCGACGGCCCAGGCTTCCGCGCCACTCTCCACGCCCTCCTCCAGAAGGTCCGCGAACTGGGCGAACCCCTGCCGGACGAGTCCCTGGAACCCTCAGAACTGATCCTGCCGTCCCCGGACGCGACACTGGAGGAGGTCCGGGAGATGCTGAGCGACGACGGCTTGATCCCGGGCTGAGGTGCTCACCTCATGACCGACCGAGTCGGGTGGCGGGTGGGCACAGGCCCGGGGGGCTGGGGGCGGAGCCCCCAGCGACCTCGGTACCGACGCCGGTACCGTTGACAAGCGTGACCACCATCGAGCGTGCCCGGCGTCACCTCCAAGCGCACCCGCTGGCGCTCGACGCGGCGCTCGCGGCCGCCGTGCTCGCCTGTATGGTGGCCGGCTCCTTCGTGGACCCACGGGGCAAGGACAGCGTCACCTGGAGCCTGCGCAGCCCCGACGCCCTCAGCCTGGTCCTCATCACGCTCGGCGCCGCCGCCCTGGTCTTCCGCCGCCGCGCCCCCAAGACGGTCCTCGCCTTCACCGGCGCCCTCGCGCTCATCGAGTCCGTCACCGGCGACCCGCGCGCCCCCGTCGCCATGTCCGCGGTCATCGCGCTCTACACCGTCGCCGCCCGCACCGACCGGCACACCACCTGGCGCGTCGGCCTGCTCACCATGACCGTGTTGACCGGCTCCGCCATGCTCGCGGGACCGCTCCCCTGGTACGCCCAGGAAAACCTCGGCGTCCTCGCCTGGACCGGCATCGGCGCCACCGCCGGCGACGCGGTCCGCAGCCGGCGTGCGGTCGTGCACGCCATACGGGAGCGCGCCGAGCGGGCCGAGCGCACCCGTGAGGAGGAGGCCCGCCGCCGGGTCGCCGAGGAGCGGCTGCGGATCGCCCGGGACCTGCATGACGTGGTCGCCCACCACATCGCGCTCGTCAATGTGCAGGCCGGAGTCGCCGCCCATGTCATGGACAAGCGGCCCGACCAGGCCAAGGAGGCCCTGGCCCACGTACGCGAGGCCAGCCGCTCCGCACTCAACGAACTCCGCGCCACCGTCGGCCTGTTGCGGCAGTCCGACGACCCCGAGGCGCCCACCGAACCCGCGCCCGGCCTGGTCCGGCTCGACGAACTCGTCGGCACCTTCCGCAGCGCCGGACTGCATGTCGAGGTCGCCCGCGCCGACCACGGCACCGCGCTGCCCGCCGCCGTCGACCTGGCCGCCTACCGCGTCATCCAGGAAGCCCTCACCAATGTGCAGAAGCACGCCGGCACCGAGGCCAAGGCCGAGGTCAGCGTCGTACGCGTGGGAGAGAACATCGAGATCACGGTGCTCGACAACGGCGCCGGGGAGGACGACGCCCCCGAGGCCGGCGGCGGACACGGGCTGATCGGGATGCGGGAGCGGGTCAGCGCCCTGAGCGGCACCCTCACCACCGGTCCCCGGTACGGCGGCGGTTTCCGTGTGCATGCGATCCTGCCGGTCAAGACCCGCACCAGCCCAGCGAAGGACTCCGTATGACCATCCGTGTCCTGCTCGCCGACGACCAGGCGCTGCTCCGCAGCGCCTTTCGTGTGCTCGTCGACTCCGAGCCCGACATGGAGGTGGTGGGCGAGGCGTCCGACGGTGCGGAGGCGGTGCGGCTGGCCAAGGAACAGCGCGCCGACGTCGTCCTGATGGACATCCGCATGCCGGGTACGGACGGACTCGCGGCCACCCGCATGATCGGCGCCGACCCGAGCCTCGCGCAGGTCCGGGTGGTGATCCTGACGACGTTCGAGGTCGATGACTACGTGGTGCAGTCGCTGCGCGCGGGCGCCTCCGGCTTCCTCGGCAAGGGCTCCGAACCCGAGGAACTCCTCAACGCGATCCGGATCGCGGCCGGCGGTGAGGCGCTGCTGTCCCCGGCCGCCACCAAGGGCCTGATCGCCCGCTTCCTCGCCCAGGGCGACGCGGCGGACGACGAGCGCGACCCCGCCCGCGCCGAACGCCTCGCCGCGCTCACCGGGCGCGAGCGCGAGGTGCTGGTGCAGGTCGCCGGCGGGCATTCTAACGACGAGATCGCCGAACGCCTCGAAGTCAGCCCGCTGACCGTGAAGACGCACGTCAACCGGGCCATGGCCAAGCTCGGCGCCCGGGACCGGGCCCAGCTCGTGGTGATCGCGTACGAGTCGGGGCTGGTACGTCCAAGGGTGGAGTGACTGCCGCCCGGTCGTACTGCGGCCGGAGTAGGCGAGAGATAAGGAACGGGACCCAGGGTCGACGGATCACCGTCCGGCGATGGCTCAGGGTGTAGGGGTGGGCGCTCACATGCGCCCCTTCCTCCGCTCAGGCCACAGAAGAGAGACGCTGACCCATGTCCTGGCTGTCAAAATTCAGCCTCGCGCAACGGGCCCTCATAGGGCTGATGTCGATCGTCGCGCTCGCTTTCGGAGCGATCGCGATCCCGCAGCTCAAGCAGCAGTTGCTGCCCTCCATCGAACTTCCCATGGTGTCCGTGCTCGCCCCGTACCAGGGCGCGTCCCCGGACGTGGTCGAGAAGCAGGTCGTCGAACCCATCGAGGACGCGCTCGAAGGCGTCGACGCCATCACCGGTGTCACCTCCACGGCCAGCGAGGGCAACGCCCTGATCATGGCCTCCTTCGACTACGGCAATGACACCAAGCAGCTCGTCGCCGACGTCCAGCAGGCCGTCAACCGCGCCCGCGTCCAGCTCCCGGACGATGTGGACCCGCAGGTCGTCGCCGGTTCCACGGACGACATCCCGACCGTTGTCCTCGCCGTCACCTCCGACCAGGACCAGCAGGCCCTCGCCGACCGGCTCGACCGGACCGTCGTACCGGACCTGAAGGACATCGACGGCGTCGGACAGGTCACCGTCGACGGCGTACGCGACCTCCAGGTCACCGTCACCCCGGACGAGGCGAAGCTCGCCAAGGCGGGCCTCAGTTCGCAGGCCCTGTCCCAGGCGCTCCAGGCGGGCGGTGCGACCGTCCCGGCCGGCTCCTTCGACGAGGCGGGCAACAACCGCACCGTCCAGGTCGGCGGCGGCTTCACCTCCCTGAAGCAGATCCAGGACCTGATGGTCACCGGCGAGGCCGGCGGCGATCCGGTGCGCCTCGCCGACGTGGCGGACGTCGAGCAGGAGCAGGCCACCGCCGACTCCCTCACCCGCACCGACGGCAAGCCCAGCCTCGCCGTGAGCGTCACCATGGACCAGGACGGCAGCGCGGTCGCCATCTCCAACGCGGTCGAGGACCAACTCACCGACATGCGCAAGGACTTGGGCACCGGCTCCACGATCACGGTCGTCAGCGACCAGGGCCCGGCGGTCTCCAAGTCCATCTCGGGTCTGACCACCGAGGGCGGGCTCGGCCTGCTCTTCGCGGTCCTCGTCATCCTGGTCTTCCTGGCGTCGATCCGCTCGACGCTGGTGACCGCGGTCTCCATCCCGCTGTCGGTGGTGCTGGCCCTGATCGTCCTGTGGACGCGCGACCTGTCGCTCAACATGCTGACGCTCGGCGCGCTCACCATCGCCATCGGCCGGGTCGTCGACGACTCGATCGTGGTCCTGGAGAACATCAAGCGGCACCTCGGCTACGGCGAGGAGCGCGAGGAGGCCATTCTCAAGGCGGTCCGCGAGGTCGCGGGCGCGGTCACCTCCTCGACCCTCACCACCGTCGCCGTCTTCCTCCCGATCGGACTGACCGGCGGCATGGTGGGCGAGCTGTTCGGCTCGTTCAGCCTGACCGTGACGGCCGCGCTGCTCGCGTCGCTGCTGGTCTCGCTGACGGTCGTACCCGTCCTGTCGTACTGGTTCCTGCGCGCCCCCAAGGGCACGCCCGAGGACGCCGACGAGGCCCGCCGCCTGGCTGAGGAGAAGGAGGCCAAGAGCCGCCTCCAGCGCCTCTACGTCCCCGTCCTGCGCTTCGCGACCCGCCGCCGTCTCACCAGCGTGGCGCTCGCGATCGTGATCCTCATCGGCACGTTCGGCATGGCGCCGCTGCTGAAGACCAACTTCTTCGACCAGGGCGAGCAGGAAGTCCTCACCGTTAAGCAGGAGTTGAAGCCCGGCACCAGCCTGGCGGCGACCGACGAGCAGGCGAAGAAGGTCGAGAAGCTGCTCGGCTCCGTCGAGGGCGTGAAGGACTACCAGGTCACCGTCGGCTCGTCCGGCTTCATGGCGGCCTTCGGCGGTGGCACGGACACCAACCAGGCCTCGTACCAGGTGATGCTGGAGGACTCGGCGTCGTACGACGAGGTGCAGAGCCGTATCGAGGACGGCCTGAAGAAGCTGTCCGGCATCGGTACGACGACCATCGCGGCCGGTGACGGCTTCGGCAGCCAGGACCTCAGCGTGGTCGTGAAGGCCGCCGACGCGGGCGTGCTGCGCGAGGCCGCCGAGGAGGTCCGCAAGACGGTCGCCGGTCTGGACGACGTCACCGACGTCACCAGCGACCTGGCGCAGAGCGTGCCGCGGATCTCGGTCAGGGCCAACGACAAGGCCGCCGCGGCCGGCTTCAACGACACCACCCTCGGCGCGGCCGTCGCCCAGGCGGTCAAGGGCACCACCGCCGCCAAGGCGACCCTGGACGACACCGAGCGCGACGTCGTCATCAGGTCGGCGAAGCCGGCCGAGACGCTGGCCGAACTGAAGGCGCTGCGCCTCGGCCCGGTGAAGCTGTCCGACATCGCCACGGTCCGGATGGTCGACGGGCCGGTGTCGATGACCCGTATCGACGGCCAGCGCGCGGCCACCATCACGGCCCGGCCGACCGGCGACAACACCGGCGCGGTGAGCACGGACCTCCAGTCGAAGATCAACTCGCTGGACCTCCCGGAGGGCGCCACGGCCGCGATCGGCGGTGTCTCCGAGGACCAGGACGAGGCGTTCGCGAATCTGGGCCTGGCGATGCTGGCGGCCATCGCGATCGTCTTCATGCTGCTGGTCGCGACGTTCCGCTCGCTGGTCCAGCCGCTGATCCTGCTGGTCTCCATCCCCTTCGCGGCCACCGGCGCCATCGGCCTCCTGGTCGCGACGGGCACCCCGATGGGCGTCCCCGCGATGATCGGCATGCTGATGCTGATCGGCATCGTGGTGACGAACGCGATCGTGCTGATCGACCTCATCAACCAGTACCGCAGGCAGGGTTACGGCGTCGTCGAGGCGGTCGTCGAAGGCGGCCGCCACCGGCTGCGCCCCATCCTCATGACGGCCCTGGCGACCATCTTCGCCCTGCTCCCGATGGCCCTGGGCGTCACCGGCGAGGGCGGCTTCATAGCCCAGCCGCTGGCGGTGGTCGTGATCGGCGGTCTGATCACGTCGACCCTGCTGACCCTGCTCCTGGTCCCGACGCTCTACGCGATGCTCGAACTGCGCAAGGAGCGCCGGGCGAAGAAGCGCGAGGCGAAGCGGCAGGCGAAGCTGCCCGCTCAGCCGACGTCGGCTTCCGAGGAGCCGGAGCCCGCGGGCGTGTGACGGCCTGATCCCCGGCGGCCAGGGGACGAACCCAAAAAGTT